>NZ_BCUS01000070.1 GCF_001591345.1 Variovorax boronicumulans NBRC 103145 | reverse complement strand
GCCTTCACCGCCGCGGGCGACACCGCCGCCGACGAGGCGCGCGAGATGGCGCTGCGCCTGGCCGAGATGGACTGCGCCATCGATGCGGTCGAAGCCACCGAGCTGCAGTCGCTGCGCGCCCAGGCGCGCGGCGAGCCGCACGGCATCCGGCCCTCGATGGGCAAGGTGATGGGCTCCGAGCTGCGCCAGCGCCTGACCGAGCTCGGCGTGGAGATCGCCGCGCACTACGCGGCGGCTGATTTGCCGCTGGACGACGGCCTGCAGGGCGCGCTCGCCGTGCCCGAGGAGGCGGTGTTCTCGATGTCCGCCTACCTCAACGACCGCGCCGCGTCGATCTACGCGGGCTCGAACGAAGTGCAGCGCAACATCATCGCGGCGCAGTTGCTGCAATCACGCTGAGGCCCGTTTTTCATGACCACCCTCACCGACCAAGACGACACCCTCGCGATGCTGCGCGACAGCCTCGCGCGCTACCTCGACGACCAGCACGGCTTCGAGCAGCGCCTCCATGCGCTGGCTGCCGCCGACGATGCACCGCCGCCGTTCTGGCAAGGCCTGGCAAGTGACCTGGGTCTGCTGGGCGCGGCCCTGCCCGAATCGCAGGGCGGGCTGGGCCTCGGCCTGGCCGCGCACCTCGCGCTGCTGCCCACGCTGGGCGGCGCGCTCGCGGCCGAGCCGTATCTTTCGACGCTGGTGATCGGCGCCGGCCTGCTGCAGCGCCACCCGGGCGCGATGTCCGATGCGCTGCTCGCGCGCGTTGTCGCGGGGCAGGCCGTGTTGGCCTTCGCGCACGACGAGCCGCACAGCCGCCACGCACGCGACGACGTGCGCACGACGCTCGTGCGCGAGGCCGACGGCCGGCTGCGGCTCGACGGCCGCAAGGCCGTGGTGCAGGCCGCGCCATGGGCCAGCCATGTCATCGTCACGGCGCGCAGCGACAAGGGCCTGTCGTTGCTGGTCGTGCCCAAGGACGCGCCCGGCGCGCAGCTGCGCGCCTACCGCACACGCGACGGCGGCCGCGCGGCCGACATCGCCTTCGACGCGGTGCGCCTGGAGGCCGATGCCTTGCTCGGCGAGGAAGGCGCAGCGCTGCCGCAGATCGAGCAGGCGCTCGACGAGGCCACGCTCGCGGTCTGCGCCGAGTCCATCGGCATCCTGCGCCGGCTGATGCGCGACACGCTCGACTACGTGCGCCAGCGCAAGCAGTTCGGCGTGTCGATCTCCAGCTTCCAGGTGCTGCAGCATCGGCTGGCCGACATGCACATGGCGCTCGAGCAGGCCGACGCGCTCACCGCCAGCGTGGGCGAGGCGCTGGCCACGGGGGCCGACGCGGCCTCGCGCGCACGTGCCGTGTCGTCCGCCAAGGTCGCGGTCGCCAAGGCCTGCCGCGCCGTGGGGCAGGGCGCGGTGCAGCTGCACGGCGGCATGGGCATGACCGAGGAGCTCGCTGTCGGCCACTACGTGCGCCGCGCCACCCTCATCGAAGGCCAGTTCGGCCCGCCCGCGTGGCACCTGCGCCGCGTGGCGCAGCTGCAGCAACAACAACCCCTCTCACATCACTAACCCCATGACAGCACTGGACGACCGCACGCCGGTCATCGTCGGCGTCGGCGAGATCACGCACCGCACCAAGGAGGCCGCCGAAGGCCTCGAACCCATCGAGCTGATGGCGCGCGCCATGCGCGCCGCCGCTCAGGACAGCGGCGCCGCCGCGCTGCTGGCCGGCCTCGACTCGCTCGACGTTGTCTGCGAGTACTCGTGGCCCTACACCGACGCGCCCGCGCTGCTCAACGCGCGGCTGGGCTGCAGCCCGGCGCGCAGCGTCTACGGCGTCACCGGTGGCGAAGCGCCGGTGCGCTACATCCACGAAGCCGCGCTGCGCATCGCGCGCGGCGAGAGCCAGGTGGCCGCCATCACCGGCGCCGAGGCGCGCTACACGGTCGACGCCGCCGCCAAGCTCGGCATCCCGCTGGACTGGACCCCGCGCGACGACAGCGTGAAGCTGGTGCGCGGCACCGACATCTGCCACCCCGTGGCGATCCGGCTCGGCGCGGCCATGCCGACCACCATCTACCCCTTCTACGAGAACGCCGCGCTCGCCCACTGGGGTCAGACGCCGCGCCAGGCGCAGGACGAGTCGTCGCGCCTGTGGGCGCGCTATTCCGAAGTGGCCGCCGCCAACCCCTACGCCTGGCTGCGCAAGCCCTTCACGCCCGAGGACATCGCCCGCGTCGACGCGGCCAACCGCCTCATTGCCTGGCCCTACACCAAGCACATGGTGGCCAACCCGCTGGTCAACATGGGCGCGGCCGTGCTGCTCACCAGCGTGGGCCATGCGCGCGCACTCGGCATTCCCGAAGACCGCTGGGTCTACGTGTGGGACGGCGCCGCCGCGCGCGAGCCGCGCGACTATCTGCAGCGCGACCAGTACCACCGCTCGCACGCACAAGACCTCGTGATGGAAACCGTGCTCGCGCAGGTCGGCGGCGACGCCTCGGCCTTCGAGATGCTGGAGCTGTACAGCTGCTTCCCCATCGTGCCCAAGATGGCGCGCCGCACGCTGGGCCTCGAACCCGAGGCGCGCATGACCTCCACCGGCGGCCTGAGCTTCTTCGGCGCGCCGCTCAACGACTACATGACACACGCCGCCGCCGGCCTGGTGCGCGCGCTGCGCGCCGCGCCGAAGGGCAAGGCGGCGCTGCTCTACGGACAGGGTGAGTACGTCACCAAGCACCACGCGCTGGTGCTGGGCTCCAGCCCGCCGCCGCAAGGGCTTCCGAAGCCCGACTACGACGTGCAGGCCGCCGCCGATGCGCGGCGCGGTCCGGTGCCGCCGCTGGTGCTGCAGTACGCGGGCGCCGCCACGCTGGAGACCTTCACCGTGGTCTACGGCCGCGACGGCCAGCCTTCGCAGGGCATCGTGATCGCGCGCACGCCGGCCGGCGAACGGCTCATGGCGCGCGTCGAGGCCACGGACGCGGCTTCGCTGAAGGTGCTGACCGACCTCGACCGCAGCCCCGTCGGTTGCAGCGGCACGGTGACGGCGGGTGCGGACGATCTCTTGAACTGGAGCGTGTCATGAGCGCAGTGACTGTCGAACGCCTGCCGGGCCACGTCGCCCTCGTCACCATCGACCGCCCCGAGGCGCGCAACGCCGTCAACGGCGACGTGGCGTCGGGCCTCGAAGCCGCCGTCGATGCCACCGAGGCCGACGACGACATCCGCGCCGTGGTGCTCACCGGCGCCGGTCGCGAGGCCTTCTGCGCGGGCGCCGACCTGAAGGAAGTGTCGGCCGGGCGCGGCAGCGCGCTGCGCACCGAGCGCGGCGGCTTCGCGGGCTTCGTGTACCGCGAGCGCAGCAAGCCGTGGATCGCCGCCGTCAACGGCAAGGCGCTGGCCGGCGGCACCGAGCTCGTGCTGGCCTGCGACCTCGTCGTGGCCGTGCGGCAGGCCGCCTTCGGCCTGCCCGAGGTGCTGCGCGGGCTGATCGCCGCGGCGGGCGGGCTGTACCGGCTGCCGCGCGCCATTCCGCCGAACATCGCGCTCGAGCTGATCCTCACGGCGGGGCAACTCGATGCCGAGCGCGCGCACGGCTTCGGCCTGGTCAACCGCCTCGTGGCCGACGTCGAGGGGCTGCGCGAAGCCGCGCTGGCGCTGGCCGCCGAGATCGCGCGCAACGCCCCGGTGGCGGTGCGCCAGAGCCTGCGCGTGGCGCGCGAGGCGAACAGCGGGCTCGACGAGGCCGCGCTGCGCGCCCTCACGCGCGATGCCTTCGAGCGCGTGGCCGCGAGCGAAGACTTCAAGGAAGGCCCGCGCGCCTTCATCGAAAAACGCGCGCCGCGCTGGAGCGGCCGCTGAACAAGAAAGAGACAGCCATGCCCGACAGCGAAGCAGACGACGACATCCTCATCGACCGCAGCCGCGCAGGCATCGCACTGCTCACACTGAACCGCCCGGCGCGCCTCAACGCACTGAGCCAGCCCACCGTGCGGCGCCTGTGTGCAGCGCTCGACGCATTGGCGAAGGACGACAGCGTGCGCGTGCTGGTGTTCACCGGCGCCGGGCGCGGTTTCTGCGCCGGCTGGGACCTCACGACGCCGCTCACGCGCCGCAATGACCAGCCGCTCGAAGGCGAGCCCTCGGTGGCCGACCTGATGGCGGGGCAGGAGCTGTTCGCCGGCATGGTGCGGCGGCTGCGCGCGCTCGACAAGGTGGTGATCGCCGCCGTCAACGGCGTGGCCGTGGGCGCGGGCTTTGCGCTCACGCTGGGCGCCGACATCCGCGTGGCCGCGCGCTCGGCGTCGTTCCATGTGGGCGCGGTGCGCATCGGCCTCACGGCCGGCGAGTGCGGCATCAGCTACCACCTGCCGCGCCTGGTGGGCGCCTCGCGCGCCTTCGAGCTCATGCTCACGGGCCGCCCCGTGCCGGCCGACGAGGCCGAGCGCATCGGCCTGGTCGCCGCGCTGGTGGACGACGAAGCCCTGCTGCCGCGCGCGCTCGCCATGGCCGCCGACGTGCTGCGCAACAGCCCCTACGCCACGCGCCACACCAAGCAGCTCATGTGGGCCAACCTCGAGGCACCGAGCCTCGATGCTGCGCTCGAGGTCGAGAACCGCGCCCAGGTGCTGGCGCTGAAAACCGAGGATTTCCGCGAGGCCGCCGCCGCCTTCGCGGCCAAGCGCGAGCCCGTCTTCACGGGGCGCTGAAACGTCTTTCCGCGCTTTCGTCGCTTCCGACGATGCGACGCCGGCGCCCGCGCGCCAAGATGCCTTCACACAACAGGCCGCCGGGTGCGCGCCAGAGGAGACACACATGGCAGGACCCCTGAAAGGACTTCGGGTCGTCGAGATGGCCGGCATCGGCCCCGGCCCCTTTTGCGCGATGCTGTTCGCCGACATGGGCGCGGAGGTGCTGCGTATCGCGCGCCCCGGCACGCGGCGCGACCCGCACGACATCCTGGCGCGCGGGCGCAGCACCTGGGAGGTCGACCTGCGCGCCCCCGACGCCGCCGCGCCGGTGCTCGACGCCATCGCGCGCGCCGACATCCTCATCGAGGGCTTCCGCCCCGGCGTGATGGAACGCCTGGGCCTGGGCCCGGCCGAATGCCTGGCGCGCAACCCGCGCCTGGTCTACGGCCGCATGACCGGCTGGGGCCAGCACGGCCCGCTGGCGCACGCGGCCGGCCACGACATCAACTACATCGCCATCAGCGGCGCGCTGCACGCCATCGGCCGTTCGGGCGAGGCGCCCGTGCCGCCGCTGAACTACGTGGGCGACTTCGGCGGCGGCGCCATGCTGCTGGCCTTCGGCCTGCTGGCCGCGCTGCACGAGGTCAAGGCCTCGGGCCAGGGCCAGGTGGTGGATGCCGCCATGACCGACGGCGCCGCCCTGCTGTCGGCCATGATGTACGGCTTCAAGTCGGCCGGCCAGTGGAGCAACCAGCGCGGCGAGAACCTGCTCGACGGCGGCGCCCACTTCTACGACACCTACGCCTGCGCCGACGGCAAGTACGTGGCCATCGGTTCCATCGAGCCGCAGTTCTACGCGCTGCTGCGCGAGCGCTGCGGCCTGGTCGACGACCCCGCCTTCGATGCCCAGATGGACGCCGACCGCTGGCCGCTGCTCAAGCTGCGCCTGGCCGACGTGTTCCGCACCCGCACGCGCGACGAATGGTGCGTGCTGCTCGAAGGCAGCGACGCCTGCTTCGCGCCCGTGCTCGACTGGGACGAAGCCCCGCAGCACCCGCACAACGTGGCGCGCGGCACCTTCGCCACCGTGGGCGGCGTGGTGCAACCCGCGCCCGCGCCGCGCTTCAGCCGCACCGCGCCGGTCGTGCCGCCGGCCGTGTCGCCCGACGACGGGCCGGCGCTGCTCAAGCGCTGGGGCGCGGCAGCGCCCGTGGCCGAAGCACGCTGACGTCCTTGTTTTCCGGGCATGCGCGTTCGCGCATGCATGGCATTTCCGCACCGCACCGACAGGAGCCTTGTCCATGCCCACCACGCCACCGCCGCTGTACCTCACGCAGGCCCTGCACCGCGCCATGCAGTGCAGCCCGCGCGCCGTCGCCACCGTGTTCCAGGGCCGCACGCGCACGTACGGCGAACTCGGCGAGCGCGTCGCGCGCCTGGCGGGCGGGCTGCGCCGCCTGGGCGTGCAGCCCGGCGACCGCGTGGGCGTGCTCGCGCTCAACGCCGACCGCACGCTGGAGTACTACCTGGCCGTGTGGTGGGCCGGCGGCGTGGTCAACCCGGTCAACACGCGCTGGAGCGTGGCCGAGATGGCGCACTCGCTCGACGACTGCGCGACGCACATCCTGTTCGTCGACGACCAGTTCCTGGCGACGGCGGACGCGCTGCGCGCCGCCGCGCGCGCCGTCACCACCTGGGTCTACATGGGCGAGCGCCAGGCGCCCACGGGCATGACGGACTGCGAAGCGCTGGTCCGCGAGAGCGAGCCCGTGCCCGACGCGCTGCGCGGCGGAGACGACCTGGCCGGCGTGTTCTACACCGGCGGCACCACCGGCCGGCCCAAGGGCGTGATGCTCAGCCACGCGGCGCTGGTGATCAACGCGCAGGTGTCGATGCTCGGCGCGTTCTTCGACGACAGCGCGCGGCTGCTGCAGGTGGCGCCGCTCTTTCACCTGGCGGGGCTGTCGTTCCTGCTGCGCGGCGTGCTCATGGGCTGTGCGCAGATCATCCTGCCGGGCTTCTCGGTGGACGGCATGCTCGCCGCCATCGAGCGCGACCGCGCCACCAACCTCATGGCCGTGCCCGCGATGCTGCAGATGCTGGTGGACGACCCGCGCACCGCGCAGGCCGACCTGTCGAGCGTGCGCTTCGTGGGCTACGGCGCCTCGCCCATCACCGAGGCGCTGCTGGAGCGCGCCTTCGCGACCTTCCCGCAGGCCGAGTTCGCGCAGGGCTACGGCATGACCGAGCTGTCGGCCGGCGTGAGCTACCTCACGCGCCACTACCACTCGCCCGAAGGCCGCAAGCTCGGCAAGCTGGCCTCGGCCGGGCAGGCGCTCTCGGGCATCGACCTGCGCGTGTGCGACGGCGACGGCCGCGAGGTGCCGCGCGGCACCGTGGGCGAGCTCACGGTGCGCAGCCCGTGCGTGATGCAGGGCTACTGGAACCTGCCCGAGCAGACGGCCGCCGCGTTGCAGGGTGGCTGGATGCACACCGGCGACGCGGCCCGCATGGACGACGACGGCTTCGTCTTCATCGTCGACCGCTACAAGGACATGATCGTGAGCGGCGGCGAGAACATCTACTGCGCCGAGGTCGAGGGCGCGCTCGCGCGCCACCCCGCCGTGGCCGCCGCCGCCGTCATCGGCGTGCCCGACGAGCGCTGGGGCGAGGCCGTGCATGCGGTGGTGGTGCGCAAGCCCGGCACCGACGCGGATGCTGAGGCGCTCATCGCCCACTGCCGCGAATTGATCGCGGGCTACAAGTGCCCGCGCAGCGTCGCGTTCGTCGACGCGCTGCCGATCTCGGGCGCCGGCAAGGTCATGAAGTACCGCCTGCGCGAGCCGCACTGGGCCGGCCACGCACGCCGGGTTGCCTGACGAAAAAACCACCAAGGAGACGACACCCATGTTCCTCACCCAGCCCCTGCACAAAGGCCGCCGCGAGAAGGCCCGCGAAACCGCCGTGGTCTGCGGCAACCACCGCCTGGACTTCGCGACCCTCACCGACCGCGTGGCGCGCCTGGGCGCCGTGCTGCAGCAGCTCGGCATGGCGCGCGGCGACCGCGTCGGCATGATGAGCCTGAACTCGCACCGCTTCGTCGAGTTCTTCTTCGGCACCTGGTGGGGCGGCGGCGTCATCAACCCGGTGAACATCCGCTGGAACCCGAAGGAGGTCGCCTACTCGCTGGACGACTGCGACACGCGCATCCTGCTGGTGGACGACCTGTTCGCGCCCATGGCCGGCGAGCTGCGTAAGCTCTCGACCTCGCTGCGCACCGTGGTGTACTGCGGCGACGGCCCGGTGCCCGAGGGCATGGTCGGCTACGAGGCGCTGCTGGCCGACGCGCAGCCCATCGACGACGCCCCGCACAGCGCCGACGAGCTGGCCGCCATCATGTACACCGGCGGCACCACCGGCCGGCCCAAGGGCGTGATGCTCACGCACGGCAGCCTCTACATCAACGCGTTGAGCTCGGTGGCCGCGGTGCCGCGCGAGACGCGCAACGCCGCCGTGGTCATCGCCGTGCCCATGTTCCATGTGGCCGGCTGCGGGCTGTCGCTGCAGAGCATCCTGCGGCTGGTGCCGCAGCACGTGGTGCCGATGTTCGACGAGGTGGCGATCCTGCAGGCCATCCAGGCCGCGCGCGCCACCGAGATGTTCCTCGTGCCCACCATGATCAAGCGCGTGATCGAGCACCCGCGCTTTGCCGAGTTCGACCTCTCGAGCCTGCAGATGCTGCTGTACGGCGCCGCGCCCATCGACGTGGCGCTGCTCGAGCAGGCCATGGCCGCGCTGCCGGCCACCAGCTTCTCGCAGGCCTACGGCATGACCGAGCTGTCGCCCACCGTGGCCGTGCTGATGCCGCACTTCCACCTGCCCGGGCCCGACCGCAACCGCCTGCTGCGCGCGGCCGGCACGCCGGTGCCCGTGGCCGAGATCCGCATCGTCGACGGCGAGGACAACGAGGTGCCCCCCGGCCAGGTCGGCGAGATCGTCGCGCGCGGCCCGATGGTCATGAAGGGCTACTGGAACAAGCCCGCCGAGACCGAGGCCGCGCTGCGCGGCGGCTGGATGCACACCGGCGACGGCGGCTACATGGACGAACACGGCCTGCTGTTCGTGGTCGACCGCATGAAGGACATGATCGTGAGCGGCGGCGAGAACGTGTACTCGGCCGAGGTCGAGAACGCCATCGCCCAGATGCCGCAGGTGCTGATGTCCGCCGTCATCGGCGTGCCCGACGACAAGTGGGGCGAGCGCGTGCATGCGGTGATCGTGCTGCGCGAAGGCATGCCGCTCACGGCCGAAGACGTCATCGCGCATTGCCGCGACCAGATCGCCAACTACAAGTGCCCGCGCAGCGTGGAGTTCCGCGATGCGCTGCCGCTGTCGGCCGCGGGCAAGCTGCAGAAGTTCCAGCTGCGCGAGCCTTTCTGGGCCGGTAAAGAGCGCCGCGTCGGCTGACCCCATTCCCCTCATTCCAAGACACTGAAGGACACCCCATGCCCATCGATTTCCGCCGCTCGTGGAGCGACGAAGAACTGGAGCTGTACCGCGACAACGTCGTGCGTTTCGTCGAGACCGAAGTCGTGCCGCACGACGAAGAGGCGCGCAAGCGCGGCCACGTCGGCCACGAGGTGTGGCGCAAGGCCGGCGCGCTCGGCCTGCTGTGTTCCGACATCCCCGAGGCCTACGGCGGCGCGGGCGGCGACTTCCGCCACGAGGCCGTGTTTTACGAGGAGAAGGCGCGCCGCGCGCTCAGCGGCATGGCCAGCTCGGTGCACACCATCGTGGCGCACTACTTTTTGAACCACGGCACCGAAGAACAGAAGCAACGCTACCTGCCGCGCATGGCGCGCGGCGAGCTGGTCGGTGCCATCGCCATGACCGAGCCTGGCGCCGGCTCCGACCTGCAGGGCGTGCGCACGCGCGCCGAGAAGCAGCCCGACGGCAGCTACCGCATCCGCGGCTCCAAGACCTTCATCACCAACGGCTTTCTCGCGGGCGTGGTGCTGGTCGTGGCCAAGACCGACCCGACGCAGGGCGCCAAGGGCACCTCGATCCTCATCGTCGAGACCGAGGGCTGCGAGGGCTACCGCGTGGGCCGCGTGCTCGACAAGATCGGCATGAAGGCGCAGGACACCTCCGAGCTCTTCTTCGACGACGTGCACGTGCCGGCCGAGGCGCTGCTCGGCGGCCAGGAAGGGCAGGGCTTCTTCCAGCTCATGAGCGACCTGCCGTACGAGCGCACCATCATCGGCGTGAACGCGCTCGCCACCATGGAAGGTGCCTACCAGGCCACGCTCGACTACGTGCGCGACCGCAAGGCCTTCGGCAAGCCGATCGCCGAGTTCCAGAACACCAAGTTCAAGCTGGCCGAGATCGCCACGCAGATCAAGGTCGGCCGCGCCTTCATCGACCGCTGCGTGGAAGACCTCGTGGCCGGCAAGCTCGACACCGCCACCGCCTCCATGGCCAAGCTCTGGGCCTCCGAGACGCAGGGCCGCGTGGTCGACGAATGCCTGCAGCTCTTCGGCGGCTACGGCTTCATGACCGAGTACATGGTCGCGCGCATGTACGCCGACGGGCGCGTGCAGCGCATCTACGGCGGCACCAACGAGATCATGAAAGAAGTGATCTCGCGCGCGCTGTGACGGCGATGAACGACGTGCTGCAGATCGAGCGGCGCGGCGAGGTCGCCTGGCTCACGCTGAACCGCCCCGAGCGCCTGAACGCGCTCGACCCGGTGCTGGTGCGCGCGCTGCGCGAGTACTTCGAGGGCCTGAGCGCGCGCAGCCCCGAGCGCGTGGTCGTGTTGCAGGCCGCGGGCCGCGCCTTCTGCGCCGGGCTCGACCTGAAGGAACAGGTGGGCGGCGAAGACCTCGGCGTGGCCGACATGCTCGAACAGCAGAAGGGCATCCGCGACATCATGCTGGCCATGCGGCGCTGCCCGCAGCCCATCGTCAGCGTGGTGCAGGGCGCGGCCAGCGGCGGCGGCTTTGCGCTCGCGCTGGCGTCCGACGTGCGCCTGGCCACGCCCGACGCGCGCATGAACGCCGCCTTCATCCGCATCGGCCTGTCGGCCTGCGACGTGGGCGTGAGCTACTTTTTGCCACGCATGGTGGGCAGCTCGGTCGCGGCCGAGTACATGCTCACCGGCCGCTTCATGGACGCGCAACGCGCCTATGCACTGGGCCTCGTGAGCCGCGTCGACGCGCTGCCCGCGCTGCAGGCCGAGGCGCAGGCGCTGGCCGACGACATGCTCAACGCGACGCCCGTGGCGCTGCGCCTGACCAAGGAGGCGCTGGGCATCGCCGTGGACGCCGGCAGCATGGAAGCGGTGATTGCCATGGAAGACCGCAACCAGGTGCTGTGCACCCAGACCCGCGATTTCCGCGAAGGCATGAGCGCCTTCCTCGAGAAGCGCGCGCCCGTCTACACGGGGCGCTGAGCTTCATCCCGAATTTCAACGGACCGCACACAAGGATTTCCATGACCCTCGACGACCTGATGTTCAAGCCCGGCCTGCTGGCCGGCCGCCGCTACCTCGTGACCGGCGGCGGCAGCGGCCTGGGCCGCGTGATGAGCGAGGCGCTGCTGCTGCTGGGCGCCCACGTCTACATCTGCGGACGCCGTGCGCCCGTGCTCGAAGAAACCGCGGCCGAGTTGATGCACCTGCACGGCGGGCGCGTGACGCCCAAGACCTGCGACATCCGCCACGACACGCAGATCACCGAGATGCTCGATGAAATCTGGGCCGACGGCGGCGCGCTCGACGGCCTCGTCAACAACGCCGCGGGCAACTTCGTGAGCCGCACCGAAGACCTGTCGCCGCGCGCCTTCGACGCCATCTCGAGCATCGTCTTTCGCGGCAGCTTCTGCATGACGCTCGAATGCGGCAAGCGCTGGCTGGCCGAAGGCAAGGCCGCGTCGGTGCTGTCGATCCTCACGACCTGGGTGTGGAACGGCTCGCCCTTCACCGTGCCTTCGGCCATGTCGAAAGCCGGGCTGCACGCCATGACGCAGTCGCTCGCGGTCGAGTGGGCCGGGCGCGGCATCCGCTTCAACGCCATCGCGCCGGGCCTGTTCCCCACCGAGGGCATGAGCGCGCGCCTGAACCCCGGCGGCGGCGAGCACAAGGCCGAGCGCAACCCGATGGAACGCAACGGCCGCATGCCCGAGCTGGCCAACCTCGCGGCCTACCTGCTCGGCCCGGGCTCGGAGTACGTCAACGGCCAGACCATCGCCATCGACGGCGCGCAGTTCCAGGCCACGGGCGGGAATTTCTCGCGCATGTCGCAGTGGCAGGACGAGGACTGGCAGCGCGCGCGCGAGCACATCGCGGGGCGCGACGCGCAGGACAAGCGGCAGCGGCTGGCGGCCTGAAGCGCCGGAACCTAGGGAAAAACTCCAGCGTCAGGATTCCAAAGTATCGGAACAAGCCCCGACGAGATCACAAAGAACGCCCCCTCTTTCCAGAATTTAACGACCGTTAACTGGCCCGTGCGCAACGTCTTCACGACGTGGCTTCACCGGCAGGGCGACGGTCTTTTCATTCCATTCCAAGACAGAGAGGGTTCGTTCCGTCATGACGAGATCACCGAAGTTCAAGCGCAGGGCCGTGGCCCGCGCCGCCGTGTGCGTGCTGGGTTCGATGCTGGCCTCTGCGGCCGGTGCGCAGGCCTATCCGGGCGACCCCGGCATGATCGGCAACCCGGCCAGCTGGCGCACGAAGGAGTTCCTGTCCGACTGGGGGCTCGGGGCGATGAAGACCGAGTACGCCTACGCGGCGGGGTTCACGGGCAAGGGCGTGAAGCTGGGCGTGATCGACTCGGGGTTCGACGTGCGCCACACGCGCGAGCTGCCGCTCACGCGCTTCACGGCGCTGGTGACGGCGACGTCCAACGGGGCGTACAGCGAGTTCGCGGCGGATGGTTCCAGGCTCAATGGTCCAGCGTCGGGTTCCGGTTTTCACGGCACCCATGTGGCCGGCACCGTGGGCGCCAGCCGGGATGGGCAGGACATCAAGAACAACATGCACGGCGTGGCGTTCAATGCCAGCGTGGTCGTGGGCAACACCAATGCGCCCGATGGTCTGTATTCGTTGCCTGGACTCGACCCGAAGGCCTCTCCCAATGCGTCGAACGAGAATTTTCGGAATCTCTACCAGGGCATGCGCGACGCGGGTGTGCGGGTCGTCAACAACAGCTGGGGCAATCCCCACTCGTCGCAGAATTCCGCCGATATTTCTGGAGTAAGGAAAGCCTACGCCGAATTCCTGACGCAGTCATCCTGGCTCGATGCCGCGATCGACGCCACCAAGACCACCGCCGACGGGAGGGAAGGGCTTATCCAGGTGTTCGTTTCCGACAATCAATTTCAGCCGCAACCGAGTGTGCGAGGTGCATTGCCGTACTTCCGGCCCGAGGTCGAGGGGCACTGGCTGACGGTGACCGGTGTCGGGCATGTCGGCGAGGGGGGCTACTATCAAAAATTCAACCAGTGCGGCGTGGCCAAGTACTGGTGTGTGGCGGCGCCCGGAGGGGACATCCTGAGCACGACGCTCGACGGCGCGTACGGCTCCTTCAGCGGAACGTCCATGGCAGCGCCCCATGCCACAGGCGCGCTGGGCATCGTCATGGAGCGCTACCCGTACATGACCAACGAGCAAGCCTTGCAAGTGCTGCTCACCACCGCCACGAAGTTCGACGGCACGCGGCAGATGGCGCCCGATGAAGAAATAGGCTGGGGCCTCATCAACCTCGAGAACGCGATGAAGGGGCCGGGGCAACTGCTCAAGCGCACGGTCATCGACATGCCCGGCGGCACGTCCGACACGTGGCGCAATGACATCTCCGAAGCAGGGCTGATCCAGCGAAAGAAGGAAGAAGCGGCCGAGATTGCGCACCTCAGTGCCTGGACGAAGAGTCCGGTCACCGCTGAGAGTTTGAAACCGGCAGCCGATGCTGCGCGGGCGTTGCTTCAGGCCGTGCTGGATGCAGCCATTGCCGGCAACGACTACACCGCAGCGTTGGCGGCCGTGAATGCCAACCCCATCGCGAAGGTCGCACTCGCGGACTTCGAGGTGACTCTCCCATTCTTGAAACCGGGTAGTGTCATGAGGGATTTTTTCCTCAATGCTGCGAAGATCCGCGAGAGCTTCACCTCCATCGTGGAAAGGCTTGTGGAGGAAGCAACGCCTGACCCGGATCACGTGGCCTACCTGCGTACCCGCACCGATGCCGACTACCGCGGCAGCCTCGTGAAGGCCGGTGCCGGGCGGCTGGTGCTCACGGGCACCAACACCTACTCGGGCGACACGCATGTCCAGGCCGGCGAGCTCGCGCTGGGCGAGGGCGGCACCACCGGTTCCATCACCAGCCATGTGGCCATCGACGCGGGCGCCAGCTTCGCCATCGACCGCGGCGATGCCTACGACTTCACCTACAACATCACCGGTGCGGGCGACCTGCGCACCACGGGCGGCACGACCGGCGAAGGCGTCACCACCTTGAGCGGCGCCAACAGCTACAGCGGCGCGACCTGGGTGCAGGGCGGCACGCTGCGCGCGGGCTCGGCCACCGGCTTGTCGAACGCCAGCGCGTTCACGGTGGCCGGCAAGGCGAAGCTCGACCTCAATGGCTTCGACGCCACCATCGGGTCGCTCGCCGGCGCGGGCGATGTGGCCGTGGGCACCGGCACGCTGACCACCGGCGGCAACGACCGTTCGACGCAGTTCGCGGGCCGCTTCAGCGGCAGCGGCGGCCTCGTCAAGGCGGGCGCGGGCCGCTTCGAACTCACCGGCGACTCCGGTGCTTTCACCGGCAAGACCTCGGTGGCACAAGGCATGCTGTCGGTCAACGGCACGCTGGGCGGCGAGATGGCCGTGTGGTCGGGCGGGCGCCTGCAGGGCACCGGCACGGTCGGCAGCACGACCGTCGCCACCGGCGGTGTCGTGGCGCCGGGCAACTCCATCGGCACGCTGCACGTGGCTGGCAACGCACGCTTCGCGCCAGGTTCGACCTTCGAGGCCGAGCTGAGCGGCACCGACGCGCAGGCCGACCGGCTCGACGTCAGCGGCCACGCCACGCTCGAGGGCGGCACGGTGCGCGTGCTCGGCGGCTACGTTCTGGGTGCGCGCTACACGCTGCTGAACGCCGAGGGCGGCGTGAGCGGCACCTTCGCCGACTTCAGCGTGGCCAAGGACTACCTCTTTCTCTCGCCGAAGCTGGGCTACACCGCGACGCAGGTCTACACGGAAGCCATGCGCAACAGCGTGTCGTTCGCGTCGGTCGCGCAGTCGGGCAACCAGCGTGCGATGGGGGTGAACCTCGATGGCGCCGCCGCATGGAGCCCGGCGCTGGCCGCCGCGCTGCAGCTGGAGAGCGTGCCAGCCGCACGCGCGGCCTTCGACAGCCTCTCGGGTGAAGTGCACGCCTCCGCGAAGACCGCGCTCATCGAAGACAGCCGCTTCATGCGCGAGGCCGCGCTGGAGCGCCTGCGCGCCTCGGCCGGCACGGCGGGCGCGTCCACGGCACCGGTCAAGATCAACGACGGCACCGGCCAGTCGCACATGGCCGCCCCGACCACGGGCGAGACCGTCTTCTGGAGCCAGGCCCTGCATTCGACCGGCCGCGCGCGCGGCGACGGCAATGCCGCGCGGCTCGATCGCTCGGTCGACGGCCTGCTGATGGGCGGCGACACCCGCGTGGGCGACAACGTGCGTCTGGGCGTGACCGGCGGCCACAGCCGCAGCAAGTTCGACGTGGACGCGCGCTCATCTTCGGGTGATGCCACCAGCTACCACCTGGGCCTGTACGGCGGCACCACGCTCGGTGCGTGGGCGCTGCGCGCCGGCGCGGCCTACGCGCGGCACGACGTGGACACCACGCGCCAGGCGCGCGTGGCGGGCCTGTCGGATTCGCTCAAGAGCAACCACGACGCATCGACCACGCAGGTCTTCGGCGAAGTGGGCTACAGCCTGGCGGCCGGCGACGTGGCACTGGAGCCCTTCGCGAACCTGGCGCACGTCACGCTGCACACCGACGCGTTCTCCGAGCGCGGCACGTGGGCGGCGCTGCAGGCGCGCAGCGGCAGCGCGAACGTCGGCCTGTCGACGCTGGGCCTGCGCGCATCGACCGCGGTGCGCCTGGGCAATGTCGACGCCACGCTCAAGGGCATGGTCGGCTGGCGCCGCGCCTACGGCGACCTGACGCCCTTCACCAGCGTCGCGCTGCCGGGCGCCACGGGCTTCTCGGACATCGCGGGTGTGGCGGTCGCGAGGAACGCGGCGGTGCTGCAACTCGGCTTGGACTTCGCGTTCTCGCCGCGCGCGACCTTCGGCGTGTCGTACGGTGGCCAGTTCGGCGGCAAGGCGCGCGACCAGTCGGTGAAGGCGAATCTGAACGTGTCGTTCTGACGAAAGGCGAGGGTTTGGGCCCGTCTGCCATGTGTCGGCGGGCGGGCCCTTTTTTTTTGGCTAGCGGATCACGCCCAGCTTGCGCGCAATCGCCACTGCCTCCGTGCGCCGCTTCGCGCCCAGCTTCATGTGGATGTTGCGCAGGTGCGTGCGCACCGTGCTCTCCGACACGAACAGCTTCTCGCCCATGGCGTTGTTCGAGTAGCCCTCGGCCAAGAGCTGCAGCACGCGGATCTCCTTGCGCGTGAGCGGCTCCTTGGTGGCGTCGCCCGAGGGCGCCTCGGCGTCGATCGGCGAGGGCGGCGGGCCGAGCACCTGCAGCAGCCGCTGCAGGTAGTCGGCCAGGATCGGGTCGCTGCGCAGCACGGGCGCCACGGCACCCGCTTCTTGCTGCATGGCGGCGGCATAGCGGTGCACCAGCGTGCCCACGGCCGGGCCTTCGTCGAGGATCAGCCGCACGAAGCCTTCCTGGCTCGCGGCCTGCAGCACGGCGCCGATCTCTTCGATGGCGGTGGCGAGGTCGCCCGCGCGCTGCAGCGCCAGCGCGCGCAGCACGCGCAGCTTGAGGGCGCGGCGGTTGCGGTTGGCGGCCACGGCGGCGTGCAGCTCGGCGTCGAGCACGGTGAGGGCCGCGCGCGCGTCGCCGAAGGCAATGTCCCAGCGCGCCCGCGCGAGCGCGAGGTAGTCGAGGTCGTGCGCGGGCAGGCGCTGGCGGCGCTCGCGCTCCCACAGCTCGGGGTCGTCGGCGCGTTGCAGTTCGTCGCGCGAGGCGGGGCCGTTGCCCTGCAGCAGCAGCATGTGGGCGCGCTCCAGCTTGGCGCCCGCGACCACGCGCGGCAGCTGGCGGTGGTGGCCGAGGTATTCGAGTTCGGTCAGGGCCTGGAACGCGGCGTCGATGTCGCCCGCGTGGAAGGCGATGCGCGAGCGCATGACGTGGCTCAGGATCATGTGGTCGGGCAGGCCCACGTCGCGCGCCAGCGGCAGGTACACGTTCAGCAGGTGCTCGGCCTGCACCAGCTGGTTGGTCTCGTACACGGCGCCCGCGTACAGCACGCCGGCCCAGGCGTTGCCGTGGCTGTGGTTGTACGACACGGCATGCGTGGAGTCGACCGCCATGCGCAGCCGCGCGGTGGCCTGGCGCAGCCGGCCTTCGGTGAGGTCGAACAGGCCCGCCAGCGACTCGGTGTACATGCGGTTGAAGGTGCTGTTGCCCTGCTCGCGCCGCGCGGCCTCGAGCAGGCGCTGCGCCTCGCGCTGGTCGCCGCGCACGGCGAGGATGTGGGCCATGGCGTTGAGCAGCACGCCCTCGGCAAAGGCCAGCCCGGTGGGCAGGCGCGCGAGGCTTTCGCGGCCGGCTTCATACGCGGCGTCGTGCTGGTCTTCCATGGCCAGCAGCAGCGGAATGAGCGTGTGGGCGTTGGCGCGCACCTCGGGAATGGGGCTGTCGAGGCAGCCCGACTGTTCGAGCAGCCGCATGGCGTCCCACGGGCCGTGCGTGAAGCATGTGGCCCACAGCGCGATGAGCTGCAGGAACGGATGCTCGCGCAGCTGGTGCTCGGGAATCGCCGAGAACCAGCGCGCCAGCATGCGCATGCGGCCCTGCTCGAGGAACTGCTCGGCGTAGCTGTCGAGCAGCGTGAGCGCGTGCGGATGGTCGCCGCCCTCGATGGCGTGGTCGATGGCGGGCACGGGCCGGCCGTGTGACTCGTACCAGCCCGAGGCCGCGAGGTGCAGCCGCGCGAGCTCGCCCGGCCGCTCGCGCGCCAGCTGCGCACGCAGGAAGTCGGCAAAGAGGCTGTGGTAGCGCCACGCACGCACCTCGCCGCCGGCGTCGCCGCTCACGGGCGTGAGGAACAGGTTGGCGGCGGCCAGCTGCTCGAGGATGACGGCGCTGTCGCCGCGCGGGTTGAGCGCCTGGCACACCGAGGCGTCGAGCTGGCGCAGGATGCTGGTGCGCAGCAGAAAGTCGTGGATCTCGGGCGGCTGGTGCGCGAGCACGTCTTCGGCCAGGTAGTCGGCCACGGCGCGGTCGGAGCCCGAGAAGCGTTCGATGAAGCCGGTCTCGATGCCGTGCCGCTCGAGCGCCATCGACGCCAGCCAGATGGCCGCCACCCAGCCTTCGGTCTTGCGGTGCAGCTGCGAGAGCAGGTCGGCCGGCAGCGCCTGCGGCGGCTGCGCGGCGGCGTGCGGCGCATGGGCCTGGCGCAGGCCGATGAAGGCGCTGGTTTCTTCCAGCGAGAAGCGCAGGCGGTCGGTGTCGATCTCGATGAGCTGGCCGCGCGCGCGCAGGCGGCCCAGCCCGAGGTCGGGCAGGCTGCGCGAGCCGATCACGATCTGCCCGCGCCGCGGCAGGTGCTCCACCAGCTCGCGCACGAGGCCCAGCACGGCGGGCTCCTGCACCACCTCGAAGTCATCGAGGAACAGCGTGAAGGGCGAGTCGTGCGCGGCCAGCGCGGCCACGGCGTCGAAGGGCGCGTGGCTTGCGGGCTCGTCCACGCCGATGCGCTGCACGGCCTCGGCCAGGCAGTTGAGAAAGCGCGACACGTCGTTGTCGGCGCGATCGAGCGTGAGCCAGGCGGTGGCGATGCCCTGCGCGTCCATGCGCTCGCGGATCTGCGCCATGGCGGTGGTCTTGCCGAAACCGGCGGGCGCGCGCACCAGCACGAGCTTGACGGTGGCGGCGGCGATCTCTTCGCTGATGGCGGTGCGCGGCACCTGCGTGGCCACGAAGGCGGGCGGGTTCAGCTTGGTCTCGAGAATCCGGAGCGAAGAGGGGGGGACGGGGGCTGGAGCAGGCATCGCGAAGGGGGAGTGAGTGCCTGGAAATTCCGTCGCTTCCGACGATTCCGGCAACCGATTCTGCTTCCTAAACTGGCCGCAGACAAACTGAATTCCCCTGCATCCGGTGGCCTTGCGCACCCGGGCGGCGCCCTGCCCATGACCCACGACGTTTTCATCTACGACCACGTGCGCACGCCGCGCGGCAAGGGCCGCGCCGACGGTGCGCTGCACCCCATCACGCCGGTGCAGCTGGCCACGCAGGTGCTGCAGGCGCTGCGCGAACGCCATGCGCTCGACCCCGCGCAGATCGAGGACGTGGGCCTGGGCGTGGTGATGCCGGTGGGCGAGCAGGGCGCCGACATCGCGCGCGTCGCACTGCTGTCGGCGGGCTACGGCGACAGCGTGGTGGGCTTCCAGCTCAACCGCTTCTGCACCTCGGCGCTCGACACGCTGAAGATGGGCTTTGGCCTCGTGGCCTCGGGCCAGGCCGACGCGGTGATCGGCGGCGGCGTGGAGTCGATGTCGCGCGTGACCATCGGCAGCGACGGCGGCGCGGTCTACACCGACCCCGCCGTGGGCCAGCGCTACCCCTACATCCCCAACGGCGTGGCGGCCGACCTCATGGCCATGCTCGACGGCGTGGACCGCGAGGCGGTCGATGCCTACGCCGTGGAAAGCCAGCGCCGCGCGGCCGTGGCGCAGGCCGAGGGCCGCTTCGACCGCTCGCTCGTGCCCGTGCGCGACCGGCTCGGGCGCACCGTGCTCGCGAAGGACGAGGCCAACCGCCCCGGCACCACGATGGCCGACCTGGCCAAGCTCAAGCCCGCCTTCGCCGGCGTGGCCGCACAGGGCTACGAAGCGATCCTGCTGCAGCGCTATCCGCAGCTGTCGCACATCGCGCCGATCCACACGGGCGGCAATTCGAGCGGCATCGTCGACGGCGCCTGCGCGGTGCTGCTGGGCAACCGCGACTACGGCACGCGCAACGGCCTCGTGCCGCGCGCGCGCATCGTCGGCAGCGCCTCGTGTGCCGACGAGCCGCTGCTGAGCCTGGGCGGCCCGATGCCCGCCACCGAACGCCTGCTGGCGCGCTGCGGCCTGGGCATCGGCGACATCGACCTGTTCGAGGTGAACGAGGCCTTCTCGGTGGTGCCGATGCGCTATGCGCGCCATTTCGACATCGACCCCGCGCGCATCAACGTGAACGGCGGCGCCATCGCGCTGGGCCACCCGCTGGGCGCGACCGGCGCGATCCTCACGGGCACGCTGCTCGACGAGCTGGAGCGGCGCGACGCGGGCCTGGGCCTGGTCACGCTGTGCGCCGCGGCGGGGCAGTCGACCGCGCTGGTGATCGAGCGCGTCTGAGCAGCACGTCTTCTCTTTCCTTTTTTCCTATGCCTTCCCACATCCGATTCGAGGTCGATGCCGACGGCGTCGCGCTCCTCACCCTCGACGTGCCCGAGCGGCCGATGAACGTGTTCACGCCCGGCTTCACGGCCGCGCTGCGCGAGGCCGTGGCGCAGATCGCGCAGCGCGCCGACGTGCGCGGCGCCGTCATCACCTCGGGCAAGGCCAGCGGCTTCATGGCCGGGGCCGACCTGAAGGACCTCGTGGGCTTTCATGCCACGGGCGGCGGCGCGGCCGAGGCCATCGAGGCGATCGCACCCGGCGGGCGCGCGCTGCGCGAGCTGGAGCGCTGCGGCAAGCCCGTGGCGGCGGCCATCAACGGCGTGGCGCTGGGCGGCGGCTTCGAACTCGCGCTGGCCTGCCATCACCGCGTGCTGCTCGACGAAGCGCGCGCGGTGGTCGGGCTGCCCGAGGTCACGGTCGGCCTGCTGCCCGTGGGCGGCGGCACGCAGCGGCTGCCGCGCCTCGTCGGCATTGCGCGCGCGCTGCCGCTGCTGCTGTCGGGCCGGCATGTGGCGCCGGCCGAGGCGCTGGCGCTGGGCATGGTCGATGCGCTCGCACCGGCCGACCAGCTCGTGGCCGTGGCCCGTCGCTGGGTGCTCGACCACCCCGACGCCGGCCAGCAGCCGTGGGACGTGAAGGGCTTCCAGGTGCCGGGCGGCGCGGGCGCACTCGCACCGCACGCGGGCGCGAGCTTCGGTGCCACGCTGGCGCAGGTGCGGCGCGACACGCACGACCAGCTGCCGGCGCCGCTGGCCATCCTGTCGGCCGTGTACGAAGGCACGCAGCTGCCGATGGACGCGGGCCTGGCGGTCGAGGCGCAGTGCTTCGGTCCCTTGCTGGCCGGCCCGGTGGCGCGCAACCTGATGCGCACGCTGTTCGTGAACCGGGGTGCGGCGCTGCGGCGCAAGGGCGACTTGAGTGCGGTCAACGCTGCGTATGTCGAGCGGCTGCGGCAGCTGTACCGCAGTGAAGGTGTGGCGCTGTTGAGCGAGGGCGTGTCGCCTGCGCTCATCGCGAACGCCGCGCGGCAGGCTGGGCTGGGCGAGAGTCCGCTGGCTGCCGATGCAACGGCGGAACAAGCCACTGCATCGCAGCCTGACGCACGCGCCGTCGGCGAACGCCTGCTGTCGCTGCTCGCGCTCGAAGCAGTGCGTTGCCTCGAAGAAGGCGTGCTGAAGAAACCGGTCGAGGCCGACCTCGGCGCCGTGCTTGCGCTGGGCTACCCCGACTGGACCGGCGGCACGCTCTCGTACATCGAGACCGTCGGCCTCGCGGCCTTCGTCGCGCGCTGCGATGCGCTGGCCGAGCGCCACGGCGAGCGCTTCAAGCCCACGGCTGCGTTGCGCGAGCGCGTGCGGTCGAATAGCTTGTTCTATTCGGAGCAGGCCGCGTGAGCCCAGGCCGCGCGCAAGCGCTGCAGTCGCTGGTCGCGCAACTGCAGCTCGAGCAGCTCGAGAAGAACCTGTTTCGCGGCACCAGCACCGACATCGGCGCGCCCGCCGTCTTCGGCGGCCAGGTGCTCGGGCAGGCGCTGATGGCAGCGGCCCGCACGGTCGACGGGCATGCGGCGCATTCGCTGCACGGCTACTTCCTGCGCGCGGGCGACAAGGCCGCGCCCATCGTCTACGACGTGGACCGCATCCGCGACGGCGTGAGCTTCACCACGCGGCGCGTGGTCGCCATCCAGCATGGCGAGCCGATCTTCCACATGTCGGCCTCGTTCCACCGGCGCGAGGAGGGCGTGTCGCACCAGTGCGCCATGCCCGAGGCGCCGCCGCCCGAAGACCTCACGCCGCGCGCCGGCCCGCGCGTGCGCGTCGAGGGGCCGATCGAGTTCCGCTACGTCGACCCGCGCGACCCCGTCACGGCCGGCCCGCGCCCGCCGCACAGCCAGCTCTGGCTGCGCACCGCCGACGCGTTGTCCGACGACCCGCTGCTGCACCAGGCCATGCTGGCCTATGCCTCCGACTACAGCTTCATGGGCGTGGCGATGCAGCCGCACGGCCTGGCGTTTCAGCAACCCGGCGTGCAGGGCGTGAGCCTGGATCACGCGATGTGGTTCCACCGCGATTTCCGCTGCGACGACTGGCTGCTGTACGACGCCGACTCGCCTTCGGCCGAACATGCGCGCGGCTTCTGTCGTGGCGCGCTGTTCGACCGCGCCGGCCGGCTCGTGGCCTCGGTCGCGCAGGAAGGCCTGATCCGGGTGCGCCGATGATCAAGCTCGTCTTCTGCCTGCGGCGCTTGCCGCACCTGGACCGCGCGCAGTTCCAGCACCACTGGCGCCATGTGCATGCGCCGCTCGTCGCGGAACGCGCCGAGGTGCTGGGCCTGCGGCGCTACGTGCAGTCGCACACGCTCGACGACGCACTCGTGCAGCCGCTGGCCGTGCCGCGCGGCAGCCCCGCGCCCTTCGACGGCGTGGCCGAGCTGTGGTGGGACAGCCTCGAAGCGCGCACCGGCGCGCGGCGCGAGGAAGCCCGCCGCGCGAGCGCCGAGCTGCTCGCGGACGAGCGCCGCTTCATCGACCTGACCGCCTCGCCGATCTTCTTCACCGACGAGTTCGCCGTGGTCGGCGACCCCGCCGCCGAGGCGGTGCGCGACTACCTGCAGGCACGCGGCCGCCTGTAATCGTCGCTTCGGACGATGCCTGTGCGCAGGGCGCGTCCCTAAACTTTTTCCCACAGGCTGGCGTGTCGCCGGCCGCGAGGAGACCCCCTTTGTTCCAAGGCGAAAGTATCGAAGTCCTGCCGCTGCAGGACGGTCTGGTGGAGCTGCGCTTCGACCGGCGCGGCGAGGCCATCAACAAGCTCGACGCGCGCACTGTCGACGAGTTCCGCCAGGCCACCGAACGCATCGCGGCCTCGCCCGATGTGCGCGGCGTGCTGGTGACGAGCGCGAAAGACGTGTTCATCGTCGGCGCCGAAATCACCGAGTTCGGCGCCACCTTCCAGCAGGCCGAGGCCGACATTGCGCGCGGCGTGCGCGCCAGCAACGAGCTGTTCAACGCCTTCGAGGACCTGGCCGTGCCCAGCGTGGTCGCCATCAACGGCTTCGCACTCGGCGGCGGGCTGGAGCTGGCGATGCTCGCGCCGCTGCGCGTGATGGCCGACACGGCGCAGGTCGGCGTGCCCGAGGTGAAGCTCGGGCTGTTTCCCGGCTTCGGCGGTACGGTGCGGCTGTCGCGTCTCGCAGGCCTGGCCACGGCCATCGACTGGGTGGCGAGCGGCAAGCCGGCCAAGGCGCCGGCCGCGCTGGCCGCGGGCGTGACCGACGAGGTCGCCGCGCCCGAGGCCCTGCGCGACCGTGCGCTCGCGCTGCTGCAGCGCGCGGTGCGCGGCGAGATCGATTGGCAGGCCGCGCAGCAACGCAAGCGCGCGCCGCTGGCGCTGTCGAAGCAGGAGGCCGGTGCACTGGTCGAGACCGCACGCACGCAGGTGGCGGTGCGCAGCGGCAAGCACCAGCCCGCAGCCCTCATCGCGCTCGAGATGATGGCCGAGGCCGCCGGCCGCGACCGCGCGGGCGCCCTCGACCTCGAGTCGGCAGCCTTCGGCCGCGTCGCGAAGACGCAGGCCGCCGCCTCGCTGGTGCAGGCCTTTCTCAACGACCAGGCGCTCAAGAAGCTCTACAAGCGCCACGCGCGCGAAGGCCGTCCCGTGAAGCAGGCGGCCGTGCTCGGCGCCGGCATCATGGGCGGCGGCATCGCCTACACCAGCGCGCTGCGCGGCACGCCGGTGCGCATGAAGGACATCGCGCAGCCGCAGCTCGACCTGGGCATGGCCGAGGCCGGCAAGCAGCTCGCCAAGCAGGTCAAGAACGGCCGGCTCGCGCAGGCCAAGGCCGATGCCATCAGGGCGTCGATCGTGCCGCAGCTCGACGAGGCCGGCTTCGACAGCGTGGACTGCGTGGTCGAGGCCGTGGTCGAGAACCTCGAGGTCAAGCGCAAGGTGCTGGCCGCGCTGGAAGGCAGCGTGAAGCCCGGCACCGTGATCGCCTCGAACACCTCGAGCCTGCGCATCGACGACATCGCCCAGCCGCTCGCACGGCCCGAGGACTTCGTCGGCATGCACTTCTTCAACCCCGTGCCGGTGATGCAGCTGGTGGAAGTGATTCAGGGCGCGAAGACCAGCAATGCCGCCGTGTCCACCGCCGTGGGCTATGCCGTGGCCATGGGCAAGACGCCCATCGTGGTGAAGGACTGCCCGGGCTTCCTGGTCAACCGCATCCTCACGCCGTACATCAACGCCTTCGTGCAGCTGGTGGCCGATGGCGCCGACTTCGAAGCGGTCGACCGCGCGATGGAAGCCTTCGGCTGGCCCATGGGTCCGGCCTACCTGCAGGACGTGGTGGGCATGGACGTGGGCGCGCACGTGGGCGACGTGATCGCCGCGGGCTACCCGCAGCGCATGCCGGCCCTCGAACGCAACGCCGTGAAGCTCATGGTGGCGAACAAGCGCTACGGCCAGAAGAACGGCGCCGGCTTCTACCGCTACGAGAACGACCCCACGGGCCGCCCGCGCAAGTCGGCCGCGCCCGAGGCGCATGCGCTGGTCGCCACGCTGCAGCCGCAAGGGCGGCGCGACTTCGCGGACACGGAGATCGTCGAACGCATGATGCTGCCGATGGTGGTCGAGGCTGCGCACGCGCTCGAAGACGGCGTGGTCGCCACGCCGGCCGAGCTCGACATGGCGCTGCTGCTCGGCGTGGGCTTTCCGGCCTATGCGGGCGGCGCGCTCAAGTACGCCGACTGGCTGGGGCTGGACCGCGTGGTCGCGCTGTGCGACAAACATGCGGCGCTCGGCGCGCCGTATGTGCCCACGGCGCGCATGCGCGAGATGGCGGCGCGCAAGCTGCGCTACTACCCGGTCTGAACGGCAGGCGTTTTCGGTTTTCTTTCTTTCTTCCTTTCTCTCTCTATCCAAGGACAACAAGAGATGCAACTCGATTCCAGCATTGCCGCCGTCGTCACGGGCGGCGCCTCGGGCCTCGGGGCCGCCACCGCGCGCCGCCTGGCCAGCCACGGCGTGAAGGTCGCGCTGTTCGACCTCAACGTGGAGCAGGGCGAGGCCCTGGCCAAGGAGCTGGGCGGCGTGTTCTGCAAGGTCGATGTCACGTCGGAAGAGCAGGTCGACGCGGCCTTTGCCAAGGCGCGTGCCGCGCACGGCCAGGAGCGCGTGCTGGTCAACTGCGCCGGCACCGGCAACGCGGTGAAGACCGCGAGCCGCGACAAGGCCTCGGGCGAGATCAAGCACTTTCCGCTCGCCAACTTCGACCGCATCATCCAGATCAACCTCGTGGGAACCTTCCGCTGCATCGCCAAGTCGGCGGCCGGCATGCTCACGCTCGATGCGCTGGAAGACGGCGAGCGCGGCGCCATCGTCAACACCGCCTCGGTCGCCGCGCAAGACGGCCAGATGGGCCAGGCCGCCTACACCGCCTCGAAGGCCGGCGTGGTCGGCATGACGCTGCCCATCGCGCGCGACCTCATGGGCGAGGGCATCCGCGTGAACACCATCCTGCCGGGCATCTTCAACACGCCGCTGCTGCAGGGGGCGCCCGACAACGTGAAGGCCGCATTGGCTGCGTCGGTGCCCTTCCCCAAGCGCCTGGGCAACCCGGCCGAGTACGCGACGCTGGCCGAGCTGATGATCACCAACGGCTACTTCAACGGCGAGAGCGTGCGGCTGGACGGCGCGATCCGGATGGCGCCGCGCTGAGGTCGGGGCGGCGGGGCGTCAGCCCTTCTGCGCCCGCCCGCGCGCCTGCACCGCCTCGCGCCGCGCCCGCAGCACCTCGGGCGTGAGCGACGCGGCCCAGTCGCGCGTGGCGGCCTGCTCCAGCGCCATGCCTTCGGCGAAGCTGCGCGCATGGCCGTCGTCGATCAGGCGCTTGTAGACCGGCAGCATCTCGGGCAGCGCGCTCGCCATGTCGGCAGCCAGTGCCAGCGCCTGGGGCATCAGCTGCTCGGGCGTCGTCACACGGTTGACCAGCCCCCAGCGCTCGGCCTGCTCGGCACCGACGAAGTTGCCGCTGAAGGCCATCTCCTTGGTCCGCGCAATGCCGATGAGCCGCGACAGCCGCTGCGACAGCCCCCAGCCCGGGATCACGCCGATGCGCGCGTGGGTGTCGGCAAAGCGCGCTTCGCTCGAGGCGATCAGCAGGTCGCAGGCCAGCGCCACCTCGAGGCCGCCCGTGATGG
Organism: Variovorax boronicumulans NBRC 103145; assembly: GCF_001591345.1. GTDB lineage: Bacteria > Pseudomonadota > Gammaproteobacteria > Burkholderiales > Burkholderiaceae_C > Variovorax > Variovorax boronicumulans. The sequence continues at coordinate 6,820 of NZ_BCUS01000070.1, read as the reverse complement.
CCGCGCCGTTCACGGCGCCGATCACCGGGCGCGGAAAGTTCGCGAGTGCGGTGGCCACGTCGGTGCCGGCGTCGCCGGTGATGGCGCCGGGGTCGATCTCGCGCAGGTCCAGGCCGGCGCAGAAGGCGCGGCCCGCGCCGGTGAGGATGAGCACGCGCACGCTGTCGTCCTGCGCGAGCGTGTCGAGCGTGCGCACCAGCGCGCGCCGCAGCGCGAGCGACAGGGCGTTCATGGCCTGCGGGCGGTTCAGCGTGAGGCAGGCGCAGCCGTCCTGCGGACGGGTGAGCAGGAGGATGTCGGCGTCGTTGTCGGTTGCAGGTGTGTTCATGGCGTGTCAGTGTTGGGCGCAGGCCGGGCCGCGGCATCGTCGGAACGGACGAATCCGGCAGGCTTGTCCCGCTCACGACTCGAAACCCGCGCCCGCGTCGGCACCATGCGCCGCATTGTCTTCAATCCGTCCTTGAATCCACTAAGAGAAAGAAGGAGCGTCCCACCATGGACTTCAGCCTCACCCCGGCCCAGCTCGACCTGCAGGAACGAACGCGCCGCTTCATCGCCGAGGAGGTGATTCCGCTCGAATCCGACCCCCGGCAGGATTCGCACGGCCCCGCCGAGGCGCTGCGCGACGAGCTGGTGGCACGCGCGCGCCGCGCCGGCCTGCTCACGCCGCATGCGTCGAAGGAACACGGCGGGCTGGGCCTGTCGCACGTCGACAAGGCCATCGTGTTCGAGGAGGCGGGCTACTCGCCGCTCGGCCCGGTGGCCCTCAACATCCATGCGCCCGACGAAGGCAACGTGCACCTGATGGAGGTGGTGGCCACGCCGGCGCAGAAGGCGCGCTGGCTGCAGCCGCTCATCGACGGCCATGTGCGCTCGTGCTTCTGCATGACCGAGCCGCCGCCCGGCGCCGGTTCCGACCCGTCGATGATGCAGACCGTGGCCGTGCGCGACGGCGACCATTACGTGATCACCGGGCGCAAGTGGTTCATCACCGGCGCCACCGGCGCGGGCTTCGCGATCATCATGGCGCGCATGGAAGACGGTTCGTCGACCATGTTCCTGGCCGACATGGACCAGCCCGAGATCGTGATCGAACGGCAGATCGACGCACTCGACAGCTGCTTCACCGGCGGCCACGGCGTGGTGCGCTTCGACGGTCTGCGCGTGCCGGCCACCGACGTGCTGGGCGCCATCGGCGAGGGCTTTCGCTACGCGCAGGTGCGGCTGGCGCCCGCGCGCCTCACGCACTGCATGCGCTGGCTCGGCGCCGCGCGCCGCGTGCACGAACTCGCCGCCGACTACGCCCGCCGCCGCCAGGCCTTCGGCCATGCGCTGGTGGAGCACGAGGGCGTGGGCTTCATGCTGGCCGACAACGAGATGGACCTGCACGTCTCGCGCCTGACCATCTGGCACTGCGCGTGGGTGCTCGACCAGGGCGGCAAGGGCCGCCACGAGTCGAGCGTGGCCAAGGTGCTGTGCTCGGAGGCCGAGTGGCGCGTGGTCGACCGCTCGGTGCAGATCCTGGGCGCGAGCGGCGTCTCGGACGAGACCGTGGCCGCGCGCATCTTCCGCGACATGCGGGCTTTCCGGATCTATGACGGCCCCTCGGAGGTGCACCGCTGGAGCATGGCCAAGCGCCTCGCCAAGGCCTGAGAGCGTAGGGGCGCAAGGCGCCGCCGCCCAAAATCGTCGGTTCCGACGACGCTGTGCGGCGGCGCGGCGCCAACAATGCGCTGGACTGTCGAACCGAACCCATCACCGGAGATTTCACATGCCCGAAGCCTATATCGTCGCCGCCGCGCGCACCGCCGGCGGCCGCCGCAACGGCCGCCTCGCCGGATGGCACCCGGCCGACCTGGCCGCCCAGGTGCTCAACGCCCTCGTGGAGCGCACCGACGCCGACCCCGCCCTGATCGAGGACGTCATCATGGGTTGCGTCGGCCAGGCCGGCGAGCAGGCCTCCAACGTGGCGCGCAACGCGGTGCTGGCCTCGCGCCTGCCCGAGTCGGTGCCCGCCACCTCGGTCGACCGCCAGTGCGGCTCGTCGCAGCAGGCGCTGCACTTCGCGGCGCAGGCCGTGATGTCGGGCACGATGGACATCGTCATCGCCGCTGGCGTCGAGAGCATGAGCCGCGTGCCCATGGGCCTGCCCACCACGCTGCCGCTGAAGAACAACCTGGGCTTCTACGTGAGCCCGGGCATGGAAAAGCGCTACCCCGGCATCCAGTTCAGCCAGTTCACGGGCGCCGAGATGATCGCGCGCAACTACGGCATCGAGAAAGACGCGCTCGACCGCTACGCGCTCGAAAGCCACCACCGCGCCATTGCCGCCACGAAGGCCGGCCACTTCGAACGCGAGATCGTGCCCGTGGCCGTGCGCATGGCCGACGGCACCGAGACCGGCGAGCTGCACACCACCGACGAAGGCATCCGCTACGACGCCACCCTGGAGAGCATCGCCGGCGTCAAGCTCATCGCCGAAGGCGGGCGCTGCACGGCGGCCACCGCCAGCCAGATCTGCGACGGCGCCAGCGGCCTCATGGTCGTGAACGAGCGCGGCCTGAAGACGCTGGGCGTGAAGCCGCTGGCGCGCATCCACCACATGAGCGTGCTGGGCCACGACCCGGTCATCATGCTCGAGGCTCCGCTGCCCGCCACGCAGCGCGCGCTGCAAAAAGCCGGCATGAAGATCGAGGACATAGATCTGTACGAAGTCAACGAAGCCTTCGCGCCCGTGCCCATCGCCTGGCTGAAGGCGCTGGGCGCCGACCCGGCCCGCATCAACGTGAACGGCGGCGCCATTGCGCTGGGCCACCCGCTGGGCGCCTCGGGCACCAAGCTGATGACCACGCTGGTCAACGCCCTGGGCCAGCGCGGCAAGCGCTACGGCCTGCAGACCATGTGCGAAGGCGGCGGCATGGCCAACGTGACCATCGTAGAGCGGCTCTGACGAAGCCGGGCGGCCCTTGCGCCGCCAACCTGGCAGCGCCCGCGGGGGCGGCGCTGACCTTTTCCGTTCCCTCAAAAAAAGAGATCGACGCATGATTCATGACACCGATCGCGGAGACAAAGAGAACACCCCCCTGTTGCGCATCGACGCGGTGTCGGTGCGCTTCGGCGGCATCGTGGCGCTCGACGGCGTCTCGTTCGACGTGCGGCGGGGCCAGATCTGCGGCCTCATCGGGCCGAACGGGGCGGGCAAGAGCACGCTGTTCAACTGTCTCTCGCGCCTGTACGAGTGCAGCGCCGGCCGCATCGAGTTCGACGGCCATCCGCTCACGCGCCTGCCGCGCCACCGCATGGCGGGCCTGGGCATCGGGCGCACCTTCCAGAACCTGGCGCTGTTTCGCACGATGACCGTGCGCGACAACGTGCTGGTGGGCTGCCACAGCAAGCACCACGCGGGCTTCTTGCGCAACGCCTTCCGGCTGCCCGGCGTGGCGGCCATCGAGTCGCAGGCGCGGGCGCGGGCCGACCAGCTGATCCACTTTCTCGACCTCGAGGCCGTGGCCGAACGCGAAGTGGCCGACCTGCCGTTCGGCACGCAAAAGCGCGTCGAGCTGGCACGCGCGCTGGCGGCCGAGCCGCAGCTGCTGCTGCTCGACGAGCCGGCCTGCGGCCTGAACCACGAAGAACTCGAGAGCCTGGGCACGCTGATCCGCGACATCCGCGACCGCCTGAACGTGACGGTGCTGCTGGTCGAACACCACATGAGCCTCGTGATGGGCGTGTCGGACAAGGTGGTGGCGCTGAACTTCGGCAAGAAGATCGCCGAGGGCACACCGGCCGAGGTGCGCGCGCACCCCGAGGTGATCCGCGCCTACCTGGGCGAAGAGGCAGAAGCGGAGGCGATGGCATGACGACGAACATTCTCGAAGTGCGCGGCTTGCACGCGGCCTACGGCCCGACGCGCGTGCTGCAGGGCATCGACCTCGACATTCCCACCGGCCAGGTCGTGGCGCTGCTGGGCGCCAACGGCGCCGGCAAGACCACCACGCTGCGCGCGCTGTGCCAGATGATGGTGAGCACCGAGGGCCGCATCATGCTGGCCGGCCAGCGCATCGACGGCCGTTCCACCGAGCAGATCGCCAAGGCCGGCGTGGGCCACGTGCCCGACGGACGCGGCACCTTCCTGGGTCTCACGACAGAAGAGAACCTGCGGTTGGGCGCCTACGCCCGCGCCAGCAGGGACGGCATCGACGCCGACATGGAGCGTGTGTTCGGCTACTTCCCGCGCCTGCGCGAGCGCCGCGCCCAGCAGGCCGGCACGCTGTCGGGCGGCGAGCAGCAGATGCTGGCCATCGGCCGCGCGCTCATGGGCAAGCCGCGCCTGCTGCTGCTCGACGAGCCTTCGTTCGGGCTCGCGCCGCTCATCGTGAAAGACATCTTCTCGATCATGCGGCGCATCAACAAGGAAGAGCGCGTGTCGATCCTGCTGGTGGAGCAGAACGCCAAGCTCGCGCTCGACCTGGCCGACTCGGCCTACCTCCTGGAAACCGGCCGCATCGTGCTCTCGGGCACCGCCGCCGAAATCCGCCGCAACGACGCCGTGCGCAAAGCGTATCTGGGCGAATAAGGGCCTCACACCGATGAACGCATTCCTGCACCAACTGCTGGCGGGCCTGGCCACCGGCGGCATCTACGCCAGCGTTGCGCTGGCGCTGGTGATGATCTACCAGGCCACGCACCACATCAACTTCGCGCAGGGCGAGATGGCGATGTTCTCGACCTTCATCGCCTGGAGCCTCATGCAGGCCGGCCTGCCGTACTGGGCCGCCTTCGTGGCGACGGTGGCGCTGTCCTTCGTGCTCGCGGCCGTGGTGGAGTTCACCGTCATCCGGCCCATGCACGACAAGCCCGCGCTGTCGGTGGTGGTGGTGTTCATCGGCCTGCTGGTGATCTTCCACAGCCTGGCGGGCTGGCTCTTCGGCTACACCATCAAGCAGTTCCCGAGCCCGTTCCCGTCGGACGCGTGGTTCGGCAGCGCCATGATGTCGGCGCACGAGATGGGCGCCATCGGCGTCACGCTGCTGGTGGTGCTGCTGCTGTTCGCCTTCTTCCGTTTCACGCCGCTGGGCCTGGCAATGCGCGCCGCGGCGCAGAACGCGGCCTCGTCGCGGCTCGTGGGCATCAACGTCGGGCGCATGCTGATGCTGGGATGGGGCCTGGCTGGCGCCATCGGCGCGGTGGCGGGGATGATGGTCGCGCCCGTGGTCTTCCTCGACCCGCACATGATGACCGGCGTGCTGCTGTACGCCTTTGCCGGTGCGCTCATCGGCGGCATCGACAGCCCTGTGGGCGCGGTGCTCGGCGGCTTCATCGTCGGCGTGCTCGAGAACCTCATCGGCACCTACGTGGTGGGCACCGAACTCAAGCTGTCGGTGGCGCTGGTGCTGATCGTCGGCGTGCTCATCGTCAAGCCTTCCGGCCTCATGGGCCGCAAGTTGGTCACCCGGGTCTGATCGCATGAACTCTCCCCAAGCTTCCTCCCTGCCGACCGCCATGGCACCGCTCGCTACATCGGCCAGCGCACGCACCGCCAAGCCCTCGCGCTCCCCGCTCGTGTGGGTCGGCCTGCTGATCGTGCTGGCCATCGGCATCACCTTCGTGGCGCGCGGCTACCAGCTGTTCCAGGCGACGATGGTGATCTCGTATGCCATTGCGCTGCTCGGCCTGAACATCCTCACGGGCTACAACGGCCAGATCTCGCTGGGCCACGGCGCCTTCTATGCCATTGGCGCCTACACCACCGGCATCCTCATGGAGCACGCGGGCGTGCCGTACTGGCTCACTGTGCCGGCGGCGGCCGTGGTGTGCCTGATCGTCGGCTACCTGTTCGGGCGGCCCGCGCTCAAGCTCGAAGGGTTGTACCTGGCGCTGGCCACCTTTGCGCTCGGCGTGGCGATGCCGCAGCTGCTCAAGTACAAGCACCTCGAGGCCTGGACCGGCGGCGTGCAGGGCATCGTGCTCATGAAGCCCGCCGCGCCCTTCGGCCTGCCGCTCAACGAAGACCAGTGGCTCTACCTGTTCTCGCTGTTCGTCGCGGTCGTGATGTTCTTCATTGCCCACAACCTGCTGCAAAGCGGCAGCGGCCGGGCCATGCGCGCCATCCGCGACCACGCCATGGCCTCCGAGGCGATGGGCGTGGACAACAGCCACTACAAGGCCATGACCTTCGGCGTGTCGGCCGCCTACACCGGCGTGGGCGGCGCGCTGTCGGCCATTGCGGTGCAGTTCGTGGCGCCCGATTCGTTCACGCTATTCCTGTCGATCTCGCTGCTGGTGGGCATCGTGGTGGGCGGCGTGGGCACGCTGTACGGCGCGATCTTCGGCGCCATCTTCATCATGTTCGTGCCCTCGCTGGCCGAGAAGGTCTCCAAGGCCGCGCCCTGGGCGGTGTACGGCGTGGTGCTGATCGCCTTCATGTTCGCGATGCCCGGCGGCGTGGTCGGGCTGCTGCGCAAGCTCCAGGCACGCTTCGCCCGTGCACGATGAAGCGACGCTGATCGCGAACGCACTGCAGCGGCTGGCCGGGCGACTCGTGCCCGGCGGCCATGTGGTGCAGGCCGTGCGCCGGCTCTCGGGCGGCGCCAGCCAGCAGACCTGGGCTTTCGATGTGACGGCCACCGGCGCGGGCCAGGCTCATCCGCTGGTGCTGCGCCGCGCGGCCGATGCCAGCGGCGCGCGCGCCCTGGGCACCGCGGGCCTCGCGGCGGAAGCGCAGCTCATCGAGGCCGCACGCACAGGCGGCGTGCCCGTGCCCGGCGTGCGCCATGTGCTGCAGCCGGCCGACGGGCTCGGCGAAGGCTTCGTCATGGAC
>NZ_BCUS01000069.1 GCF_001591345.1 Variovorax boronicumulans NBRC 103145 | reverse complement strand
GGCGCCGCCCCGTCGCAGACCTCGGCGCCGGGCGCCGCCCGCCCGCGCCGCAAGTAAGCGCGGCCGTCCATCGTCTTCGAAGTGACCCGGGCCGAATGCCGGTCGGGTTCACAATTCATCCCTCTGGAGGTGAAACACGATGGATGGTTTGGAAGAGTCGGCGGAAGCGGCCAAGGGCAAGCTCGTTTATCCCTTTGCACAGCTTCCGCCACGCGGCAAGTCGATCGAGGTCGCCGACGGGGTCCACTGGATCCGCATGCCGCTGCCCTATTCGCTCGACCACATCAACCTGTGGGCGCTGGACGACGGCTACGGCTGGGCCGTGGTGGACACCGGCGTGCGCACCGAGGAAACGGTGGCGGTCTGGCGCGAGCTGTTCGCCAATTCGCCGGACACGCGCGGCCTCACCCGCGTCTTCGTGACGCACATGCACCCCGACCACGTCGGCATGGCCGGCTGGCTCACGCGCAAGTTCGGCGTGCGGCTGTGGATGACCCGCTCCGAATACCTCATGTGCCGCGTGATGGTGTCCGACACCGGCCGCGAAGCGCCCGACGACGCCATCGCCTTCTACCGCCGCGCCGGCTGGGGCGAGGCGGCCATCGAAACCTACCGCACGCGCTTCGGCAACTTCGGCAAGCACATCCACCCGCTGCCCGACAGCTTCCGGCGCCTGCGCGATGGCGAGGTGTTGCGCATCGGCGCGCACGACTGGCGCGTCGTCACCGGCAACGGCCACTCGCCCGAGCATGCGTGCCTGTACTGCCCCGACCTGAAGGTGCTGATCTCGGGTGACCAGATCCTTCCCCGCATCTCGTCCAACGTGTCGGTCTCGCCCGTCGAACCCGACGCCGACCCGATGGCCGACTGGCTCGCGTCGCTCGCCAAGCTCAAGCGCGAAGTGCCCGACGACGTGCTGGTGCTGCCGTCGCACAACGAGTGCTTCCGCGGCCTGCATGCGCGCATCGACCGGCTGCAGCACGGACAGGAGCGCTCGCTCGACCGCTTGCGCAACGCACTGAAGACGCAGAAGCGCGCGGTCGATGTGTTCACGAGCCTGTTCGCGCGCAGCATCGCCGAATCCGACGTGCCGTTGCTGGGCATGGCCACCGGCGAAAGCCTGGCCTGCCTCAACTACCTGCGCCACCGCGGCGAGATCGCGTGCGACATCGCCGACGACGGGGTGGCCTGGTACCGGCTGACATCCGCCGCCTGAGCGCCGGTCAGACCTCGAGCACGACCTTGCCGATGTGCCCGGCGCGCTCGAGGTAGCGATGGGCCTGCACCACGTCGTCGAGCGCGAAGCTCCGGTCGATGCGCACATGCAGCGAGCCATCGGCAAGGCCCGCATCGATGAAAGCCAGCGCGCGGCCCAATGCAGCCTCGTCGCGTGGCAACCCCATGGTGGCGGCCCCCGTGTGCTCCAGCACCTTGTAGACGTGGAAGCGCCAGCTCTTGCGGAACTGCGCAACTACCGGAAACCTGAATTCGGCGCCACCCGACAGGCCATACAGCACATACCAGCCGTGATGCGCGACCACGTCGCCGAGCCGCTCGACCTGCGCGCCGCCCACGCCGTCGTACACCAGGTCGACACCGCGGCCTTCGGTGAGCGCCAGCACGCGCTCGACCACGTCTTCTTCGTCCGTCACGACCACATGCGTCGCGCCCGCTTCCCGCAGCGCGTCGCGCTTGGCAGCCGTGCGCGTGACCGCGATGGCGACGATGCCCGCCACGCGCGCCATCTGCAGCGCCGCGATGCCGGTGCCCGATGACGCCCCGGTGACGAGCATCACCTGACCGCGCTGCAGCCGCGCCATCTCGAACATCGGGAAGTAGCCCGTGAGATACGCCATGTAGGCACCCGCAGCCTGCGCAGCCGACAGGTTGTCGGGATACCGCACCACGTGCGCGGCCGGAAAGAGGATGCGGTCGCCGTAGGTCGGATACAGCCCCTGACTCGCCCCCGGCAGCACCGCGACCCTGTCGCCCACGCCCAGCCCTTCGACGCCCTCGCCCACCGCCTCGACGACGCCGGCGGCTTCGTTGCCCAGCCCCGCCGGCAGCGTCGCGTCTTCGATGTACAGGTTCTCGCGCCACAAGGCGTCGGCCCGGTTCAGGCCGATGGCCTGCACCGCGATGCGCACTTCGCCAATGCCCGGCGCGGGCACTGCGACTTCTTCGAGCTTCAGCACCTCGGCACCACCGAATGCGTGGAAGCGAACCATCCTGCTCATGAGAACTCTCCTTCTTTTCTTGAATGACCGAAGGCTTCAATCTAGAGGCCGCGGCGTCATCAAGGAAATCGATTCGCGGGATAGTCGCTATGCGCACCATCGATAACGCCAGGACCCCGATGAACCCCATCGAACTCAACCGCATCGACCTGAACCTGCTCACCGTGCTGGCCGCGCTCATGCGCGAGCGCCACGTCAGCCGCGCTGCCGAGCGGCTGAACCTCGGCCAGCCCGCGGTGAGCCATGCGCTCGCGCGACTGCGCGATCTCACGGGCGATCCGCTGCTGGTGCGCCAGGGCCGCGTGATGGAGCCCACCGCACGGGCGCTCGCCCTGATGCAGGGCCTGGGCCCCGCGCTTGCGCAGATCGAGGCCACGTTCCGCGCGCAGGCCGACTTCGAACCGGCGCGCGCCGCGCCGGTGTTCCGCATCGGCCTGACCGACGACCTGCAGATTGCGATGCTGCCTCGCCTGCTGCGCGCCCTGAGCACCGAAGTGCCCGGCGCCAAACTGGTGACGCTCACCGTCTGCTACCGCAACGCCATGCGCTACCTCGATCAGGGCCGCGTCAGCGCGGTGATGTCCTTCCTGAAAGAACTGCCCGCCGATGCGAAGGTGCGCAAGGTCCGCACCGCGCGTTTTGCCGTGCTCCGGGCCGACACCGCGCCCGGCAGGCTGTCGCTCGACGACTACTGCCGCCGACGCCACCTGCTCGTGACCTATGCCGGCGACCTGTGCGGCACCGTCGACGAAACGCTGGGCGAACTCGGACGCCAGCGCGACGTGCTCTTCTCGGTGCCGCAGTTCGGCAGCCTGCCCGCCGTGCTGGCGGGCACCGACCTGCTGGCCACGGTGCCAGAGCATGTGGCGCTGGCCCTGTCGGCGCAAAGCGGCCTGCGCTGCGAGCCCCTGCCCTTCGACAGCCCGAGCTACCAGTTGCGGATGGCCTGGCGCGCAGTGACCGACAAGGACCCGGCGCAGGCGTGGCTGCGCAAGGCCATGCTGCGGGCCGTCAACGATTAGGATGCAGATCCACTTCCCTGGAGGACCCCGCATGCCGAGCACCGAGACCCACTTCGAACTGACCGCCAACGACGGCCATCCGGTGGAGGCCCACCGCTGGCAGGGCACCGCGCCGCGCGCCATCGTGCAACTGGCGCATGGCATGGGCGAGCATTCGCTGCGCTACCGGCCGCTGGCCGACGCGCTCACACAGGCCGGCTACGTCGTCTACGCGAACGAGCACCGCGGCCACGGCCCCGGCGCCGCCGCGCGCGACGAGCTCGGCGAGTTCGGCCCGCGCGGATTCGCCGGCCTCGTGGAGGACATGGCGCTGCTCAGCCGCCACGCACGCGCCGAGCACCCCGGGCTGCCGCTGATCCTCGTCGGCCACAGCATGGGCTCGTTCGCCACGCAGTACTACCTGGTGCGGCACAGCGAGCTGCTGTCGGGCGCGGTGCTGTCGGGCACCACGGCGCTCGACCTGCTGGGCGGCGCGCTGCAAAGCGGCTTTCGTCTCGAAGACATGAACGCCGCGCTGCCCGACGTGCGCACGCCCTTCGACTGGCTCAGCCGCGACCCGGCCCAGGTCGATGCCTACATTGCCGACCCGCTGTGCGGCTTCACGGTGTCGGCCGAAGGCATGGGTTCCATGTTCGCCAGCCTCGACGAGCTCACGCCCGGCGCGATGCAGACGCGCATCCGCCCCGCGCTGCCGCTGTACCTGTTCACCGGCGACCAGGACCCGGTCAGCAACAAGGCCGAGTGGTTCTATCCGCTGGTACAGCGCTACCGCGACGCCGGCCTGCGCGACGTGTCGTGCCATGTGTTCGGCGGCGCGCGCCACGAAACGCTCAACGAGACCAACCGCGACGAAGTCGTGGCCGTGCTGCTGGCCTGGCTCGCGCGCATCGTACGATGAAGCTCCTCACCTTCGACGAGAGCCTGGACCAGCGCCACATCCTGCCCTACGACCCGGCGTATGCCCAGGTGTTCGCGCAGGTGCAGCGTTACGTGCAGGCGCGTCTCGAAGGCGTGGAACTCGTGCACATCGGGAGCACGGCCATCGTCGGGCTGCGAGGAAAGCCGATGGTCGACATCGCGGCGATCACGCAGCGCGAGAACCTGCGCACGGCCCAGTCGGAATTCGAGGCCCTCGGGTTTCACCGCCGCCCCGTGTGGGTCGACACGGATGAGAAGCCCTACGTCTGCGCGTCCGTGCTGCACGACGGGCGCAGGTTCAACCTCAACCTGCACATCTGCCATCGCGGCGACCCGGTGCACGTGGACTCGCTGGCGTTCATGGCTGTCCTCGACCGGCGCCCCGACCTGCGCAGGAAGTACGAAGAAGCCAAGGACCGCGCCCACGGCATCGACCCGGCCAACCCGCAGGTCTACAACCGGGAAAAGGAGGCGGTGATCCGGGAAATACAGGCCCAGGTCAGGCAGGCCTAGAGGCTCGCCAGTATCCCGGTCGACGTAGCCTCGGCCGCCAGCTTCCCATCGGGGTTGTAGAGCGCTGCTTCGAGGAACGCCACGCGCTTCCCGCGCCGGATCACGCGCCCCTCGACGCGCCCTTCGCCAGGGCCGACCTTCTCGTAGAAGCTCACCTTGATCTCCAGGCTGAAGACCGTCTGCGCCTGCTCGGTGTCGTGCATGACCGCATGGGCCATGGCGGCGTCGAGCCAGGCCGTGATGAAGCCGCCCTGGGCGATCGTGCCGTTCGTGTGGCAGTACTCGCGCCGCACGGTGAAGGCAGCCTTCAGCGTCTTGTGCTCGGCGTCCCAGCCGGTCACGTGGAAGTTGCCCATCGATTCGGACAGCGCCTGGCCCGAGCGGATGCGGGCTTCGAGTTCGTCGTTCATTGGTGTCGTTCGCAGCAGGTGAAGCAACGGGCATTCTCAGCCGAAAGCGTGGGGCCATCGGTCATCTCAGAGATAGCGCACCTCCGCCGGCACCTCGAACCAGTTGTTGTGGCGCCCGTCCATGTAGCGCACCGGCGCGGTGGACAGCTCTTCGAGCGTCGCGTCGTCCAGGCAGGCGACGTTCACGCTGACGTACGCACCGCCGATCTCCGGCACGTTGCCGCGCCCGAAGGACTTGACGCCGCAATGGCGGCAGAACAGGTGCTCGGCGCTGAACGAGCCGAACTGGTAGCTCGACAGGTCTTCTTCGCCCGACAGCAGCGTGAAGTCGGTCGGCTTGACGATGGCGCCCCAGCCGCGCGATTTCATGCAGATCGAGCAGTTGCACTTGCCGGTGCCCGCGGCGAGATCGATGAGCGCCTGGAAGCGCACCTTGCCGCAATGGCAGCTGCCGTGATAGGTCTTCTTCATGGTCGGTGTCCGTGGAAACGAGTGGAGGAAAGCCAAGGCTACGACCCATTGCGGACAAATTCTGTCCTCGATCGCAGGCATGATGCGGCCCATGCTGTCCGCTTCCGCCCGCCTGCTTCGCCTGCTCGCGCTGTTCCAGGCCCAGCGCGCCTGGACCGGCGCCGCCCTGGCCGAGCGCCTCGAGATCACCGAGCGCACGCTGCGCCGTGACGTCGACCGGCTGCGCAGCCTCGGCTACACGGTCGACTCCACCTCGGGCGTGGCCGGCGGCTACCGGCTGGGCGCGGGCAGCGCGCTGCCGCCGCTGCTGCTGGAAGACGAAGAAGCCATTGCGGTGGCGCTGGCGCTCGGCCATGCCGGCACAGGCGAAGGCGACATCGGCAACGCCTCGATGCGCGCCCTTGCCAAGCTCGACCAGCTGATGCCGCCGCGCCTGCAGCGCCGCCTGGGCAGCGTGCGCGCCTCGGTGGTGCCGGTGATGCGCAGCAAGTCGGGCGTGCGCGTGAAGGCGGTGTCGATGTTCGCCGAGGCCTGCACCGAACGGCGCGAACTGCGCTTCGGCTACCAGGACCACCACCAGACGGCCACGGCGCGCACCGTGGAGCCGCACCGCGTGGTGCAGACCGGCCAGCGCTGGTACCTGCTGGCCTGGGACACGGCGCGTCAGGACTGGCGCACCTTCCGCCTCGACCGCATCGTCGATGCCGAACCCACGGGTGCGCGCTTCACCGCGCGCCGCCTGCCGCTGGGCGACGTCGAGGCCTACATGGAACACGCGCTCAAGGTCTCGCCCTACCTGCACCACGCGCGCGTGATCGTGCATGCCCCGCTCGCGGCGCTGGAACCGCACCTGGGCTGGGTGGGCGGCGTGCCCGAAGCCCTCGACGCGGACCGCACACGCGTCGTCACCGGCGCCAGCTCGCTCGACGCGCTGGCCGTGTGGCTGGGCTGCCTGGGCCACGACATCGAAATCGAGTCGCCTCCCGAACTGGTGCAGCACGTGGCGCGCGTCGCGACACGGCTGGACACCATCGCGCGCCGGCAGGGTACCTCCATCCCCCGTCTATAGGATGGGCTCGCCCGATACCGGCCGATAGGCTTGCGGCACCTGCAACCTCCGAACGGAAACGGATCTGCCCATGCGCCTCGGCCTCGGTCTCGCCTGCGGAAGCCCGCCATGCCCCTGACCGCCACCCAGGTCGCCGTGGTCGAGGACGACAGCGGCATGCGCGAGCGCATCGCCCGTGTGATCGGCGCCGACCCCGCGCTGGCGCTGGCCTTCAGCGCCTCGAACGCGGTCGACATCCTGAACTGGCTCACGGACAACCCGGTCGATGTGCTGCTGGTCGACCTCGGCCTGCCCGACCACCCGGGCCTGCAGGTGATCCGCCAGTGCCGCCGCATGCAGCCGGCCTGCGCGGTGATGGTGCTGACGATCTTCGGCGACGAGACCCACATGGTGCAGGCCTTCGAGGCCGGCGCGCGCGGCTACCTGCTCAAGGACGGCACCGAGGCCGACCTGGCGGCGCACCTGCGCCACCTGGGCACCGGCGGCTCCCCGCTGCCGCCGGGCATCGCGCGGCAGCTGCTGCGGCGCTGGCAGGCCTCCGACGGCGCGCCCGGGCACCTCTCGTCGCGCGAGGCCGAAGTGCTCGACCGGGTGTCTCGTGGTTTCACCTATGCCGAAATCGGCGCGCAGATGGGAGTCTCCGCATCGACGGTTCAAACCCACATCAGAAACATCTACGGCAAGCTGGATGCGCCCCCACCCTCGGAAGCCGTGTTGGCGACCCGCCCTCCAGGCCGGCTTTCCTAGCCGCGTGAGCCGCCCCTTCTTTTCCCGCATGCAAGCCGTGCTGCAACTGCTGCTGTGGCTGGTGCTCGCAGCCCCTTTCGCCCATGCCGCCACCCCGCCGGGCACCACCGACGTGGACTGGGCCGAAGCCAGCCTCGAACCCGACGGCCTGCCGATGCAGGTGCGGCAGGTGGCGCTGCCCTTTCGCTGGGACCACGAGTTTCCGGGGCGTGGCGGCAAGGCCAGCTACCGCATCGCACTGCCCCCGGACGCCGCCCGTGCGGGCGACGCCCAGGCGCTCCTGATGTCGGGCCTGGGCAATCAGGCCGCGGTGTGGTTCAACGGCGCGCTGGTTGCCAACTACGGCGTGCTCGGCGACCCGGCCTACGACGCCGGCAAGGGCAACCTGCTGATCCCGCTGGCCGCCGCCCTGCGGCGCGGCGACGGCCAGCCGCAGGAGCTGCTCATCCAGGCCACCATCCAGCGCCAGCGCGGCGGCGGGCTGGCCAGCGTGCTCTACGGCCCCGAGGCTTCGCTGGCCCCGCTGCACCGCTCGCAGCAGAACTGGCGCAACACCTCGGCCATCGTCTACGCCGTGAGCCTGCTGCTGATGGGCGGCCTGGCCGCCGGGCTGTGGCTGCGCCAGCGCGACGCGCTCTACGGCTGCTTCGCGCTGGCTGCGCTCTCGGGCGTGGCGCGCAACCTCGACCGCGTGCTGACCGAAGGGCCCGTGCCCTGGCCGCTGTGGGGCGCCGTGGTGGCGGTCTGCTATGCCTGCCACATCGGGCTGATCGCGCGCTTCGTGCTGCTGGTGCTCGACCGCAACCCGCCGTGGCTGGTGCGCTCCATCTACGGGGCGCTGGCGCTGTCGGTGGTGCTGGCCTGCGCCTCCTTCGCCTTCGCGCTGCCGGCGCTTTGGACGACCGGGTTGGCGATCCTGCAGGTCACGAGCACCATCTGCCTGCCCTACGTGGTGCACGGCGCGCTGGTGGCGCGGCGGCGCATCGCGGGCGTGCTGATGGCGGCGGGCACGCTGGCCATCCTGGCCGGCGCGCACGACCTGCTGCTGGTGCGCATGGGCCTGTTCGGCGGCGCCTACTACACGCTCACCTCGCACGCGATCTTCTTCTTCGTGATGATCCTGGCCGGCCTCGTGGTGGAGCGTTACAGCCGCACCGTGGCCGACTACCGCTCGCTCAACGCCAACCTCGCCGCGCGCGTGGCCGAGCGCGAAGAGCAGTTGCGCGGCGCCTTCGAAACCGTGCGCAAGCAGCAGGAGGAACAGGCCGTGCTGCTGGAGCGCCAGCGCATCATGCGGGAGATCCACGACGGCGTGGGCTCGCAGCTCGTGGGCCTGCTCAACGTGGTGAACCAGCCTGCGCCCGACCGCGACGTGGTCGAGGAGCACGTGAAGCTGGCGCTCGACGAGATGCGCATGGCCGTCGATTCGCTCCAACCCATGCACGACGACCTGACCACCGTGCTGGCCACGCTGCGCTACCGCCTGCAACCCCGGCTGGACGCGGCCGGCATCGAGCTGGTGTGGGACGTCGCCCTCATCCCCACGCTCGCGCCCTTTGCCGCGCAGGCCGCGCTGCAGCTGCAGCGCATCCTGCTCGAGGCCTTCACCAACGTGCTGAAGCACGCCGGCGCCACGCGCATCGTGATGCATGTGGGCTGGCACGGCGAGCAGACGCCGCCGCTGGTGCGCATCGTGCTCACCGACAACGGCCGCGGGCTGCCGGCGAACGAACGCCCCGGCGGCCACGGCCTGGCGAACATGCGTTCGCGGGCGCAGGCCATCGGGGCGCGGCTGCAGATCGAGCGGGCCGACGCGCAGGCCGGCGGCACGCGCGTGTCGCTCGACTGGCCCTGCGCGCTGCCCTGAGCGCGCTCTGCTCGGTCAGCCCAGGCGCACCGGCACGAAGATCTTGTCCTCGCCGCGCTGGATCAACAGCGCCACCGACTTGTCGGCCTTGGCCACCGCCTGGCGCACCTGCTCCAGGCTCTTGGCCGGCGTGCCGTTGATCGCCAGCAGCACGTCGCCGGCCTGCACCCCGGCCATCGCCGACGGGCCGGCCACGTCCTCGATCAGCAGGCCGCCGTCGACCGAGGCCGCGCGCTGTTCCTGCGGCTGCAGCGGGCGCAGCGCCAGGCCGAGCTTGCCCTGCCCCGCCGTGTTGTCGGCCTTGGCGACCTGCGCCGGCTTGTCGCTCGCGTCGCCCAGCTTGGCCTGCAGCTCCTGGCGCTCGCCCTGGCGCCACACCTCGAGCGTGACCTTCTTGCCCGGCGCCTGCTGGCCGATCACGGCCGGCAGGTCGCCCGACGACACGATGGCCTGGCCGTCGACCTTGCGGATCACGTCGCCCGCCTTCAGGCCGGCATGGTCGCCGGGGCCGCCCTTCTCGATGTTCGAGACCAGCGCGCCCTCGGGCTTGTCGAGCTTGAACGAATCGGCGAAGGCCTGGTTCACCTCCTGCACCGCGACGCCCAGGCGCGCATGCGTGGCCTTGCCGGTGGCGACGATCTGGTCCTTCACCTGCACGGCCACGTCGATCGGAATGGCGAACGACACGCCCTGGTAGCCGCCGCTGCGGCTGTAGATCTGCGAGTTGATGCCGACCACCTCGCCGCGCGCATTGAGCAGCGGCCCGCCCGAGTTGCCGGGGTTCACGGCCACGTCGGTCTGGATGAAGGGCACATAGCTGTCGTCGGGCAGCGAGCGGCCCTTGGCACTCACCACGCCGGCCGTCACGGTGTTCTCGAAGCCGAAGGGCGAGCCGATGGCCAGCACCCATTCGCCGACCTTCAGGTCCTTGGTGTTGCCCAGCGCGAGCACGGGCAGGTTCTTGGCGTCGATCTTGAGCACCGCGATGTCGGTCTTGGCATCGGCGCCGAGCACCTTGGCGCGGTACTCGCGGCGGTCGGTCAGCTTGACGGTGACTTCCTT
Source organism: Variovorax boronicumulans NBRC 103145 (assembly GCF_001591345.1). Classification (GTDB taxonomy): domain Bacteria; phylum Pseudomonadota; class Gammaproteobacteria; order Burkholderiales; family Burkholderiaceae_C; genus Variovorax; species Variovorax boronicumulans. Next base: position 23,279 of record NZ_BCUS01000069.1, on the reverse strand, counting down.
CGCGTCCTTCACCACGTGGGCGTTGGTCATGATGATCCCGCTCGGGTCCACGATGAAGCCCGAGCCCTGCGAGCGCACCGGCACGGCGCGCTGCGCTTGTTGGCCGCGCGGTCCCATCTGCCCCTGGAAGTGGCGGAAGAACTGGAACATCGGATCGTCCGGGTCGATGCCCTGCAGCTGCGCCATGGTGTCGTCGTCCGGAGCCTTCTCGGTGCCGGTCACGCTGATGTTGACCACGGCCGGGCCGTCGCGCGAGGTGATGGTCGAGAAGTCGGGCAAGGTGACCATCGCGGCCGGCGCGGCCACGGCGGCGGTGGTGGCCGGGGCGCCCACGGCGCGGGCACTGGTGTAGGCCCCGGCGCCGACGGCACCGATCACGCCGGCGCTGGCCAGCGCGATCACGAGGGCACGGGGGGAAATCAGGGCGGCTTTCATTCTTCGATTCCTTTCAATCCTGCGCCGAGGCGCAAACACGGTGAAAGGAATGTCGCGGCCTTGACTTAGGCGTCGCTTAAGCGGAGTTCACTCTTTGGGGGGCGCGAACGTCACTCGCACGCACAGCCCGCCGAGGCTTTGGGACTCTTCAAGCGCCACGGTGGCGCCGTGCAGGTCGGCGATCGACTTCACGATGGCCAACCCCAGCCCGCTGCCCGGCGCTTGCGGTTCGCCCGAGCGGTAGAAGCGATCGAGCACGCGCGCGCGCTCGGCCTCGGGCAAGCCCGGGCCGCTGTCGTCCACGCGCAGCTCCACCGCGTCGGGGCGCTTCACGAGACCGACGTCGACCCGCCCGCCTTCGGGCGTGTACTTCACGGCGTTGTCGATCAGGTTGCGCAGCAGCATGCGCAGCGCCTCGGGCTGGCCGCTCACGGTCGCGCCCGCGTCGGATTGCGCCACGCCGATGTCGATGCGGCGCGCCTGCGCGGCGGCCACCGCATCGGAGATCGCCAGGCGCGCCACCTCGGCCAGGTCGACCGTCTCGGGCTTCGCGCCCGCGGCCACGCTGGCCTCGTGACGGGCCAGCGCCAGCATCTGCTCGACGAGGCGCGTGGCGCGATCGATGCCGGCCGACAGCCGGCTCACGGCCAGCGTGCGCGCCGCGTCGTCGGGCGCGCGCTGCAGGCCCTGCACCTGCAGCTTGAGCGCCGCCAACGGCGAGCGCAGCTCGTGCGCGGCATCGGCCACGAAGTGCTTCTGCGCATCGAAGGCATGGCGCACGCGGCCGAACAGCAGGTTGAGTTCCTGCACCAGCGGACGCACTTCTTCGGGCAGGTTCTCCTCGCTCACGGGCGAGAGGTCGTCGGCCTGTCGCGATGCCACCTGCCGGCGCACGCGCGCCACGGGCGCCAGCGACAGGCTCACCACCCACCACACGACCAGCATCAACAGCGGCGCCATCAGCGCCACGGGCGCGATGGTGCGCAGCGCGAGCGAGCCGGCCATGTGGCGGCGCGCCGCCATGTCCTGCGCCACCTGGATCACCAGCCCGCGCGTCTGCATCGAGAACACGCGGTAGGTCGTGCCGCGTGCGCGCACGTCGGCAAAGCCCAGCACCGCGAGCTGCGGCAGCGCGGCTTCTTCGGCCGACTCGAAGATGCGCACGCCGTCGACCGTCCACACCTGCACCACGAAATCGAAGTTCTGCTCCGCGCCGCCGAGCCCGCCCACGGCCGCGCTCGGCGGGAGGCCAGCGCGTAGCGACAGCGCCATCTGCTGCATGTGGTAATCGAAGATATCGTCGGCCTCCTTCAGCACCGTGCGGTAGGCCACCAGCGCCTGTGCGCCGGCCGCGAGCACGATGGCCGCGAGCAGAAACACCAGCAGCCGCGCGCGCAGCGATCCGGTCCATCGCATCACGCGGCGCATCATGCCTTGGGCACCATGTAGCCGACGCCGCGCACGTTGCGGATGAGTTCGGCACCCAGCTTCTTGCGCAGGCCGTGCACGTAGACCTCGACCGCATTGCTGCTGATCTCGTCCTTCCAGCCGTAGAGCTTCTCTTCGAGCTGGGCGCGCGAAAGCACCATGCCCGGGCGGGCCAGCAGCGGCTCGAGCACGGCCCACTCGCGCGCCGACAGCACCACCGGTTCGCCGTTCACCGCGACCTCGCGCGTGGCCGGGTTGATGCTGACGCCCATGTGCTCATACACCGGCTCGGCGCGCCCCGATGCGCGCCGCAGCAAGGCGCGGATGCGGGCCAGCAGCTCGTCGAGGTCGTAGGGCTTGAGCACGTAGTCGTCGGCACCGGCGTCGAGGCCTTCGATGCGCTGCTGCACCGAGTCGCGCGCGGTGGCGATCAGCACCGGCATGCGCTGCTTGCGTGCACGCAGGGCGCGCAGCACTTCCAGGCCGTCGCGGCGCGGCACGCCCAGGTCGAGCAGCACCAGGTCGTACTGCTGGGTGCGCAATGCGGATTCGGCGGCGTCGCCGTCTTTGACCCAATCGACCGCGTACTGTTCGGCCCGCAACAGGTCGAGCACGGCCTCGCCGATCATCACGTCGTCTTCGAGAAGCAGGAGTCGCATGGTGGATGTCCGTTTCGGGGGTTCGAGGCCGCGTCGAAGCTGAAAGTTCAGCGCACCTCAGTTCACAGGAGGGAGCGCACCTCGCGCGCCGCCTCGAACAGCAGCGGCAGCATCTCGCGCTGCAGGGTCTCTTCCTGGTAGCGCGTGCCCGACAGCACCACGTTGAGCGCGGCCACCGTGTGGCCCTGCATGTCGCGCAGCGGCACCGCCAGCGCCTGCACGCCGAGCTCGTGCTCTTCGCTGGCGAAGCAGTAGTCGTCCTTGCGCACCTGCGCAATGCGCTGGCGCAGCGCGCGCGCCTGGGTGATGGTGTGCGGCGTGAGCCGTGCCAGGTGCCGGCCCTTGAGCCACTGCGTGAACTGCGTGGCGGCCATGGCGGCCAGCAGCACGCGCCCGGTCGAGGTGGCGTGGGCCGGCAGGCGCGCGCCCAGGTGCAGGCCGTAGGCCAGCACGCGCGTCGGCGTGCCGTAGCTGCCGCTGCGCGCGACGATGACCACCTCTTCGCCGTCGAGCACCACGGCGGAGAACGACTCGCCCGTCTGCGCCGCGAGCCGGTTCAGCGTGGGCTGCAGCGCGCGCGGCAGGCGCGACGAGGCCAGGTAGCTGCCGGAGAAGCGCAGCACCTTCGGCGCCATCCAGAAGTAGCTGCCGTCGGTTTCCAGGTAGCCCAGGTGGGCCAGCGTGAGCAGGTGGCGCCGGGCGGCGGCGCGCGTGAGGCCGGCGCGCTCGGCCGCCAGCGTGGCATTCAGGCGCTGGCGCTCGGTGTCGAAGCTTTCGAGCACCGCCATGCCCTTGGCGATGCCCTCGATGAAGTCGGCGCGGGCGATGGTCATTCGTCGTCGGGAGTTCGTCGTGGATCGGTCGGCTGAAGAAGTGTTGCGCGATGATCGCGCACGCGTTCGCATGATCGCACAGAGCCTCGCCAGCCGCCGCCCCAACCGGCCGCCCGCGCCCTACGCTTGGCAAAACCCTTTCGGAGACACGAACATGCGCACCCAGGTCGCCATCATCGGCGCAGGCCCCGCCGGCCTTCTGCTCGGCCAGCTGCTGCACAAGGCAGGCATCGACAACGTCATCGTGGAGCGCCAGAGCGGCGACTACGTGCTGGGCCGCATCCGCGCCGGCGTGCTCGAACAGGTCACGATGGACCTGCTGGCGCGCGCGGGCGTCGACACCCGCGCCAAGGCCGAGGGCCTGCCGCACGACGGCATCGAGCTGCTGTTCAAGGGCGCGCGCCACCGCATCGACATGCACGGCCTCACGGGCGGCAAGCAGGTCACGGTGTACGGCCAGACCGAGGTGACGCGCGACCTGATGGAAGCGCGCACGGCCGAAGGCCTCACGACGATCTACAGCGCAGCCAACGTCAGCCTGCACGACTTCGATTCGGCCAAGCCGCGCGTTCGCTACGAGAAAGACGGCCAGACGCACGAGATCGAGTGCGACTTCATCGCCGGCTGCGACGGCTACCACGGCGTGAGCCGCGCCAGCGTGCCGGCCGACGCGATCCAGACCTACGAGAAGGTCTACCCCTTCGGCTGGCTCGGCGTGCTGGCCGACGTGCCGCCGGTGTCGCACGAACTCATCTACGCCAACACCGAACGCGGCTTTGCGCTGTGCAGCATGCGCAGCGCCACGCGCTCGCGCTACTACGTGCAGGTGCCGACCGAAGAGAAGGTGGAGAACTGGAGCGACGAGGCCTTCTGGAACGAGCTGCGCGCGCGCCTGGACCCCGAAGCGCGCGAACGGCTGGTGACCGGCCCGTCGCTCGAAAAGAGCATTGCGCCGCTGCGCAGCTTCGTGGCCGAGCCGATGCGCTTCGGCTCGCTGTTCCTGGCCGGCGACGCCGCGCACATCGTGCCGCCGACCGGCGCCAAGGGACTCAACCTTGCGACGGCCGACGTGGGGTACCTGTCGCGCGCGCTGGAGATCTTCTACAACGAGAAATCGGCCTCGGCGCTGGACCGTTATTCCGACCTGTGCCTGCGCCGGGTCTGGAAGGCCGAGCGCTTCTCGTGGTGGTTCACCTCGCTGATGCACCGCTTTCCCGAGACGGGCGCCTTCGGCCAGAAGATCCAGGAGGCCGAGCTCGACTACCTCGTGCATTCGCGCGCGGCGTCCACCGCGCTGGCGGAAAACTACGTGGGGCTGCCGCTCGAAGACTTCTGAGCGGCGGGCGACGACAGCACCTCGTCGACCCAGCGCTGGTCTTCGTCGTAGATCCAGCATTCGCTGAGCTTGCCGTCCTTCACGGCGTAGCGCAGCTGGCGTTCCAGCTCGACCGGGCGCCCCTGGTGTTCGAACTGCTCGACGGCGACGATCAGCCCGAAATGCTCGCCGGCCAGCACGTCGCGGATCGCGACCAGCCGGCGGTTCGTTCGTTCCTTCACCTGCTTGAGCACCGCGAGGCAGGCCGCCTTGCCCCGGTGCGTGCCCGCGAGCGGGCTGCAGCCGAAGTAGTGAAAGACGACCTCGTCGTGGTAGCAGTCGACGATGGCCTTCAGGTCGTTGGCCGCCCAGGCCTGCGCGTAGCGCTGCACGACCGCCCGGATCTCGCTCGCGGCAGGGGTCATCGGCGTGCTCATCGTTCGCTGGCTTTCTCCAGTGTCTTCTTCATCGCGGCGCCGCCCTGCGCCATCATGGGTCCGACGTAGGCCGCAAGCCCGTCGGGCAGCACGTCGGTGATCCAGACGAAGCGCGACCGGCCTTCGCCGTGCGCGAACACCTGGGCCGATGCGTGGTGGTGCGTGGCCTTGCCGTCGGTCACGGTGTAGGCCAGCCGGCGGTTCTCTTCGTCGAGGGCCACGAGCAGCTCGCGCGCCACGAGGCCGTTGGCAAAGTGGACGATGCGGGCGCCCTGCCCGTCGAGTTCGCAGCCGGTGAGAAAGCCCGGCGCGAGGCGCGTGTGCACGGCGCCGAAGTCGCGCAGCGCGTTCCACACCTGCGCGGCGTCGGCCTCGACGATGAATTCCTTGTAGACGGTAGCCATGGGGTCGATGCCTTTCGTGTCAGGGGCAGACGGCCTCGACGTTGTTGCCGTCGGGGTCGATGAGGAAGGCCGCGTAGTAGGTCGGGCTGTAGTCGGCGCGCGGCCCCGCGCCGCCGTTGTCGGTGCCGCCGGCCTTCAAGCCGGCCTTGTGGAAGGCGGCGACGGCGGCGTGGTCGGGTGCGCGGAACGCGATGTGAGTGCCCGGGCCCTTGGCATCTTTCGCGGCGTAGAGCCACAGCGCCGGTTCGCCGGCCGGGCCGAGGCCGGCGTAGCTGTCGTCGTGGGAGCCCAGCACGTGGCCGAGCGGCGCGAGCGCGGCTTCGTAGAAGCGTCGGCTGGCGGCGAGGTCTTTGACTTTCAGTCCGATGTGGTCGTACATGGCGATGACTTCCTGCTTGAAGGGTGGATCAAGCGGTCATCGTGAAGCAGCGCGGCCAGGCGGTCTTGGAAAATCTTGCGGTCGCCCTTGGCAGCAAGCCGAAACCCGCGCGGCGACACGCCGGCCGCGCGATGGAAGGTGCGCACGAAGTTGCTCAGGTCTGCAAAACCGGCCTCGAGGGCAACGTCGGTCACGGCAAGGTCGCTGTCTGCCAGCAGGCGCGCCGCGCGGCGCAGCCGGGAGCGCACGAGGTACTGGTGCGGCGTGACGCCCAGCACCTGGGAGAACAGCCGCAGGAAATGGAAAGCGCTCAGGCCCGCCTGGGCGGCCGCGTCTTCCAGGCCGATCTCGCCGGAGGCGTGGGCCTCGATCCAGGTCGCGGCCTCGACCGCACGGCGACGGTCGCGCGGCGTGGCCGACGGCGGCGCTGCCGGCTTGCCACGCCCTTTCCCCACGTCGAGAAAACGGCTGGCGAAGCCCATGCCCAGCTCGTCCAGGCCCACGTCGCTGCCGCCTTCGACCGCGACCTGCGCGAGTTCGCCCAGCACCATGAGTTCGGGCAGCGGCGGCAACGCCGAGGCATGCCAGCTGCGCCGGTCGGCGCCGATCAGGTCGACGAAGCCCGGCGAGAAGTGGAACGACAGGCATTCGTCGCCACAGGCGAAGTGCTCGTGGGTGCAGACGTAGTCGTCGCCCGGCGCACCGACCAGCACCGCGCCGGCCACCAGCTCGTAGTCGCGGCCGAGCGCGCGGCAGCCGAAGCTGCCCTTGCGCACGTACGAGACCGAGTGCGTCTCGTGCATCTCGGTGAACGGCGCCGCGCCGACGCCCGCGTCGCAGCGGTAGGTCGAGACGCGGATCGCCTCGGTCTGCAGTTCGGTGGTGACGCGCATGATGACTTTCGTCGCTCTTCGATCACCGGCCAGTTGCGCTCAGTCGATCGTTTGCATCGCTTGCCACACGCGCGACGGGCTCAGCGGCATGTGCAGGCGGGGCGCGCGGGCGCCGAGGCCGTTGCGTGCGAAGGCGTCGGCCACCGCGTTGACGATGGCCGGCGTGGCGCCGATGGTGCCCAGCTCGCCCACGCCCTTCACGCCCAGCGGGTTGTTCTTGCAGGGCGTGGATTCGTCCATTTCCATCTGGAACATGGTGTCGACGATGTCGGCGCGCGGCGCGGCGTAGTCCATGAGGCTGCCGGTGACGGGCTGGCCGGTTTCGCTGTCGTACACCACCTGCTCGTACAGCGCCTGGCCGATGCCCTGCACCGCGCCGCCTTCGAGCTGGCCGCGCACGATCATCGGGTTGACCACGCGGCCCACGTCGTTGACCGAGCTGTAGGCCACGACGCTGATCTCGCCGGTGGGCGGATCGAGCTCGATCTCGCAGATGTGGCAGCCGTTGGGCCAGCTCGGGCCGGCCACGGTGCTGGTGGAGTCGACGAAGATCTCGCGCCCTGGCTGCTTGGCAGCCAGGGTGAACAGGTCGAGTTCGAGGTCGGTGCCGGCCACGATGAAGGTGCCGCGGCTGTAGACGATGTCGTCGATGGAGGCCTCGAACTCCTGCGCCGCGAGTTCGCGCGCCTTGTCGATGGTGCGCTCGGCGCCGATGCGCACGGCCGAGCCGCCGGTGAAGAGCGAACGCGAGCCGGCGCTGCCGAAGCCGTCGCCGCGGTCGGTGTCGCCGAGCACCACGCGCACCTTCTCGATGGGCACGCCGAAGGCATCGACGGCCAGCTGCGCGAGCGAGGTCGCAATGCCCTGCCCCATGGCGTTGACGGCCGAGAACACCTCGATCACGCCATCGGCCTGCACCGAGACGGTCACGCGCTCTTCGAACACGTTGCCGCCGGTCCATTCGAGGAACGTGGCAATGCCCAGGCCGCGCTGCTTGCCGCGCGCCGCCGATTCGGCCGCGCGGGCCTCGAAGCCCTGCCAGTCGGCCAGCTGCAGCGCCTGGTCCATCACCGACTCGAACTGGCCGGTGTCGTAGGTCTGCGCCATCGGGTTCTTGTAGGGCATCTGCTCGGGGCGGATGAAGTTGCGCCGGCGCAGCGCGATGCGGTCGATGCCGGTCTGGCGCGCGGCCTCGTCCATCAGGCGCTCGATGGTGAAGATGGCCTCGGGCCGGCCCGCGCCGCGGTAGGCGCCGGTGGGCGCGGTGTTGGAGAGCACCGCCTTGAAATGGAAGTCGATGGTCTGGATGTCGTAGACGCTGGTCTGCACCCAGGGGCCGATCAGCAGCTGGATCGCGACACCGGTGCCGGTGGCGTAGGCGCCCACGTTGGCGAGCGTCTTGATGCGCAGGGCCAGGATCTTGCCGTCGGCATCGAGCGCCATTTCGGCGCGCGCCTCGATGTCGCGGCCGTGCGCGCTGGACAGGAACTCTTCGCTGCGGTCGGCCACCCACTTCACGGGCCGGCCCACCTGCAGTGCGGCGTAGGCGACCGCGATGTCCTCGGGGTAGGCGCCGGTCTTCATGCCGAAGCCGCCGCCGACGTCGCCCACGACCACGCGCACTTTTTCTTTCGCCAGGCCAATGGCCGCGCAGACCGAATCGCGCACGCCGGACGGCATCTGGGTGCTCATGCGGATCGTGAGGCGGTCGGTCTTGCTGTCGTGCGTGGCGAGCACGGCGCGCGGCTCGATGGTGAGCGCGACCACGCGCTGGTTGTTCACGTCCAGCGCGATCACGTGGGCGGCGCGCTCGAAGGCGGCGGTGGCGCCTTCGCTGCTGCCGTGGCGCATCTCGGCGGCGATGTTGCCCGTGGCCTCCTCACACAGGAGCGGCGCGCCTTCGGCGGTCGCGCCCGGCAGGTCGACCACCATCGGCAGCTCTTCGTAATCGACCATCACGGCCTCGGCCGCATCGCGCGCCTGCTGCACGGTGTCGGCAATGACGGCCGCCACCGGTTCGCCGACGAAGCGCGCGCGCTCGTGCGCCAGGGCGCGGCGGGGCGGGCTGGCGCTGTCGCTGCCGTCCGCGCGCTTGAAGCCGGCCGCGCCGGGCATTGGCTTGACGCCGGCCTCGGCCAGGTCGGCCCCGGTGATCACGCGCAGCACGCCGGGCATGCCGACGGCCGCGGACGTGTCGATGGACACGATGCGCGCATGTGGGTACGGAGAGCGAAGGAAGACGAGATGCGCCTGCTCGGAGAGCGTGACGTCGTCGGTGTAACGGCCGGCGCCTGCGAGCAGGCTTTCGTCCTCGAGGCGGCGCACCGCCTGGCCGCTGCCGAAGCGCGTGGGATTGGGTTCAGTGGTCAACGTGGTCCTCTTGTGCTGATCCCCGGCGCCCTGCACATGCCTGCCGGATCCGCTGTGGTACTGCGAAAGCAAGCTGTGCACTATAGGTTTTTCGACGGGTCTTGTGGGGTTGTCTCGCGTGCCATCGGCGGTGGCACCAGGGCCGCAGCCTTGTGGACTGTTCCCGTGTGAGCGGGATTTTCCCTCAACTGGCTTGCGTTTTCGAGAAGCCGTGTATACCTGCATCCATGCGACAACTGCCTTGGCTCGAACCCGGAGATGCACTGCCCGACCCCGCTTCGGCGTGGGACGAACGGGACCCCGTGCCCGGCCTGCTGGCGGCCGGTGGCTCGCTCGATGTCGATACTCTCATGCAGGCCTACAGCCGCTGCGTCTTCCCCTGGTTCAGCGACGACCAGCCGATCCTGTGGTGGAGCCCCGACCCGCGCATGGTGCTGCGGGTGAACGACTTCCGGCTGCATCGCTCTCTGCGCAAGACCCTGAGCCGTTTTGCCGCGACGCCCGGCTGCGAGCTGCGCGTCGATCACGATTTTGGAACGGTGATCCAGGCCTGTTCGCAGTCGGCGCGCGCCGGCCAGTCGGGCACCTGGATCGTGCCGGACATGGTCAAGGCCTATACGCAATTGCACCGCGCCGGGCACGCACACAGCGTGGAAACCTGGATCGACGGCGAGTTGGCGGGCGGACTCTACTGCGTGGCGCTGGGCCGGGCCGTATTCGGCGAATCGATGTTCACGCGCCGGCCGGACGCCTCGAAGATTGCGCTGGCCGGCCTGGTCGCGCTGTGCCGGCGCGCCGGCATCGCGATGATCGACTGCCAGCAGAACACCGCGCACCTGGCCAGCCTCGGCGCCCGCGAAATGCCGCGCGCGCGCTTCGTCGCGCACGTGGCCCAGGCCCGAAAACAGGAGGGCCCGCAGTGGCAATTCGACCCCGTATACTGGTCCGAACTCCTTTCCGAGCGACCTCCTCTTTCGACGTGACGTGACGTGACGCACCTCAAGGATCTTCCGCTTCACACGCTGCAGTTCTACGCGACGGCGCCCTATCCCTGCAGCTACCTGCCGGATCGCCAGGCCCGCTCGCAGGTGGCCACGCCCAGCCATCTGATCCACAACGACGCCTACTCCGACCTGGTGCTCAGCGGCTTCCGGCGCAGCGGCATGTTCACCTACCGGCCCTATTGCGACGGGTGCCGCGCCTGCATCCCGCTGCGCGTGCTGGCGCACAGCTTCAAGCCGAACCGCAGCCAGCGCCGCACCGCCAAACAGCACGCCGACCTGCAGGCGCGCGTGCTCAAGCTGTGCTTCGTGCCCGAGCACTACCAGCTCTACCTGCGCTACCAGACCGGCCGCCACTCGGGCGGCGGCATGGACCACGACAGCATCGACCAGTACACCCAGTTCCTGCTGCAAAGCCGCGTCAACTCGCGGCTGGTCGAGTTCCGCGAAACCCTGCCCGACGGCAGCCCCGGCGCACTGAAGATGGTGTCGATCCTCGACGTGCTCAGCGACGGCATCTCGGCCGTCTACACCTTCTACGAGCCTGAGGACGGCGCCGGCTACGGCACCTACAGCGTGCTGTGGCAGATCGAGCAGGCCCGCAAGCTGGGGCTGCCGCACGTCTACCTGGGCTACTGGATCGAGCGCAGCCCCAAGATGCACTACAAGGCCCGCTTTTCCCCGCACGAAGTGTTGGTGGACGGCCACTGGCAGGCACCGAGCGATTTCACAAGGTAAAATGGCGCACGGTCATCACCGCATTGCGCCATGAGAAAAAACCTATCCGACGTTCCCGCCACTCCCGTCATCCAGGTCATCGAGCGCATGTTCTCGCTGATCGACGTCCTGGCCTCGCGCGAAGAAGCGATCTCGCTGAAGGAAATCAGCGAAAAGACGGGGCTTCACCCGTCGACCACGCACCGCATCCTCAATGACCTCGCGGTCGGCCGCTTCGTCGACCGCCCCGAAGCCGGCAGCTACCGCCTCGGCATGCGCCTGCTGGAGCTGGGCAACCTGGTCAAGGGCCGGCTGAACGTGCGCGACGCGGCCCTGGGGCCGATGCGCGAGCTGCACAAGCTCACGCAGCAGCCGGTCAACCTCAGCATGCGCCAGGGCGACGAGATCGTGTACATCGAGCGCGCCTACAGCGAACGTTCGGGCATGCAGGTGGTGCGCGCCATCGGCGGCCGTGCCGCCCTGCACCTGACCTCGACCGGCAAGCTGTTCCTGGCCGCCGACGATCCGCAGCGCGTGCGCAGCTACGCCACGCGCACCGGCCTGGCCGGCCACACCCGCAACAGCATCACCCAGCTGCCCGCGCTCGAGCGCGAGCTGTCGAAGGCGCGCCAGTACGGCATCGCCCGCGACAACGAAGAACTGGAACTGGGCGTGCGATGCATGGCCGCCGGCATCTACGACGACCAGGGCAAGCTGGTGGCGGGCCTGTCGATCTCGGCCCCGGCCGATCGCCTCGATGAAGGCTGGCTGCCCAAGCTGCAGGCGACCGCCAACGAAATCTCGGGCGCGCTGGGCTTCAAGGACGGCGTGGCCGCAACGCCTGCGTCGGGCGCGAACGTGACAACGGGCGCCTGAGCGCCCGTTTGCTTTCGACTCTTTTTCTTCCCAGCGAGCCGGCCGGTAAGCCCTCCACGAGGGCAGCAGGCAGGCCGCTAACGACCTCCCTGCTCAACCGATCTCAGCCGGCAACCTGGAAGCCGCGCGGACCCGACACGGCGTGCGTGGCCTCGACCCAGCGGCGAACCCGCTCGGCGTCGGCGATGCGGCTGAACTTGCCGGCCGAATCCAGGAACACCATGATCAGCTTGCGCCCGGCCACCTTGGCCTGCATCACGAGGCACTGGCCGGCTTCGGAGATGTAGCCGGTCTTCTGCAGGCCGATGTCCCACTCAGGGCTCTTCACGAGGCGGTTGGTGGTGTTGAACTGCAGCACGCGGTTGCCGACTTCGACCTGGTATTCCGGCGACGTGGACAGCGAACGCACCGTGGCGTCCGAATAGGCCGCGTTGACCAGCAGCGCCAGGTCTTGTGCGCTCGACTGGTTGCGGCTGGACAGGCCGGTGGGCTCCACGTAGCGCGTGTCCTTCATGCCGAGCATGCGGGCCTTGGCGTTCATGATGCTCACGAAGGTCGTGAGACCGCCCGGGTAGGTGCGGCCCAGTGCGTGCGCGGCACGGTTCTCGCTGGACATCAGCGCCAGGTGCAGCAGCTCGCCGCGCGACAGCGTGGTGCCGACGGTCAGGCGCGAACGGCTGCCCTTTTCGGTGTCGACGTCGTCTTGCGTGATGGTGATGAGCTCGTCGTTCGGCAGGTGGGCCTCGCTGATCAGCAGGCCGGTCATGAGCTTGGTGAGCGAAGCGATCGGCAGCACGGCGTGGTCGTTCTTGCTGAACAGCACTTCGTGGGTGTCCTGGTCGATCACCAGGGCGACGCTCGACTTCAGATCGAGCGCGTCGTCGGTGCTGTGCAGGCCGGCCATCTGGCCAAAGGACTGGCGGGCTGGCGTCTCGACGCGCACCACCGAGCGGCGCTGCACGGCGACGACCGTCTTGCCGTTCTTCTTGTGGATGGTGGCCACGACGTTGCGGCCGCCGCGCACGACCTTGTCGGCCTGCTCAGCGCGACCGCCCCGTGCCACCTTGGAAGCAGACGCATTGCGCTGCTTCGTTTCTGCGGGGGCCTTCGCCTTCTTGGCGACGGCGGACTTGGCGGCAGCGGGTTTTTCCTTCTTCGCAGCCTGGGCGCCAGGCAGCAAAAACGCCGAGGCGCACAGCGCCACGGCGAGGAACTTGAAGGCGGGTAGGAACCGCTGGATGGAAACTCGACGTAGACGGGTTTCAGGCATCAATAAATCTCCAGCGGCAACAAACGAGGACCGCAGTGTATCGAAATCAAAAAAGGCACGCAATATCAGTTACTTGCATCCCCTTCTTCATTCGAATACCAAGGAACGCCTCAAAACCTAACCTTGTGCCGCCACTCTCTCAGCTTGGCTCTGTAACTTGTTGAGCGCACTCAAATAAGCCTTTGCCGAAGCGACCACGATGTCGGGGTCTGCACCCACACCGTTGACCACCCGCCCTGCGTTTTGTAACCGGACTGTAACCTCTCCCTGGCTTTCCGTCGAGCCGCTGATGGCGTTTACAGAGTAAAGAACCATCTCGGCGCCGCTCTTGACATGGGCCTCGATGGCCTTGAGGGACGCATCGACCGGCCCGTTGCCGTCGGATTCGCTGGTGACTTCCTTGCCCTGGATCGTGAACACGATCTTGGCCTGGGGCCGCTCGCCGGTTTCGCTGTGCTGGGAGAGAGAAACGAAAGCAAACTGTTCACCAACGTGCGACAGCTCTTCCGCGCTGACCAGTGCCAAGATGTCCTCGTCGAAAATTTCGGACTTGCGGTCGGCCAGCTCCTTGAAACGCGCGAACGCGGCGTTGACCTCGGTTTCGCTTTCCATCGTCACGCCCAGGTCCTGCAGGCGCTGCTTGAAGGCGTTGCGACCGCTGAGCTTGCCCAGCACGATCTTGTTGGCGGTCCAGCCCACGTCTTCGGCGCGCATGATCTCGTAGGTGTCGCGCGCCTTGAGCACGCCGTCCTGGTGGATGCCCGAGGCGTGTGCGAACGCGTTGGCGCCCACCACGGCCTTGTTGGGCTGCACCACGAAGCCGGTGGTCTGGCTGACCATGCGGCTGGCGGCCACGATGTGCTGGGTGTCGATGTTCAGATCGAGACCGAAGTAGTCCCTGCGCGTCTTCACGGCCATGACCACTTCTTCGAGCGAACAGTTGCCCGCGCGCTCGCCCAGGCCGTTGATCGTGCACTCGACCTGGCGCGCGCCGCCGATCTTCACACCGGCCAGCGAGTTCGCCACGGCCATGCCCAGGTCGTTGTGGCAATGCACCGACCAGATCGCCTTGTCGCTGTTGGGAATGCGCTCGCGCAGCATCTTGATGAAATTGCCGTACAGCTCGGGGATGGCGTAGCCGACGGTGTCGGGCACGTTGATGGTGGTCGCGCCCTCGTTGATCACGGTTTCGAGCACGCGGCACAGAAAGTCGGGGTCGCTGCGGTAGCCGTCTTCGGGGCTGAACTCGACGTCGGCGATCTGGTTGCGCGCGAAGCGCACGGCCAGCTTGGCCTGCTCATGCACCTCGTCGGGCGACATGCGCAGCTTCTTTTCCATGTGCAGCGGCGAGGTCGCGATGAAGGTGTGGATGCGCCCGCGCGCCGCGCCCTTCAGGGCCTCGGCTGCGCGCGCAATGTCGCGGTCGTTGGCACGCGACAGGCCGCACACCGTCGAGTCCTTGATCGCGTTGGCAATGGCCTTCACGGCCTCGAAGTCGCCGTTCGAACTGGCCGGAAAGCCGGCTTCGATGACGTCGACCTTGAGGCGCTCCAGCAGCTTGGCGATACGCAATTTTTCGTCGCGCGTCATCGAGGCGCCGGGCGACTGCTCGCCGTCGCGCAAGGTGGTGTCGAAAATAATGAGTTGGTCGGTCATCGTGGATCTCCTTGGTTCGTTCCCACCTTGCGCGTGCGGCTGGTGCCGGTGCGTCAGGCGACTTCAGCCACCGATTGTGCGCTGCGCGCGCCCCGGCCCCTGGCCCGCTGCACCCCCGACACGATCGCCTTCAGCGAGGCCGAGATCACGTTCGCGTCGATGCCGACGCCGAACAGGGTCTGCGACTCGTCCACGCGCAGCTCGAGGTAGGCCACCGACTTGGCGTCGGCGCCCGCGCCGATTGCGTGCTGGTGATAGTCCATGACGCGCACCGTGTGGCCGGTGGCCTGGCTCAGTGCCTGCGTGAAGGCGTCGATCGGGCCGTTGCCACGTCCTTCGATGGCGCGCGTTTCACCGTCCCACGGCAGGTCGCCGCGCAGTACCACCGTGGCCTCGGCGCCCTCGCCTTCTTCCTGGATCACGCGGTGTTGCAAGGCCTTGGCGGTCTCGATGCCGTATTCGTTCACGAAGATCTGCCAGAGGTCGGCGGCAGTGAGCTCTTTGCCGCCCACGTCCATCACGCGCTGCACGACCTGCATGAATTCCATCTGCAGGCGCCGCGGCATCTCGAGGCCGTACTCGCTCTCGAGCAGGTAGGCCATGCCGCCCTTGCCCGACTGGCTGTTCACGCGGATCACGGCCTCGTAGCTGCGGCCTACGTCCTTCGGGTCGATGGGGAGGTACGGGATGTCCCAGATGTCGCCGCCCTTGCGCGCGGCGAACGCCTTCTTGATCGCGTCCTGGTGCGAGCCCGAGAACGAGGTGTAGACGAGGTCGCCGACGTACGGATGGCGCGGGTGTACGGGAATCTGGTTGCAGTGCTCGACCGTGGCGCGGATCTCGTCGATGTTCGAGAAGTCGAGTTCGGGCGAAACGCCTTGCGTGTAGAGGTTGAGCGCGACATTCACGAGGTCGAGGTTGCCGGTGCGTTCGCCGTTGCCAAAGAGGCAGCCTTCGATGCGTTCGGCACCGGCCATCAAGGCCAGTTCGCCGGCTGCGGTGCCGGTACCGCGGTCGTTGTGCGGATGCACGCACAGCACGATCGAGTCACGGCGCGCGAGGTTGCGGTGCATCCACTCGATCATGTCCGCGAAGATGTTCGGCGTGGAATGCTCCACCGTGGTGGGCAGGTTGACGATGCACTTGCGCTCGGGCGTCGGTGCCCAGACTTCGGTGACCGCATCGACCACGCGCTTGGAGAAGACCACGTCGGTGCCCGAGAACATTTCGGGCGAGTACTGGAAGGTCCACTTCGTGTTCGGCTGCTTTGCGGCGAAGTCGTTGAACATGCGGGCGTGGCTGCTCGCGAGTTCGACGATCTGGTCTTCGTCCATACCGAGCACCACGCGGCGCATCACCGGGGCCACCGCGTTGTAGAGGTGGACGATGGCGCGCGGTGCACCTTGCAAGGCTTCGAAGGTGCGTTCGATGAGGTGGTCGCGCGCCTGCGTGAGCACCTGGATCGTCACGTCGTCGGGAATGCGGTCTTCTTCGATGAGCTTGCGCACGAAGTCGAATTCGACCTGCGACGCCGAGGGAAAGCCGACTTCGATTTCCTTGAAGCCGATGGCCACGAGGGTTTCGAACATGCGCATCTTGCGCGCGATGTCCATGGGTTCGACCAAGGCCTGGTTGCCATCGCGCAGGTCCGTCGACAGCCAGATCGGGGCCTTGGTCAGCACGGCATCGGGCCAGGTGCGGTCCTTGAGACCGATCGGGGCGAATGCGCGGTATTTGGCTTGAGGTTGCTTGAGCATGTCGATTTCTCTGTGATGGTTGGAACTCAACCAGCAACCCCAAAAGACAAACGGCCCGTTGCTGGTGCGAACGGGCCGTGATGAGGGATTAGCGCGTGCGCTACCGTCTCCGCCCGTGAGGGAGGGCTAGTAGGGCCAGCAGCGAAATCTTGGTCATGAGGGTTGCGAATGTAGCACAGCCTTTGCGGGCCTGTGAAGGCCCGGGCTTCTTCAGTTGTGCAGTCCCCGCTCGTCGGGCTCTTCGGTCGAGGTGCTGATCACGCTCACCGGCTGGCCCTTGGCCTTGCGCCACGCGTACACCACGTAGCCGCTCAAACCATAGGCCACGAAGAGGCTGAACAGCACCGTTGGCGGATGGATGTTGATGACCGCGATGCCCAGCGCGATCAGCACGATCACGACGAAGGGCACGCTCTTCTTCATCTGGATGTCCTTGAAGCTGTAGAACGGCGCATTGGTCACCATAGTGAGACCCGCGTACAGCGTGAAGGCGAAGGTGACCCAGGTGATCTGCGTCCACGAGAGGTACAGCACCTCGCCACCACGCTTGCCCCATTCGTTGACGAGCCAGATGAAGCCCGCCACCAATGCCGCGGCCGCCGGGGACGGCAGGCCCTGGAACCAGCGCTTGTCGACCACGCCCGTATTGACGTTGAAGCGCGCGAGCCGCAGCGCGGCGCAGGCGCAGTACACGAAGGCGGCGATCCAGCCCCAGCGCCCCAGCCCCTTGAGCGACCACTCGTAGGCGATGAGCGCGGGCGCGGCGCCGAACGACACCATGTCGGACAGCGAGTCCATCTGCTCGCCGAACGCGCTTTGCGTGTTGGTCATGCGGGCCACGCGTCCGTCGAGGCTGTCGAGCACCATCGCGGCGAACACGCCGAGCGCGGCCAGGTCGAAGCGCGCGTTCATGGCCATCACGACCGAGTAGAAGCCGCCGAACAACGCCGCCAGCGTGAACAGGTTCGGCAGGATGTAGATGCCCTTGCGACGCTTGCGCGGCTGCGCGTCGTCGGGGACGGTGTCGTCATGCATTGAATTGGCCTCCGTCCCTCGTGGGAACTGCCCGATCAGCTATCCATTCGATAGCATCTTGGTCTGTGAATCGCATGCTTCGCAGTGTAGTTCAGGGGACCCGTGCACTCCCCTTCAAACAAAAGGGCCACCGCGACGGGTGGCCCTCTGATTTGCGTGCTTCAAAGGCGGCCGAGGCGGCCGCCGCCGGGCCGCCCCAAGGCGAGCCGCGCCTCCCCCTCGGGGGGTGGCAAATTACACGCAGCGAAGCGGAGTGAAAAGCCGGGGGGCTTTAGTTCCGGGTCTGGTCGACCAGCTTGTTCTTCTTGATCCAGGGCATCATCGCGCGCAGCTTTTCGCCGACGACTTCGATCTGATGCTCAGCGTTCAAGCGACGGCGGCTGATCAGCACCGGTTGGCCGGCAGCGGCTTCGAGCACGAAGCTCTTGGCGTATTCGCCGGTCTGGATGTCCTGCAGGACCTTCTTCATGGCCTTCTTGGTCTCGTCGGTCACGATGCGCGGGCCCGTGACGTACTCGCCGTATTCGGCGTTGTTCGAGATCGAGTAGTTCATGTTGGCGATGCCGCCTTCGTAGATCAGGTCGACGATCAGCTTCAGCTCGTGCAGGCATTCGAAGTACGCCATTTCGGGCGCGTAGCCGGCTTCCACCAGCGTTTCGAAACCAGCCTTGATCAGCTCGACCGTGCCGCCGCACAGAACCGCTTGCTCGCCGAAGAGGTCGGTCTCGGTTTCTTCGCGGAAGTTGGTCTCGATGATGCCGGCCTTGCCGCCGCCGTTGGCGGTGGCGTAGCTCAGCGCGAGGTCACGCGCCTTGCCGCTCTTGTCCTGGTGCACCGCGATCAGGTGCGGCACGCCGCCACCTTGCGTGTACGTGCCGCGCACGGTGTGGCCCGGAGCCTTGGGAGCGACCATCCACACGTCGAGGTCGGCGCGCGGCTGCACGAAACCGTAGTGCACGTTGAAGCCGTGCGCGAAGACGAGCGAAGCGCCTTCCTTGATGTTCGGGGCCACGTCGTTCTTGTAGACGGCGGCGATCTGCTCGTCGGGCAGCAGGATCATGACGACGTCGGCCGACTTCACGGCGTCAGCGACTTCAGCGACCTGCAGGCCGGCCTTGCCAACCTTGTCCCACGAAGCGCCGCCCTTGCGCAGGCCGACCACGACCTTGACGCCGCTGTCGTTCAGGTTCTGCGCGTGTGCGTGGCCTTGCGAGCCGTAGCCGATGATGGCAACCGTCTTGCCCTTGATGAGGCTCAGGTCCGCGTCCTTGTCGTAATAAACCTTCATGATGTTCTCCAGATAGATAAGCGAGTTGCAGTGTGTTGTTGTGCCGTTCGTCCTGAGCCTGTCGAAGGGCTCAATGCAGTCCCCGCTCGCGCGGAGGCTTCGACAAGCTCAGCCCGAACGGGCAGCGACTGAGCTCCGAATCATGGTGTCAGACCCGCAGGATGCGTTCGCCGCGCCCGATGCCGCTGGCGCCGGTGCGCACCGTCTCGAGGATGGCGCCGCGGTCGATCGCTTCCAGGAAAGCGTCGTTCTTGCCGTGATCGCCAGTGAGCTCGATGGTGTAGCTCTTGTCGGTCACGTCGATGATGCGGCCACGGAAGATTTCCGCCATGCGCATCATTTCCTCGCGTTCCTTGCCCACCGCACGCACCTTCACCATCATGAGCTCGCGCTCGGTGTAGGCGCCTTCGGTCAGGTCGACCACCTTCACGACCTCGATGAGACGGTTCAGGTGCTTGGTGATCTGCTCGATCACGTCGTCCGAGCCGTTGGTGACGATGGTCATGCGCGAGAGGCTTGCGTCCTCGGTCGGCGCCACGGTCAGCGATTCGATGTTGTAGCCACGGGCCGAGAACAGGCCCACCACGCGGGAAAGAGCACCCGGCTCGTTTTCCAGCAGCACTGCAATGATGTGTTTCATGTTGGCGTGACTCCTCTTTTCGCCGCCCTCCCCCGTGCACGGTAATGCGCGGGCTTGGCGGGCAATAGATTCGTCAGTAAAGGTTGAACGAACGAATGTTCCGGATCAGAGATCTTCGGAACCCAGCAGCATCTCGGTGATGCCCATGCCGGCCTTGACCATCGGGAACACGTTCTCGGTGGGGTCGGTACGGAAATCCATGAACACCGTGCGGTCCTTGAGCTTGCGCGCCTCGCGCAGCGCCGGCTCCACGTCTTGTGGACGCTCGATCAGCATGCCGACGTGGCCATAGGCCTCGGCGAGCTTCACGAAGTTGGGCAGCGCGTCCATGTAGCTGTGGCTGTAGCGGCCGGAGTATTCGATCTCCTGCCACTGGCGCACCATGCCCAGGTAGCGGTTGTTGAGCGAGCAGATCTTGATCGGCGTGTTGTACTGCAGGCAGGTCGAGAGCTCCTGGATGCACATCTGCACCGAGCCTTCGCCGGTGATGGTGAACACTTCCGAGTCGGGCTTGGCGAGCTTGATGCCCATGGCGTAGGGAATGCCCACGCCCATGGTGCCCAGGCCGCCCGAATTGATCCAGCGGCGCGGCTCGTCGAAGCGGTAGTACTGGGCGGCCCACATCTGGTGCTGGCCGACGTCCGACGTGATGTACGTGTCGGCGTCCTTGGTCATGTTCCAGAGGGTCTCGACCACGAACTGCGGCTTGATCACGTCCTTGTTGTCGCGGTCGTACTTGAGGCAGTCGCGCGAGCGCCAGCTTTCGATGGTTTTCCACCAATCGGCCAGCGCACCGGCGTCGGGCTTGGTGGTGCTCTCGCGGATCATCGAGATGAGTTCGGTGAGCACGTCCTTCACGTCGCCGACGATCGGGATGTCGACCTTCACGCGCTTGGAGATGCTCGACGGGTCGATGTCGACGTGGATGATCTTGCGTTCGTTCTGCGCGAAGTGCTTCGGGTTGCCGATCACGCGGTCGTCGAAGCGCGCGCCCACGGCCAGCAGCACGTCGCAGTTCTGCATCGCGTTGTTGGCTTCGATGGTGCCGTGCATGCCCAGCATGCCCAGGAACTTGCGGTCGCTCGCCGGATAGGCGCCCAGGCCCATCAGCGTGTTCGTGACGGGGTACCCCAGCATGTCGACCAGCGTGCGCAGCTCGTTCGTGGCATTGCCCAGGAGCACGCCGCCGCCGGTGTAGATGTAGGGGCGCTTGGCCGCCAGCAGCAGTTGCAACGCCTTGCGGATCTGCCCGCCGTGGCCCTTGCGCACCGGGTTGTACGAGCGCATCTCGACCTTGTCGGGATAGCCGCTATACGGAATCTTCTTGAAGGAAACGTCCTTCGGCACGTCCACCACCACGGGGCCGGGACGGCCGCTGCGCGCGATATGGAAGGCCTTCTTCATCGTCATGGCCAGATCCTTCGGATCCTTGACGAGGAAATTGTGCTTGACGATGGGGCGCGTGATGCCGACCGTGTCGCATTCCTGGAAGGCGTCGAGGCCGATGGCGGCCGTCGGCACCTGACCGGAAATGATCACCATCGGGATCGAGTCCATGTACGCCGTCGCGATGCCGGTGACCGCATTGGTCAGGCCGGGGCCGGAGGTGACCAGTGCCACGCCGACTTCGCCGGTGGCGCGCGCATAGCCGTCGGCAGCGTGCACGGCGGCCTGTTCGTGGCGCACCAGCACGTGCTGGATGGTGTCCTGCTTGTAGAACGCGTCGTAGATGTAGAGAACCGCGCCGCCCGGGTAGCCCCAGATGTACTGGACGCCTTCGGCCTGCAGTGCCTTGACCAGCACTTCAGCGCCCATGAGTTCTTGCGTGGTGTTGCCGGCGCCAGAGGACGCGGCTGCTGCGGAAGCGAGTTCCGCCTTCGAGATTTCCATGATCAACCTTTGTGTTTTTTCGGGAACGAAAAACCTTGGGTGCCCCTTGCCAGCCCTTGTGGGGCCGCGCCAGGACTTGAGGCCAAAGCCATGAGCGGACTGATGTTCCGCCGGACCGTGACCCGTTTGCCTTTTGACTTGCAAGGCGGATTATGACACTACCGGCGCGTTCAGACTCGCTTCAGGTGCCCTGTCTTGGCACAAAGGCATAATCCGCGGCATAAAAACATGAGCGTTCGCCAAACATCCTCCCCACGCGGCGCGTCCCGCCGCCCCCTCTCATTTGGCTACTGAACACGAACTCTCCGACTTCCTGAAAAACGTCGAACGACGGGCCTTCAAGCGCTCGGTCTATCACGTGCGGGACGAAGAAGCGGCCTTGGACATCGTGCAGGACAGCATGATGAAGCTGGCCCAGCACTACGGCGACAAGCCTGCCGAGGAACTGCCAATGCTGTTCCAGCGCATCCTGTCGAACTGCACGCTCGACTGGTTCCGCCGCCAGAAGACCCGCCGCGCGCTTTTTTCCAATCTGAGCGACTTCGAACCGGCCGACAACGGCGAAGATTTCGACCTGCTGGAGAACTTCGTCTCGCCAACCGACTCCAGAGAATCGGAGAGCGCCGAAGACACCACCCGCCGCAGTCAGGTCTTTCACGAAATCGAAGAACAGATCGCGGCTTTGCCCGGCCGTCAACGCGAGGCTTTCCTGATGCGTTACTGGGAGGAAATGGACGTCGCAGAGACGGCCGCCGCAATGGGCTGCTCCGAGGGCAGCGTCAAAACCCATTGTTCGCGAGCTGTCCACGCTCTGAGCAAGGCGCTCAAGGCCAAGGGAATATCGCTATGAACACTAAGGTTCCAACCTCTCAATCCAGCGCAGCAGAAGACCGCTTCGGCCAACGGCTGGCGGCCCGGCTGTCGGACGGCAATCAAGCCTTGCCGCACGACATCAGCGAGCGTCTGCGCGTTGCCCGTTCGCAGGCCGTGGCCGCGCGCAAGCAGGCGCCGCAGCTGCGCACGGCGCCCGTCGCGGTCCAGTCGGGCCACACGGTCACGTTGGGCGGCAGCTGGTGGACCCGCATCGGTTCCGTGGTGCCCCTGATCGCCCTGGTGGCCGGCCTGATCACCATCAGCGTGCTGCAGGACGACGACCGCGCCAGCGAACTCGCCGAGGTCGACTCGGCCCTGCTGACGGGCGACCTGCCGCCCGCCGCCTACACCGATCCCGGCTTCGCCCAATTCCTGAAGTCCGACAGCGCCTCCGACTGAACACCTTGCCCGACCGAATGCGACGCCGCTCCGTTTCCCGTGCGAAAGCCCTGCTTCCGTTGCGCCCGCTCCCGGCGGGCGCCGTCGTTTGGGCGGGTGCGCTGGCAGCCGCTGCCTTCGGCCTGACGCTGGCCGATGCACAGACGCTGCCCGAAACCGCCAAGCCCGCCACGCACGCCGCAGCCACCAATGGCGCGGCAAGCCCCAAGGCCGTTGCCACGACCAAGCCCCTGTGGAACGAACTGAGCAATGAGCAGCAGCACGCCCTGAAGCCGCTGGCTTCGCACTGGAACACGCTGAACGCCGGCCAGAAGCGCAAGTGGCTGGCCTTGTCGCGCAACTACGCGAACATGCCCGCCGACGACCAGGTCACGCTGCACAGCCGCATGATCGAATGGGCGGCGCTGAGCAACCAGCAGCGCGCCCAGGCCCGCCTGAATTTCGCCGAGGTCAAGCGCGTGCCTGCCGACGAGCGCAAGCTCAAGTGGGAGCAGTACCAGGCGCTGAGCGAAGAAGAAAAACGCAAGCTCGCCGAGAGTGCTCCGCCCAAGCCCCGCGGCGCCGCCCTGCCAGTGCGCCCGGTCTCGTCGCAAAAACTCGTGCCTGTGCCGGCCGTCACGCCGCCCGGACAGCACACGCCCCGCATCGTGCCGGCCACGCCCCCCACGCCCGTGCTGCCGCCGGCGGCCATCGTCGTGAGTTCGCCGGCGACGCCCCCTGCCGC
>NZ_BCUS01000068.1 GCF_001591345.1 Variovorax boronicumulans NBRC 103145 | reverse complement strand
ACCTGCGCCTGGTGCTCGGCCTGCTCGGGGCTGGCCCGCTGGCCGCCGGCGCGGCGCTGCTGAACCCGGCCATCGCGCTGGTGCTGGCGATGCCGGCGATCTTCGGCTACGGCCTGGGCTTTCTCTGCGGCATGTCGCGCACGGCCGCCATCTTCATGGGCGGCTTCGTGCTCGTGATCGCGTCGCTGGTCGCCATCGCATTCACAGTCGGCGCCGACCGCTTCTGGTGGGGCTTCCTGTGGGCGCTGTGCATCGGCGGCGTGACGCTGTTCGCGGTGATCATCGTGCGCTGCATGGTCAACACCTTCCAGCGCAGCGTGGTCAGCTTCCTCATCCGTCTGGTCATCGTGGCGGGCATCTGCGGCTACGTGTTCCACATCACCTCGCCCGGCCCGGTGCCCGACACCTCGTGGATTCCCATCGCGCTGGCGGCGTTCTTCTCGATGCTGATCGGCTTCCTGCCGCCCGGCGTCATGGAATCGGGCGACGGCGATGGGGACAGCGGCTGGAGCAGCAGCAGTTCGTCGTCCTCCTCTTCCTCGTCGTCTTCGTCCTCCTCGGACAGCGGCGGTTCGAGCAGCGGCGGCGGCGCCTCGGGCAGCTGGTAAAGCGGGCGGCCGGACACCCGCCGCGCCGCCTTCATGCCCCTCCCGCCGACCGCGTCTTTTTGACAATGGTTAAATTCATCCAATCATTGAATGAATAAGCCACCCTGATCCCATGCTCGTCCAACCGCCCCGCACCTCCCTGGCCGACGCCGCCGCGAACAGCATCCGCACCGAGATCGCGGCGGGCCGCTGGCCCATCGGCTCGCGCATTCCGATCGAGCCCCAGCTGGCGCAGCTGCTGGGCGTGAGCCGCGGCACGGTGCGCGAGGCGGTGAAGACGCTGGTCTCGCGCGGCCTGCTCGAGGTGCGGCAGGGTTCGGGCACCTACGTGCGCTCGGGCTTCGACCCCTCGGCCAGCCTGCAGAAGCTGCGCCTGGCCAGCCTGCGCGACCAGTTCGAGGTGCGCCGCGCGCTCGAGGTCGAGGCCGCCCGGCTCGCCGCCGTGCGCCACACCACGAAAGACCTGCGCCGGTTGAACGCCCTGCTCGACAAGCGCGGCCAGCCCGACCTGGCCGACGGCGGCGCGGCCTTCATCGAGCGCGACCTGGCCTTTCACCTGGCCATCGTCGATGTGTCGGGCAATCTGGCGCTGGTCGAGACCTGCCGCTTCATCACCGGCTACATCAAGGAAACCATCGCCAGCACGCTGAGCGCCAGCCTGCCCGAGCCCGACGAGGCGGCGCATCGCGCCATCGTCGAAGGCATTGCCAGCCGCGACCCCGAGCGCGCCGCCGCCGCCGTGCGCGAGCTGATGGCGCCGACGCTCAACGCGCTCGCATTGGGCACCGCATGAGCGCCATGACCTTGCCCACGGGTGCCGCCACCGCTGCGCGCACCCAGGCGGCGCCATCGGGCGCCGAAGAACTGCTGATCGACGCCGAAGTCGACAGCCTGCCCGCGCCGCGCCCCACGCCGACGCCCAGCCGGGGCCGCCGGCTGCTGCTGGGCCTGACGGTGGTGCTCATCGCCTTCAACCTGCGCCCGGTGTTCGCCAGCCTGTCGGTGGTGCTGCCGGAAATCATCCGTGCCACCGGCCTGTCGGCCACCGCCGCCAGCCTGCTGACCACGCTGCCCATCGTCTGCCTGGGCGTGTTCGCGCCGATGGCGCCCTGGCTCGGGCGCCGCTTCGGCACCGAGCGCACGCTGCTGGGCTGCATGGTGCTGATCGGCGTGGGCACGGTGCTGCGCGGCACCGGCAACATCCCGCTGCTGTTCCTGGCCTCGGCCATCGCGGGCAGCGGCATCGCGGTGTCGAACGTGCTGCTCTCGGGCCTGGTGAAGCGCGACTTCGCCAAGCAGGCCGCGCTGATGATGGGCCTGTACACCATGGCCGTGTGCGGCGGTGCCGCCAGCGCCGCGGGCCTGACGGTGCCGCTGGAGCACGCGCTGGGCGGCGGCTGGACGCTGGCGCTCGCCATGTGGGCCGTGCCGGCCGCGCTGGTCACGTTCATCTGGGCGCCGCAGGCGCTGCCGCTCAAGCCGGTGGCCAGCGAGTCGGGCTTCACCGTGCGCGGCCTGTGGCGCGACCGGCTGGCCTGGCAGGTGACCTTCTTCATGGGGCTGCAGTCGGCCCTGGCGTACATCGTGATGGGCTGGCTGGCGCCGATCCTGCGCGAGCGCGGGCTCAGCGGCGAAATGGCCGGCTACGTGGTGTCGCTGTCGGTCATGACGCAGGTCGTGACCTGCCTCGTGGTGCCGGCGCTGGCCGTGAAGCTGCGCAACCAGCGCGCGCTGGCGGTGGTGCTGTCGGCGATGACGGTGGCGGCCATGCTGGCCATGCTGTTCGCGCCGCTGGACGCCCCCGGCGGCATGTGGACCTGGGCCGTGGTGCTGGGCATTTCGCAGGGCGGCACCTTCGCGCTGGCGCTCACGATGATCGTGCTGCGCTCGCCCGATTCGCACATTGCGGCGCACCTGTCGGGCATGGCGCAGGGCGTGGGCTACATGGTGGCGGCCTTCGGTCCGCTGCTGGCCGGGCTGCTGCACGGCTGGACCGGCAGCTTCCGCGCCTCGGCGTGGCTGTTCGTCGGCCTGGGCGTGGCGCTGGTCATGGCGGGGCTGGGCGCGGGGCGCACGCTGCACGTGGGCGCGGTGACCGTGCCGCGGCACTGAGCCGCTGCGGCCTGCCTACTGCAGTCCGCCGTCGCAGGCGGTCGGCTTCTGCGCGCTGTCGTCCGTGAAATCGACGCTGGTGCGCTTGTTGCCCGCCGGCCCCGTGTGCGCCGGCCACTCGCTCTGCAGCCAGGTGTAGCGCCACACATAGGGGCCGCCGGCCTTCGCCGGCGCGTCGTAGGCGATGCGCAGGCTGCCGCGGCTTTCGTCGTGGCAGTGCTTCGAGGTCTTGTATTCCTTCTCGCTGAAGCAGGCGCGGATCGACCGCGAACACCAGTACGGGATGCCCTCGCGCGCGGCCTTGGCGCGCTGCCCGGGCGGCGTGTCCAGCGGCACGAAGTCGGCCGTCACATAGGACGCGCCGCCGCCCGAATAGCTTTCCGATTCGTGCTGGGTCACGGCCACGGCCCAACGGCCTTCGGCCAGCGGGTAGAGCACCGGCGCGAGGGCCACGTGCAGCTCGGGGTCGGTGCTGGGGCGGTCGCGCTGCTGCGAGGCCACGTAGGTCGAGAAATCGTGCAGCTGCGCGAGCTGCCAGCCACCAGTGCCGGCGTCGCGCTTCAGGCGTGCCATGGCCAGGGGCTTTTCCGAGGTGAGCAGGTAGTCGTCGGGTGCGCCGCCGTCGCGCGGGCGGTGCAGCTTCAGCGCCCGCGCATCGCAGGGCTGGGGCAGCAAGGCGCACAGGTGGGCGCGCCACATGGCGTCGACGGCCTCGGGCGTCTTGACGGCCACGAAGACCTGGGCTGCGGGCGCAGCGAGCACGGGGCCGGCCAGCCACGAGGCAAGAAGACCGACGATCCCGGCAAGAGGCAGCTTTTTCATGGGGCGCAATGGTAGCCATCGCGCGAAGCCCTGGCAGAGGGGTCATCGGGGTTTCTCCGGCCGCGCCCCGGCCCGACCGGGCGACAATGGGGGGCTCCGGCGAAAGTCCATTTCGCCCAATGAAATTTCAGCCCTCTCGACAACCCAGAACCTACGGAAGCAAGCGCATGAGCACGAAGCAACCCACCATCGTCTACACCCTCACCGACGAGGCGCCCCTGCTGGCGACCTACGCCTTCCTGCCCATCGTGCGCGCCTTCACGGCTCCGGCCGGCATCAACGTGACGACGAGCGACATCTCGGTGGCCGCCCGCATCCTGGGCGAGTTCCCCGAGTTCCTGAGCGACGACCAGAAGGTGCCCGACAACCTGGCCGAACTGGGCAAGCTCACGCTCAAGCCCGAAGCCAACATCATCAAGCTGCCCAACATCAGCGCCTCGGTGTCGCAGCTCAAGTCGGCCATCAAGGAACTGCAGGGCAAGGGCTACAAGATCCCCGACTACCCGGAGAACCCGACCTCGGACGAGGACAAGGACATCCGCACGCGCTACAACAAGTGCACCGGCAGCGCCGTGAACCCCGTGCTGCGTGAAGGCAACTCCGACCGCCGCGCGCCCCGCGCCGTGAAGGAATACGCCCGCAAGAACCCGCACAGCATGGCCGAGTGGAGCCAGGCCTCGCGCTCGCACGTCTCGCACATGCACGGCGGCGACTTCTATCACGGCGAAAAGTCCATGACCCTGGACCGCGCGCGCAACGTCAAGATGGAGCTGATCACCAAGAGCGGCAAGACCATCGTGCTCAAGCCCAAGGTCGCGCTGCTCGACCGCGAGATCATCGACTCCATGTTCATGAGCAAGAAGGCCCTGCTGGCCTTCTATGAAAAGGAAATCGAAGACGCGCACAAGACCGGCGTGATGTTCTCGCTGCACGTGAAGGCCACGATGATGAAGGTCTCGCACCCCATCGTGTTCGGCCACTGCGTGAAGATCTTCTACAAGGAAGCCTTCGAGAAACACGGCAAGCTGTTCGACGAGCTGGGCATCAACGTCAACAACGGCATGGTCGACCTGTACAACAAGATCGCCACGCTGCCCCAGAGCACGCAGGACGAGATCAAGCGCGACCTGCACGCCTGCCACGAAGGCCGCCCCGAGCTGGCGATGGTCGACTCGGCCAAGGGCATCACCAACTTCCACTCGCCCAACGACGTGATCGTGGACGCTTCGATGCCCGCCATGATCCGCAACGGCGGCAAGATGTGGGGCGCCGACGGCCGCCTGAAGGACGTCAAGGCCGTGATGCCCGAATCGACCTTCGCCCGCATCTACCAGGAGATCATCAACTTCTGCAAGTGGCACGGCGCCTTCGACCCCAAGACCATGGGCACCGTGCCCAACGTCGGCCTCATGGCCCAGAAGGCCGAAGAGTACGGCTCGCACGACAAGACCTTCGAGATCCCCGAAGACGGCGTGGCCAACATCACCGACCTGGACACCGGCGAAGTGCTGATGAGCGAAGACGTGGAGAAGGGCGACATCTGGCGCATGTGCCAGGTCAAGGACGCCGCGATCCGCGACTGGGTGAAGCTGGCAGTGAACCGCGCGCGCAACTCCGGCATGCCGGTCGTGTTCTGGCTCGACGCCTACCGCCCGCACGAGGCGCAGCTGATCACCAAGGTCAAGATGTACCTGCACGAGCACGACACCACGGGCCTGGACATCCAGATCATGAGCCAGGTGCGCGCCATGCGCTACACGCTGGAGCGCGTCGTGCGCGGCCTGGACACCATCAGCGCCACCGGCAACATCCTGCGCGACTACCTCACCGACCTGTTCCCCATCATGGAACTGGGCACCTCGGCCAAGATGCTGTCGATCGTGCCGCTCATGGCCGGCGGCGGCATGTACGAGACCGGCGCGGGCGGCTCGGCCCCCAAGCACGTGCAGCAGCTGGTGGAAGAAAACCACCTGCGCTGGGACTCGCTCGGTGAATTCCTCGCGCTGGCCGTGAGCCTGGAAGACCTGGGCCTGAAGACCGGCAACGCGCAGGCCAAGATCCTGGCCAAGACGCTCGACGCCGCCACCGGCCAGCTGCTGGACAACAACAAGAACCCGTCGCCCAAGACCGGTCAGCTGGACAACCGCGGCAGCCAGTTCTACCTGGCCATGTACTGGGCCCAGGAACTCGCCGCGCAGACCGAGGACAAGGAGCTGCAGGCCAAGTTCAAGAAGCTGGCCGAGACGCTCACCGCCAACGAGAAGAAGATCGTCGACGAACTCGCCGCCGTGCAAGGCAAGGCCGTGGACATCGGCGGCTACTACCTGGCCGACCCGAAGAAGTACGAAGCCGTGATGCGCCCGAGCGCCACGCTGAACGCGGCGCTGGCACCGGCGGCCTGATCCCGCTGCGCCTGCGTCTTCCGGGTCTGCACTGACCCGGAAGCCCCCACACCAACGGCCTGTCGCTCGCGCGGCAGGCCGTTTGTTTTTGCGTTTGTCTTTGCGTCTGCCGCCGCGCAGCGCGAAACTAGACGTCGACTCCCCCGCCCCCCGCCCCCCGCTCCACTGCAAGAGAAAAGAAAGGCAGGCCCCTCATGAAACTCCGTCTGCTTGTGACTGCTGCTGCCGCGTCGACCCTGCTCGTGGCCGCCGGCGGCGCCCACGCCCAGAGCAACTGCGACACGCTGCGCGCCGAGATCGAGGCCAAGATCGCCGCATCGGGCGTGACGAACTTCAGCGTCGTCACCGTCGATGCCGCCGCCACGGCGAGCGGCCAGGTGGTGGGCAGCTGCGACCTGGGTACCAAGAAGATCGTCTACCAGCGCGAAGGCGGCGCGGCCTCGCCGGCCCCTGCATCCACCTCGGCCCCCGCACCGCGCGGCGAACCGATGCTCACCGAGTGCAAGGACGGCTCGGTGTCCATGGGCGGCAACTGCAAGCCCTGAGCCGAGGGCCGCATCCCGTGATCTGGCCTGCCTTGCGCCTCTTCTTCGGCCTGCTGACCCTGGTGGCGATCGGCTGGCAGCTGACGATCCATGTGCGCATGGGCTTCAACGTCGTCAACTTCTTCAGCTTCTTCACCAACCTCTCGAACCTGTTCGCGGCCATCGTGCTGACGCTGGGCGCGCGCCGCCTCTGGCAGCCGGTGTCCACGGGGCCCGACGAAGGGCTGCGCGCCATGTCGGCCGTGAACATGGTGGTGGTCGGCATCGTCTTCTCGCTCCTGCTGCGCGACGTCGACCTCGGCGCGCTGCGGCCGTGGATCAACACGCTGCTGCACCACGTGATGCCGTGCGTCGTGCTGCTCGACTGGCTGCTGCAGCCGCCGCGCAGGCGCCTCGGCGGCCGGCAGCTGCTGTGGACGCTGGTCTTCCCGATGGCCTACCTGGTCTACACGCTGGTGCGCGGCAGCCGCACGGGCTGGTACCCCTACCCCTTCCTCAACCCCGCCAACGTCGGCGGCTACGGCGGCGTGGCCGTCTATGCAGCAGGCATCGCGCTGACCTTCGGGCTGGCGGGATGGGGGCTGCTGGCGTTGGGGAATCGGCTGGGCCGGCGCGCCTGACGCGGCCCCGCGCACGGCCCGCCTCTTTCTGCATTTCGCAGGATCAGGCAAAAACCTCGTTCGATCCGGATACCGCCTCCGGCCCCTTCGCCCCGAGACTCCTCTGCATGCCCGGTGCACCCTTCGCGCCGTGGCGCATCGACCCGCATGAGGAGTTTTGTATGAGTGCAATCCAGGACACAGTGGTTCTCGTCACCGGCGCCAGCAGCGGCATCGGCGAGGCGACGGCGCGGCGGCTCGCGCGGCGCGGCGCCCATGTGGTGCTCGGCGCGCGCCGCACCGAACGGCTCGCGGCGCTCGCGGCCGAGATCAATGCCACCGGCGGCTCGGCGAGCTTCCGTCGGCTCGATGTGACGCACCGGCCCGACATGGAGGCCTTTGCCGAGTTCGCCCTCGACACGCACGACCGCATCGACGTGCTGGTGAACGCCGCCGGCGTGATGCCGCTGTCGCCGCTGTGGCAGCGCAAGATCGAGGAGTGGGAGCTGATGATCGACGTCAACCTGCGCGGCATGCTGCTGGGCGTGGCGGCCGTGCTGCCCACGATGCAGGAGCAGGGCTGGGGCCACATCGTCAACGTCGCGCCGGTGGCCATGGGCGGCGCCACGCCCGACTCGGCCGTGTACCACGGCACGCAGTACGCGGTGCAGGCGATTTCCGAAGGGCTGCGGCGGGAACACGCGGGCCGCGTGCACGTCTCGCTGGTGAGCCCCGACGTGGCCGAGGCCGCCGACCCGCTGGCCGAGCGCATCGCCGACAGCTACGCCTTCGAGCGCATGCGCACGCGGCGGCGGCTGACGACACCGGTCGATGGTGTGGCGCGTGCCATTGCGGGTGCGATCGAGGGCGCGCGCTACGGCATGGCCGGCCCGGGCTGGCGCCCGGCCCCGACGCCGCGGCCGAAGCCGGCGGCACCGGTGTACTGACTGAACGCCGGGCCTCAGTAGCTCTTGTACGGCAGGAACTTGCCCGACAGCACCACGTTGACGCGGTCGCCCTTCGGGTCGGGCTGGCGCTGGATGTCCATGCTGAAGTCGATGGCGCTCATGATGCCGTCGCCGAACTCCTCGTGGATCAGTTCCTTGATGGTGGTGCCGTACACGCTCACCACCTCGTACCAGCGGTAGATCAGCGGGTCGGTGGGCACGGGCGTGGGCAGCGAGCCCTTGTAGGGCACGACCTGGAGCCACTTCTGCTCCTCGGGCGTGAGGCCGAAGATCTTGCCGACGACCTTGGCCTGCTTGTCGTCGAGCGTCATCTGGCCGAGGCAGGCGGCGGTGGTCCACTCCTTCGACAGGCCGACCTTTTGGGCCACGTCGGCCCACTGGATGCCCTTGGACACCTTCACGGTGATGATCTTCTCGGTGACGTCGTTGCGGTTCATGCGGCGTGGCTCCTGGATATGAAGGGATGCGACAGGGCAAGCAACAGGCATGCCCGTTGTCGCCCCCTGCGCCTCAGCGCTCCCAGCGGAACTTGCGCTCCGATTCCGCGATGGGCTGGTCGTTGATGCTCGCGTAGCGCCTTTGCATCAACCCGTTCTGCGCAAACTCCCAGTTCTCGTTGCCATGGCTGCGGAACCACTGGCCTGCGGCGTCGTGCCATTCGTACTCGAAGCGCACCGCGATGCGGTTGTCCATGAAGGCCCACAGCTGCTTCTTCAGGCGGTAGTCGTGCTCGCGCTCCCACTTGCGGGTGAGGAATTCCACCACCTGCTCGCGGCCATTGACGAAGTCCGCGCGGTTGCGCCATTCGGTGTCGGGCGTGTAGGCCAGGCTCACGCGCGCGGGGTCGCGCGAGTTCCAGGCGTCTTCGGCGGCCTGGACTTTCTGGTGGGCGGATTCGAGGGTGAAGGGCGGCAGCGGCGGACGGGATTCCATGGCGGTCTTTCAGTCAAAAGATGAAGTGATGAAGGCCCGCAATGTGCCACGAGTAGACAGACCTGTCTACATGCCTACAATCGCCGCATGGACATCTCTGCACTGCCCGCGCGCGAGCGCATCCTGCTCACGGCGCACGAGCTCTTCTACGCCGACGGCATCCGCGCCACCGGCATCGACCGCGTGATCGCCGCGTCGGGCGTCACCAAGGTCACCTTCTACCGGCACTTCCCCTCGAAGGACGACCTGGTGCGCGCCTTTCTCGACCACCGGCACGGCGTGTGGATGGCCTGGTTCGTCGATGCGCTGGGCCGGCGCGACGCGCAGCAGCGCATCGCGCAGGGGCAGGCGCTGCCGGTGCTGGCCGACGTGATGGCCGAGTGGTTCGCCGACCCGCTGTTTCGGGGCTGTGCCTTCATCAACTCGGTGGTGGAAGTGGGGGCCAGCGTGGCCGGCGCCGCCGACATCGCGCGCGAGCACAAGCGCGAGATGGTCGAGGTGATCGCCGGCCTGCTGCCCGACGGCCCGCAGCGCATGGCCGTTGCACAGGCGGCCGCGCTCGGCGTCGACGGCGCCATCGTCAAGGCGCAGATGGGCGATGCGGCGCTGGCGCGCGAGGCGGTCGACGACCTGCGGCGGCTGCTCGATGCGCTGGTCGCCCTTCGATAACATCACATCGCTCACTCTCTTCCCCAAAAACACATGGCATCGACGCGACTCCCCTCGACCCAGGGCCTGCAGGCCTTCGAGGCCGTCGCGCGGCTGCGCAGCGTGAACCTGGCGGCCGAAGAGCTCAGCGTGACGCCCAGCGCCGTGAGCCACCGCATCCGCCAGCTCGAGACGCAGCTCGAGCTCAAGCTCTTCACCGGCAACGACTTCGGCCTGAGCGCCGACGGCGTGGCCTACCTGGCGCGCGTGCGCGAGGCCATTGCGGCGCTGCAGCAGGTGCCGGGGCGCGAGCCCGCGTCGCAGGTGCGGCGGCTGCGCGTGGCGGTCACGCCCACCTTCTCGCGCCAGATGCTGCTGCCCCGGCTCGCCGAGTTCCGCGACGCCTACCCGACCATCGAGCTGATGCTGCAGGTGACCATGCCGGTGCGCAACTTCACGGCCGAAGACGCCGACATCGAGCTGCGCTTCGGCACCGGCCCGTTCCACGACCGCGAGTTCTGCCAGCTGCTGGCCGACGACGTCTCGCCGGTGTGCAGCCCGGCCTACCTGGAACGCCACGGGCCCTTCGAGCAGCACTTCTCGACCGACGCCGAGGTGGCGCGCGTGCAGCTGCTGCGCACGCCGCTGGAGTCGTGGCGCATCTGGTTCAAGGCCTGCGGCATCGGCCTGCCCGAGCCGGCGGTGGGCCACCAGTTCAACGACCTGGGCCTGGCGCTCGATGCGGCCGCCGAAGACTTCGGCGTGGTGCTCATGCACCTGCGGCTGGGCCGCGCCTGGCTGGACAACGGCCGGCTGGTGCGCCTGTCGCCGCACAGCGCGCCCTCGCCCAACGCCTACTTCCTGTGCTGGCGCCCCGGCACCATGGAACGCTGGGAATGCGCCACCTTCGTCGAATGGCTGCGCCAGGCGCTGCGTGAGCCGGGCTGAATAATTTTCAGCCGGGGTGTGGGCTTTTTTCAGGTCGCCGGCGCGTTTCCCCTGCAGACTCGACCCCCGGCGCTGCCGTGGCCTGTACAGGCTGCAGCCCGCCGCGACCCCCATAACACCAGCCAGGAGACTCCCCCGTGCCCGACCTTTCCAAGATCACCTGCATCGAAGACCTGCGGGCGATCGCCCAGCGGCGCGTGCCGAAGATGTTCTACGACTACGCCGACTCCGGCGCCTGGACCGAGGGCACCTACCGCGCCAACGAGAGCGATTTTCAAAAGATCAAGCTGCGCCAGCGCGTGGCCGTGAACATGGAAGGCCGGTCCACCCGCACCACCATGATCGGCCAGGAGGTCGCCATGCCCGTGGCCATCGCGCCCACGGGCCTGACCGGCATGCAGCACGCCGACGGCGAAATCCTGGGCGCGCGCGCCGCCAAGGCCTTCGGCATTCCGTTCACGCTCTCGACCATGAGCATCTGCTCGCTGGAAGACATCGCCGAGAACACCGACCGCCACCCCTTCTGGTTCCAGCTCTACGTGATGAAGGACCGCGACTTCATCGAACGCCTGATCGACCGCGCCAAGGCCGCCAACGTGTCGGCGCTGCAGCTCACGCTCGACCTGCAGATCCTCGGCCAGCGCCACAAGGACATCAAGAACGGCCTGTCGACGCCGCCCAAGCCCACCATCAAGAACCTCATCAACCTGGCGACCAAGCCGCGCTGGTGCATGGGCATGCTGGGCACCAAGCGCCGCACCTTCGGCAACATCGCCGGCCACGCCAAGGGCGTGAAAGACCTGTCGTCGCTGTCGTCGTGGACCGCCGAGCAGTTCGACCCGGCCCTGAGCTGGGCGGACGTCGAATGGATCAAGAAGCGCTGGGGCGGCAAGCTGATTCTCAAGGGCATCATGGACGAGGAAGACGCGCGCCTGGCCGTGGCCAGCGGCGCCGACGCGCTCATCGTGTCGAACCATGGCGGGCGCCAGCTCGACGGCGCGCCCTCCTCCATCGCCGCGCTGCCGGCCATCGCCGACGCCGTGGGCAGCCAGATCGAGGTGTGGATGGACGGCGGCGTGCGCAGCGGCCAGGACGTGCTCAAGGCCCGCGCGCTCGGCGCACGCGGCACGCTGATCGGCCGCAGCTTTCTGTACGGCCTGGGCGCCTACGGCCAGGAAGGCGTGACGCGCGCGCTGCAGATCATCCACAAGGAACTGGACATCACGATGGCCTTCTGCGGTCGCACGCAGATCGACGATGTGAAGTCGGACATCCTGTTGCCGGGCACGTTCTGACGCGGTCTGGCAGGGCCACGCCCGACGGTTACCCGCTCACTTCGTGAACCGTCGGAACGGCGCGCTCAACAGGCAGCCCAGCCAGAGCGTCGCCAGCCCGTCCGATGCCTCGTCGTGCCAGCCGCTCTTGTCGTTCCAGAGCAGCATCCTGTCATCGATGCTCGCGCTCCACCTGGCATCCGGCAGCACTTCGCGGCGAATCCGGTTGAGGCAGGCCACCCAGTGGCTGGCCCCCTTGTGCATGGCGAACGCCTTGTTGTCGGGGAGTTTCGTGGCGCCTTCCAGTACCTTTCCCCCGGTGAGTCCGGACGCCTCGTAGAGCGTGAAGGTCTCCCAGTTGAGGCCCTTACCTGAATGCGCATGGCGGTCGGCTTCGTCGACTTTGTCGAAGGCAGCCACGATCGCGTCCAGGCGCTGCGCTTCCTCGCGGGTCAGGGGACTGTCTCGTCTTGCGTCGTAGTAGATGCTGAAGCTCATGGAGCCGATTTCTGATGAACAGGATCGACGAGGGTAATGGCTCTGAGCTGCGCCCTGGTGCATTCGATGCGGTAGGGCTAACTCGTTCACGATCGGTTTGCGATTGCCACGGCAAGCAAACCACTTGCGTCACGGTCATTGCTGATTCCAGCGCGACCTGCTGCATGTGCATGAGACAGCTCTCCCTAAGATTTTGAGGAGGCCACAACGGTCCAACAGGGAGAGAAAAATGACAGCACAGAACTCACGCAGCACCGCGCGACGCGATTCGATGAATGCCGGCCTGCGGCTGGTGCTGAGCGTGCTGACGTGGGGCGTTTCGATCCCGGTCCTCAATGTCCTGCTCACCGGCCTGGCGCGACGCCAGGTCCTGACATTGACAGGGACCGGTGTAGCCCTCGTCGCCTGCGCCCTGCTCTTGTGGGCAGGGTTGATCTACTGGTGGCAGGTTCCAGCCACCCCCAGCATCGCAAGGCGAGTGACGTACTTCATTGCCTACGTCGCCGTCATGGCACTGCTGGGGCTGATCGGCGTGTGGGCCGCCTTCTGGGCCACCGTTGCCATCCACGGGCTCTGAGCGCGATGCGCGCGGCCGACAACCTCAGTCCGCGTACACCCCCGCCGCCTTGATGATCGGGCTCCACTTCGCAATCTCCGCCGCCACGAACTTCTTGTGCCCCTCGGGCTCGATGCGACCATCGGTGGCGACCACGGCGCCGAGTGCTTCCTCGCGCTTGATGAAGTCCGCATCTTTCAGTGCCGCCTTCAGCGCGTCGCTGATCTTCTTGAGCACCGGTGCGGGCGTGCCCTTCGGCGCGTACAGGCCGTGCCAGATCGTCACCTGGAAGTTCTTCAGGCCGGCCTCGTCGAGCGTGGGCAGGTCTTTCAAGAGCGGAGTGGTCAGGCGTTTGGGCGTGGTCACGGCATAGGCCTTGACCTTCTTCGCCTCGATCTGCGGCGAGGTGTTGGTGCTCTGGTCACACAGCAGGTCGATCTGGCCGCCGATCAGATCGGTGATGGCGGGCGCCGTGCCCTTGTAGGGCACGGGCGTCATCTCGGTCTTGGTGGCGCTCTGGTAGAGCAGGCCGCACAGGTGCGAGGCCGAGCCGATGCCCGCGTTGCCCAGGTTGATCTTGCCCTTGTTGGCGGCGATCCAGGCGGTCAGCTCCTTGTAGTTGGTGGCCGGCAGGCTGGGCTTGGCGATGAGCGTCATGGGCACGTCGTTGACGATGCCCAGGTACTCGAAGTCGGTCTCGACCTTGAACGGCACGTTGCGCACCAGCGTCGGCACGGTCGCCATCGCGATGTGGTTGAGCAGCAGCG
This sequence comes from Variovorax boronicumulans NBRC 103145, assembly GCF_001591345.1. GTDB lineage: Bacteria > Pseudomonadota > Gammaproteobacteria > Burkholderiales > Burkholderiaceae_C > Variovorax > Variovorax boronicumulans. Next base: position 20,525 of record NZ_BCUS01000068.1, on the reverse strand, counting down.
TGTAGCCGTCGGGGTTGGCGCGCGCCACCTTGGCCGCGCCGATAGAGCTGCCCGCACCGGGCACGTTGTCGATGATGACGCTGGCGCCGCCCAGTGGCTTGCGCAGCGCCTCGGCCAGATCGCGCGCGACGCGGTCGGTCGGGCCGCCGGCCGCGAAGGGCACGACGATGGTCACGGGCTTGCCCGCGGGAAAGTCTTGCGCGTGGGCGCACACGGCAAGGGCCATCGCCGCGAGGGCGAACAGTTTTTTCATGGAGGTCTCCGTCAAGGTCAAAAAGAAAATCAGGGGGCGCGCGAAGGCACGCGGCTTTCGAGCGTGGGTGGTTGCCACTCCGGCTGGATGTGACAGCCGTTCTTGCCGTCGGTGTCGTAGCGCGGCATGAGCGCCACGCAGCGCTGCGCCAGGCTCTGCGGCGTGGGCTTCTCGCCCTTGTCGATCCAGTCGAGCAATGCGCCGAAGAGCGCGGGGTATTCCGAATCGCTGAGGTAGCTGTGCTCGCGCTCGGCGCTGAAGCTCTGCACCAGGTGCCCGCCGGTGCCGGCCGCGTCGCGGATGCGCCGGTAGGCGTTCTCGAGTTCGACGAAGGCCGTGGGGTCGTCGATGGCGTGCAGGCCGACGGTGGGCAGCGAGGTGCGGCCGGTGGGCTGGCTGTCGGCCGCGAGCGCGCCCTGGGCCTGCGGGTCGGCCGCGTAGCGCAGCACGCCGGCATTGAGCGCCGCATCGTCGGCCGAGCCGCTGTAGACCACGCCGATGTTGCCAAAGGGGTTGCGGCCGTTCAGGCGCTGCTGCACGAGGTCCTGGAATAGCCAGGTCGCCCAGTTGAGATGGCCGACGAGCGAGCGTTCGGGGATCTTCACGACCGACAGGATCGTCTTCAGCCGCGCCGCCTGCTCGGGCGTGCGCTGCGCGGCGGGCGTGCCGACGCCGGTGCAGTCCTTGACGCGCGCCGCGAGGTCCGCGCGCGTGAGCTTCGCGTCCATCGGCAGGCCCATCCACAACGGGTACTGCGGCTCGTCGGGCTTGGGATGGTTGCGGCAGACGTACTGGTACACCACGCGCAGGTCGAGCCGGAAATCGTAGGCGCTGTTGCCGCCGCCGAGCACGCCGCTGGTGAGCAGCAGGCCGTCGTAGGGCGACTTCGCATCGCCCACCGGCGCATAGAGTTCGGCCGCCTTTGCCGCCACGCCCGCGCCGTAGCTCTGCCCGTGCAGCAGCGTGCGCTGGGGTCTGCCGAAGTGGCGCACGACGATCTGGCGCAGCCGCTCGGTGTCTTCGGCCGCCATCGTCACGCCATAGCCGCCGCGCCGGTAGGTGGAGCCGGCCCAGGCATAGCCGGCCTTCACGGTGACGGCCCAGCGCTTCAGGTCTTCCTCGCTGCGCGCGAGCTTGGGCGCGCCGGTTTCGGGCCCGCCGTGCGCGTGCATCACGAGCACGCCGCGCTGCCAGTCTTTCGGGATGGCGATCCAGTAGAACGAGCCCGCGCCGTCTTCACCGGTGTAGCAGCGCGCGCTCTCCGGCACGGGCGACGGGCAAGCCGTGGGCTTGGGCGCGGTGGCAAGTGCCGCGTGCGCGGACAGCAGCGGCGCGGCGCCCAGCAAGGCGAAGGCGGCAAGTTGCGAGAGGTATTTTTTCAATGGCGTACTCCGAGGTCCAGCTTCGCGTTCGCTCCGTCGGTGGTGACGAAGCCCACGACGCCGCTGTTGAAGATGAGGTGGCCCGGCCGCCCGGCACCGGCCTGCGCCACGCCGAGCACCGGGGTGTCGTAGCCCAGTGTGGTGGCCGCGCCGCCGAGGTTGAAGGCCGTGCCGACCACGGTGGCCTCGCGGCCCTCGCCCTTCACGCTGGCCATGGCATAGCTGCCGTCGGCCGCGCCGGGCATCAGCGTCTGCTGCACCGCGAGCAAGCGCAGGCCCGGCTGGATGACAGTGGCCGCGCCGCTGCTGGTGTCGGTCGCCGGCACGGCGGTGGCCACGCGGCGCAGGTACAGCGGCGTGGACACGCCGTTGACCAGCCCGATCACCACCGAGCCGGTGAGCGTGCCGCCCTCGGTCTCGGCGGTGCCGCTCGACGAGGTCGAGGTCGTGTACATGTCGAAGGCCCCGCGCGCCGTGCTGTAGCTGAGGTAGCCCTTCTCGGTGTTCTTGCAGGTCTGGTCGTAGGTCATGAAGCTGTTCGACGCCGGGCTGCGGCAGAACTGGAAGGTGCCCGCATTGCGCAGCCGCCCTGCCGACGAGAACGCCGCCGTGGTGCCCGCGCCGAGCTGCTCCACGCCGGCCGCATTGAAGATCAGCGACACCGAGCGGAAGTCCGTCGACGGCGACACGTTCTGGAAGGTGTTCTGGAACGCCACCAGCGGCGAGAAGCCGCTGCCGCTCGGCGGGTTCACGCCACCCAGCAGCACGCCGCCGGCACCGAAGCTGAACACCGCCCCGCTCTCGCCGCTCGTGTAGCTGCAGCTGCCCTGCGACACGAGCGAGCCGCTGCGCTGCGTGCCGACCCGCGTGGGTACGTGGCTGGCATCGATGGTCACGGTGTAGGCCAGGGTGGCCGGGTCGATCTGCACCTGCAGTTCCTCGCCGAAGCTGTTGCCGCCTTTGTAGCGCGTCGCGCTCGCCGGCAGGTTCGGGCAGGCGAGCGGGTCGCCGACCTCGGTCACGCAGCTGAAGTTGACGGCCGCATCGAGGCTGCCGCTGCCGCGGTACTTGGGCCACGACGGAAACTGGCACAGCGGGCGCGTGCGGCCGTAGCTGCCGGCCACGGCGTCCACCGCCACGGGCGTGGCGGGCGCGAGGCCGGCCTCGACCCAGCCTTCGAGCGCCGCGAGCGAGTCCCAGTTGGGAATGAAGCTGCCGGTGCCGTGGCCCATGCCGGGCACGGTGTAGAAGCGCACGTTCTGCGTGACCGCGGCCTGGCCCAGCGTGGCGACGAGCTGCCGGTAGTAGTCGATGGTCGAGTTGGGGCTGATCACCTCGTCGGCCAGGCCGTGCAGCATGATCAGCTTGCCGCCGCGCGCGAAGAAGGGCGCGAGGTTCGGGTCGGTCGCGTCGGTGAGCTTCGACACCTCGGCCACGCGCGCCGCATACGTGCCGGGGTTCTGCGGATCGAAGCTCAGCGTGTTGAAACCGGCATCGCGCGTGACGAAGAACTTCACCCACTGGTCGCCCGTGACGTACATGTTGGCATCGGCCGAGGTGGCGGGGTTGCCCGGCGCCTTGCGCGTGCCGAGGTCGCGCGTGGTGTACGGGCCGGCCACCAGTGCACCTTCGAGCAGGTTGTAGCCGCCCGCGCGCTTCACGCCGTTGGCCAGCGAGTACGTCGTGAACTCGAGCGGCGATTCGATGGCGTGCACCGTGTCGATCTGTGCGTCCGACAGGCAGGTGTCCGCCGTGTCGGCGCCATTGGGGCAGCGCAGCGACGCGAGGATCTGCGTGTTGAGCTGGCGGCAGCTTTCGACGTTGCTCACGATGTTGTCGATAGCGCCGTCGAGCTTGTCGCAGGCCTGCATCGCGGCCTTCTGCACCAGCAGCGTCTCCGTGAGGTTGAGCCAGCCCTTGCCGCCGTCGTTGTACAGCGCGCGGCCCACCGCCACGTTCGACAGGCGCGTGCCGGTGTAGTTGAGCGCGGGCTCGTTGGCGATCACGCCGTCGTAGTCCTGCGGCCAGCGCTGGATGTAGCCGAGCGCGTCGCGCCCGCCGGTCGAGGTGCCGAGAAAGTAGGCGTGTTTTGGCTTGACCGCGTAGCGCGCGAACACCAGCGCCTGCGCCACGTCGCGCGTCTTCTTGAGCGACTGGCCGCCGTAGTTGGCCAGCTGCTCGTCGTTGGCCGCGAACTTGCCGTCGGTGATGCTGCTCGACTGGTGGCCCGAGTCGTCGCCGTAGGTCGCGTAGCCCAGCGCCAGCGGCGCGGGCTTGCCGGCGGGGCCGAAGCGGATGACCTCGGTGCCGTCGATGAGCACACCGTCGAAGCCGCCGCCGCCGAAGTGGATGGTCTTCTGGTTCCACTGCTCGGGCAGGTTGACCGCGAAATGGATGAGCTGCGAGGCCGGGTCCACCGGCGCGATGGTGCCGCGCACGCGGCAGTAATCGCCCAGCGTGTTGCCCGCGTCGCCCGCGGCCACGGGCGTGGCGCTGGTGACGGTGGCGCCCTGCGTGGGCAGGCTGATGAGCGCGGCAGGCAGGCTCTTGCCGGCCAGGTCGGCGCAGGCCACGACGGGCAGCACGGGCGGGGGCACTGTGCCGGTCGGCTCCTCGGCCGGCGGGGTGTTGCCGCTGGCGGGCGGCGGGGTCGGCAGGAAGAAGCCGGGGCTTCCCCCTCCCCCGCTCCCGCCACCGCAGGCGGCCAGGACCAGCGAGATACCGATCAACGAAACGACGACACGAAACTTCGAGGCAGGGCGCGGTGTGCGCATGGATTTGTCTCCGGCATGCCGCCTCGGCGGGCGGCTTGTTTGAAGGGGCGGCCGGACGATAGATTCCGTGTGACCTAGGGTCAAATAAAATAACAAGGCCTATTCAATACAAAAAACATATGGACATACGCGCCCTGAGGTACTTCGTGGCCGTGGCCGGCACCGGCCACATGACGCGCGCCGCCGAGCAGCTGGGCATCCAGCAGCCGCCGCTGAGCCTGCAGATCAAGGCGCTGGAGCGCGAGCTGGGCGTGCTGCTGTTCAAGCGCCATCCGCGCGGCGTGGCGCTCACCGACGCCGGCCGGCTGTTCCAGGCCGAGGCGCTGCGCATGCTGCAGGACATGGAGGCCATGAAGCAGCGCATGGCGCGCGTGGCCCAGGGCCAGACCGGCACGCTGGCGGTCGGCTTCACCAGCTCGGCCGCCGCGCACCGCTTCATGCCCGAGGCGCTGCGCGCCTTTCGCCGCGCGCACCCCGGCGTGGAGCTGCAGCTGCGCGAAGACAACGCCGCCGAACTCACCGAGGCGCTGGCCGCGGGCCGGCTGCACTGCGGCCTGCTGCGCGTGCCGGTGGCGCGGCCCGAGGGGCTGGTGTTCGAGACGCTGCTGCGCGAGCCCGTGTGGGTCGCGATGCCGAGCGACCACCGCTTCGCGCCTGCCGCAAATGGCAAGAAGCCCGCAAAGCCGCTGCCGCTGTCGAAACTCTGCGAAGAAGGCATCATCCTCGTGCGCCGCCCGGGCGCGCCCGGCCTCTATGCCGAGCTGCTCGCGCTGTGCCACGCGCAGGGCCTGCGCCCGCGCGTGGTGGCCGAAGTCGATCGCATGATGACCAACCTGAACCTCGTGGCCGCGGGCGTCGGCCTGTCGGTGGTGCCGACCTCGATGACCGGCGTGCACGCGCACGCCATCGCCTACACGCGGCTGGCCGACGGCGGCCAGCTCGACGCGCCGCTCACGCTGGTGTCGCGCGCCGATGAAGACAACCTGCCGGCGCGGCACTTCGCGGCGCTGTTGCGCGGGCTGGCCGAGGGGAACGCTGCCGCATGACCCTGCCGCTGCTGCGCCGCCATTTCCTGCAACGCATCGGCTTCGCGGCTGCATGCGCGTTGCCGCAACTGTCGCACGCCGCCTCGTCGCCCTGGCCCAACCGCCCCGTGCGCCTGATCGTGGTCTATCCGCCGGGCGGCGTGAGCGACGGCATGGCGCGCGCGCTGGCCGAGCCGCTGGCGCAGTCGCTGGGCGTGCCGGTGCTCATCGAGCACCGCGCCGGCGCGGGCGGCAGCCTGGGCATGGACGCACTCGCACGCGCCACGCCCGACGGCCACGCGCTGGCCTTTTCGGCCATCAGCCCGCTCACCCTGCATCCGCTGCTCGCGCGCGCGCCCTACGACCCGCTGCGCGCCTTCGTGCCCGTGGCCAGCGTCATGCGCACGCCGGTGCTGGTCGTGGGCACGCCGGCCTTCTCTGGCCGCAGCTTTGCAGAACTGATCGCGCTGGCGCGCCGCCAGCCCGGCGCGGTGCGCTGGGCCACCTCGGGCGTGGCCACCATCGGCCACATGGTGCTCGCCCAGGTGCGCCTGCAAAGCCGCACCGACATCACGCACATTCCCTACCAGGGCGGCGGTCCGCAGCTCAACGACGCGCTCGGCGGGCAGTTCGAGGTGCTGTCGACCAACGTCGCGGCGCAGCAGCTGCAGTACATCGAGAGCGGCCGGCTGCAGGCGCTGGCGGTCGGCGCACCCGCGCGCATCGAAGCCTTGCCTGCGGTGCCCACGCTCGCGGAGCTGGGCTACGAGAAGGCGAACCGCGATTCGCTCTTCGGCATCTTCGCGCCCGCACGCACGCCGGCGGCGGTGGTGCAGCGCCTCAACGCCGAGATCAACCGCCTGCTGCAAGGCGACCCGCTGCGCGCGCGCCTGCGCGAGGCCTACAACCTGCCGGCCGGCGGGAGCCTCGAAGACTTCGCGCAGGAGATTGCGGCAGACCGGCGGCGCAACCGCGCGCTGGTGGCGGGGGCGCGCGCGCAGTTCGACTAAGGCTGCGCGGCCACCCAGCCGAAGCCCGCGTACCAGGGGCTGAAGCGTGACGGGCGCTGTTCGATGTCGACCTGCTTCACCGCGCTGGCCAGTGCGGGCGACACGTTGCGCAACGCCATCACGGTCCATGCGCGGTCGAGCTGCTTGAGCAGCCGAGCCTCGCAGCCGGGGCTCTCGCGCAGGCCGACAGGTGCCAGGCCCAGCTGCACGGCGACATGCCCCTGCGCGGCGGCGCGTTCCCAGAGCACGCGCCGGCGCTCGGAGCCCAGCAGCGTCAGCTGCCGCAGTTCGTACGTGCCGGCCGGCAGCACGCCGGGCACGGCGTTCACCTGCAAGCGCACCTCCTTGCCCAGGCCGTTCCGGTCGGCCCCGAAGAGCCACTCGAAGTGATCGGTGGGCACCTGCGCCTGGATCGCCATCAGGCAGGGAGCGGGCAAGGGCTGCGTGCCCCGCAGCGTCTGGCGCATGAGCACCATCAGCTCGGCGGTCTTCGACACCAGCGACAACGGGACCGGTGCCTGGTCGCCCGCCACGATCTGCGCGTCGATCGCGGCAGGCAGCGCCGGCACGGTGGCGGCGTTGGCCGCGTGCGCCAGCACCTGCGGGAACAGCACGGGCATCGTCCTGCCGTTGCCGAAGCTCTCGCCCGTGGCGATCTCCAGGCGATCAGCGGTCAGCCGGTAGTAGCTCGGCAGCGTCGCCTCGACGTCGTAACCGCCGCGGCGCGTGGTGACGCGTTGGTAGAACTCGCGCGATGTGCTCTTCAGCAGCGGCTGCAGTGCGCGCACCAGTTCCTGGCGCTGCGCGTCGCTGACAGCGTTCAGATCGATGCGGATGCGGTTGGACGGGTAGGTGAAGAGCTTGGCCATGCCTCGCTCAAGCTCAGCGGGGTCGGGCCCGCGCGTCACGTAGAGAACAAAGCCGCCCACGAGCGCGGCAATGCAGGTCCCCCAGGTGAAGTAGCTCGCGACCTTGCGAAAACGGTCGGCGGCCCGCGAAGTGCCCATCCACCCCGCCAGCACCTCCCGGACGCCAAAGAGAACGACGCCGAGAACCAGGACGCCGACCATCAGCAGCACCACGGTGGCTGCATTGAAGGCGAAACTCAAAAAGCCCATGCCGCTGCGTTCAGGCGCAGCGCCCGACAACTCCAAGCAACGGGTCAGTCCTCCGCGCGCCAGAGCCGCGGATAGTCGCTCACGAACCCGTCCGCCGTGACGCCCAGCACCTCCGCATAGTCGAAGCGCTTGGCCTCGTACGCGTACGTGCCCTCGCCGCGCCGTTCGTAGCGCTGCATCAGCTCGCTGAGCCCGCCGTCTTCGATATCGACCCAGGCCGCCGGTGCGTCGGCGCTTTCGCCGGGCGCGAGGTTCAGGCGGCGCAGTTGCAGCAGGTTGGTGGCGGGGGTGAAGCCCAGATCGAGGTCGACGCAGTGCGACATGTCGGACACCGCTTCGTCGTTGAGCTTCCAGTGGCCGCGCGCGTCGCGCGTGATCGACAGGTCGATGGCCGACTCGCCGAGCCAGCCGCGCACCGTGCCCCATTGCGTGTGCCAGAGCAGGTCGCAGCGCACGCGGTAGTGCAGCTGGGCGATGCGTCCGCCCTCGGTGCGGAACACCGCGGCGCCGTCGAGTTGCCAGGCCGAGGCATTGCGTTCGAGGCGGCAGGCATCGTGGCCCGGTGCATCGAGCCTGCGCCAGAGGATGGAGGCGACGGTTTGCATATGGCGCGGATCATGGCACCGGCATGCCGCGGGGCGCAAGCGGCATCCCGCAAAATGCCCTGCATGTCGAAAGCCCTTTCCGCGTCGTTGTCTGCCCTTTTCACCCTCCTGACAGCCAGCGCAGGCCATGCGGCCACCGCACTGAAGGACGGCGACATCATCTTCCACACCTCGCGCTCGGCGCAAAGCCTGGCCGTGCAGCGCGCCACGGGCTCGCGCTACAGCCACATGGGCATCGTGCTGCTGCGAGAGGGCAAACCCTACGTGTTCGAGGCGGTCTCGACGGTGCGCTACACGCCGCTGGCGCAATGGACGGCGCGCGGCAACGGCGGGCGCTACGTGGTGAAGCGGCTGCGCGATGCCGACACGCGGCTCACGCCCGGCGCCGTGGCGCGCCTGCATGCGCGCACCTCGGACTTCGCGGGCCGCCCGTACGACCTGACTTTCGAATGGTCGGATTCGCGCATCTACTGCTCGGAACTGGTGTGGAAGCTCTACGACCGCGCGCTGGGCGTGCGCATCGGCGAGCTGCAGAAGATCCGCAGCTTCAACCTCGGCGACCCGGCCGTGCGCGCGAAGATGCGCGAGCGCTACGGCGACGCCGTGCCGATGGACGAGCCGGTGATCTCGCCGGTGGCGATGTTCGACTCGCCGCTGCTGGTGACGGTCGAATCGCGTTGACGACCCGCTACTGCACCGCAGCCAGCACGCTGTCGAGAAACTGTCTGGCCGGCGTACCGAAATCTTCAGGGATGTAGTCGCGCGAGAAGTCGCGTGCAAACGCCGCTTCGAGGTCGTCGTGCGAACCGAGGTAGTCGGCGATCTCGGCGCGCAGCGCGGCCAGCTCGGCCTCGGTGCTCGACTCGCGGTACGAGGCCATGATCTCGGCGCCGGTTTCGCCGAAGAGGATGTCGGCGTCCTGGCCGAAATAGACCTTGGTGAGGTGGTCGATCAGTTCGAATCGCATCGTGGGTCGTAGGGGAAAAATCAGAACGGATGGGCGGTGAGGATGTAGAACGGCTTGCCGTTGTACGTGCGCATGTTCAGCGTCACGCGCACCTTGGTGAGCTGGCTCACGGCGGTGCTGCCGCGCTGCACGCCGATGCCGACCACGGTGCCGATGTCGTGCTCGAAGGCCACGGGCTTGGAGCCCACCGCCGCGGAGCGCGACCACGCGCGAATGGCCCGCGCGTTGGCGCGCACGGTCTGGCTGATGGCCGACTCGGCCGTGGCCAGGTCGAAGAACGACGACGAGCGCTGCAGGCTGGGCTTCTTCGCGAAGCGGTCGAGCAGCTCCTGCGCCGACTTGCCCACGTGCTCGCGGATGGTGTGACCGCCGGCCTTGGAGCCCGCAATGCCCTCGTGCTCGATGAGCCGCACGGGCTCGAGCTTGAAGCGGCTCGCGCGCACCGCGATGACGCGCGATGCGGCCAGCCCGCCGGCCACGAAGAGCGGCACCGCCACGTCGACCGCGAGCCCCACCTGCGCGCCGGTTTCGGGCGAGGCGCCCAGCGCCTGCGCGGTGGCGTCGGCGGTGAGCGCGGTGGCGGTGCGCTGTGTCTGGCCGGTCCAGATCTGGCGCGCGGCCGTGGCGGTGACGTCGCTGCCGTGCGCGCCCAGCACCACGCAGCCGACCTTGCTGGCCATGGTGGGCTCGGGCGCGACGCACAGCACGCCGGCGCCGACCAGTTCGATCACGCCGCCGATCAGCGCCGCCGTGCCCCAGAGCCGGTTGCTGAGGCTGGCCGACTCGGGCACGTCTTCGCCGCCGAGCACCGCCGCCATCTGCACCGGCGTCAGCGCGACCGACAGGCCGCCTTCCACCTCGTCGTCACCCATCGTGCATTCCTTTCCGTTCACCACCTGCGTGGGGATTGAAATTCCGCCGCATTCTTGCACGCGACACGGGGGCGGGCGAACATGCCCGGAGAGCGAGACAATTGTCACCGTGAGTTTCCAGCCCGCGCCGCCCCCGGCCCCTCCGATCCGCCGCATTGCCCACCTCGACATGGACGCGTTCTACGCGTCCGTCGAGTTGCTGCGCTACCCGCAGCTCAAGGGGCTGCCCGTGGTCATCGGCGGCGGACGGCGCCGCGTCGACGAGGCGATCCGCGAACTGCCCGAGGGCGCCACGCTGGCCGACATTCCCATCGAGGCCTTTCCGCGCCTGAAGGACTACACGGGGCGCGGCGTGATCACCACCGCCACCTACCCCGCGCGGCAGTTCGGCATCGGCTCGGCCATGGGGCTCATGAAGGCCGCCAAGCTGTGCCCGCAGGCGCTGATCCTGCCGGTCGATTTCGACGAGTACCGGCGCTTCTCGCGCACCTTCAAGCAGGTGATCCTGGACATTGCACCGCTCATGGAAGACCGCGGCGTGGATGAGGTGTACATCGACTTCACCGACGTGCCCGGCGGCCAGCGCGACGGCGGGCGCTCGCTGGCGCGGCTGATCCAGAAATCGATCTTCGACGCCACGGGCCTGACCTGCTCCATCGGCGTGGCGCCCAACAAGCTCATCGCAAAAATGGCCAGCGAGTTCGAGAAGCCCAACGGCATCTCGGTGGTCTATGAACACGACCTCGAAACCCGCATCTGGCCCCTGCCCTGCCGCAAGGTGAACGGCATCGGCCCGAAGGCCGACGAGAAGCTCAAGCGCTTCGGCATCGAGACCGTGGGCCAGCTCGCGGCACGCGAGCGCGGCTGGCTCATCGACACCTTCGGCAAGGCCACCGGCGCGTGGATGCACGAGGTGGCCTGGGGCCGCGACAACCGCCCCGTGGTGACCGAGAGCGAGCCCGTGTCGATGAGCCGCGAGACCACCTTCGAGCGCGACCTGCACGCCGTGCGCGACCGCGCCGAGCTGGGCGCGATCTTCACGCACCTGTGCGAGAAGCTGGCCGAAGACCTGCAGCGCAAGGGCTACGTGGGCAAGACCATCGGCATCAAGCTGCGCTACGACGACTTCAAGATCGCCACGCGCGACCAGACCATTGACCGCTTCACCGACGACGGCAAGACCATCCGCCAGGTCGGCGGCCAGTGCTTGAAGCGCGTGCCGCTGGAGCGGCCGCTGCGCCTCTTGGGCGTGCGCGTGGGCGCGCTGGCCAAGGCCGGGAGCCCCGAGGCGCTGGCGCCCGCTGGCAACGCTCGCAGCGCGGCGCCGGTGGCGACCACAGCCTCGCTCTTCTGACACCACCATGATCCGACGCTGGCTGCTGCGCATTGCCTTCACGCTGCTGGGGCTGCTGCTGGCCATCACGCTGTACGTGGCCGTGGCTTGCGCGCTGGTCTTCTGGCCGGCCAACGCGAAACCGCCGGCCGAGCCTGCGACCGTCGAGGCCTGGGTGCTAAGCAACGGCGTGCACACCGACCTGGTGTTTCCGGTCCGCTCGGCCACCGTCGACTGGTTGCAGCTCTTTCCGCTGTCCGACTTCAAGGCACCGCCGCCCGATGCCGAGTTCGTCGCCATCGGCTGGGGCGACCGCGAGTTCTACCTGCACACGCCGACCTGGGGCGACCTGACGGCGGCGCGCGCCTTCGGGGCGCTGTCGGGTGGCAATCGCTCGCTGCTGCACGTGACCTACCTGCAGCGCGCGCAGCTGCGGCGCGGGGCGTACAAGTTGCCGCTCTCGCAGGCGCAGTACGCGCAGCTCGTGGCCCATGTGCGTTCCACGTTGCCCTCAGGCCGTGCGGTGCCGATCGCGGGGGCGCACTACGCGAACGACGATGCCTTCTACGAAGCCCAGGGCAGCTACCACCTGTTCGAGACCTGCAACACCTGGACCGGCCGCGGCCTGCGCCAGGCGGGCGTCACGGTGAGCCGCTGGACGCCCTTCGACTTCAACGTGACCTGGCATCTGCAGCCGGTGCTGCAGCCCTGACGATCTTCAGGGCTTGGGCACGCCCGCCGACCAGGTGGGCCAGTTCTTCACGATGTGATCGACCACGCGCGTGCCCACCAGCGCGATGTTCTCCACAGTCTCGGCAAAGCCGCCCGCCGTCTCGCCCGGTGCCGGGTCCAGGTGCTGCAGCGTGCTTTCCTTCGGGTGGCCCTGGTCGAAGTTGACCGCGCCGCGCAGGCTCATCACGCGGTCGGTGCCGTGGGTGCGCTTGATCACGAGGGTGATGGCGGCGGCTTCCATTTCGGTGATCACGTAGTCGTCGGCGCCATACAGCTTGGCGATGTACTGCGCCTGCTTCGACATGCCCGGGCCGTGGAAGAAGGTGTCGCCCGTCATGTGCGTGCCGGTGCCCACGAAGGGGGCGCGGCGCGCGGCGGCGTCGGGGTAGCGCAGGCGGTACTTGCGCGCCGATTCCGCGTCCTTGAGCGGCGTGTCGGCCGACAGCTTCATGGCCCAGCCGACGAGGTCGGGGTTGAGCTTGAAGCGGCGGTACTCCTCGTAGCCCTTGCGCGGCATGAAGGTGGGTTCGCCGGGCTTGTTCTCTTCGGGCGCCCAGCGGTGGCCGAGGTCGTAGTCGACCAGCCAGGTGGCCCAGCTCACCTCGCCGATGGTGCCGCGCTGCGGCGGCGTGCCGGCCACGCCGGAGATCACGTAGTAGGCCTGCGAGAAGTCGAACTTCGGGTTCAGCAGGATGGCCTGCATCGACGACGACGAGTTGACCTTGCCCATGCCCAGCACCGCGCCGCACACGCCGTCGGCGTTGCAGTACACGGGCTGCAGCGCCCCGGGCACGGCCACGGGCGTCGCGCCCTTCCAGTAGCGCTCGTACCAGTGCTGGAACTCGCCGGCGCGGTCGCCGGTGTTCTGGCCGATCTCGAACATGGCGGCCACGAACACCTTCACCTTGACGGGGGCGGCGGCGGTAGCGCGCGTGTCGGCCGTGGGCGAGGTGGAGGCACAGGCCGTGGCGAGCAGCACGGCGCCGCACAGCGCCAGGCCGCGGCTGCCCAGGGAGAAGCGACGGGAGTTCAGGAGGGACATGGGTGAAATCCGAAGAGAAGGAAGGAAAGGAAAGCGCGCCTCGGCAACAGCGTGCGGCGTCCTACACCGCACGATTGTCGATGCTGGCACAAGCGCGATGACATGCCTTCGATGCAAACCCCATGCCGGCCCGCGCTGGCTGCCACCTCAGCGCTGGCCGGCGGGCTGGTCTACGTGAACCCCGGCATGCCGGGCATCCGCCGGCTGAAGTGGGGCGACGGCTTTCGCTACCGCGACGCGCACGGCCGCTGGCTGCGCGATGCCGACGCGCTCGCGCGCATCCGCAGCCTGGCCATTCCGCCGGCCTACACCGAGGTGTGGATCTGCCCGCTGCCGCAGGGCCACCTGCAGGCCACGGGCCTGGACGCGCGCGGCCGCACGCAGTACCGCTACCACCCCGACTGGCGCGCGCTGCAGGACGGCACCAAGTTCGAGCGCCTCGCGGCCTTCGGGCGCGCCCTGCCCCGTTTGCGCGCCCGCGTGGCGCGCGACCTGCGCACGGGCACCAAGACACCCGGGCGGGCGCAGGTGATCGCCACGCTGGTGCGCCTGCTCGACACCACGCTGCTGCGCGTGGGCAACGAGGCCTACGCCAGCAGCAACGGCTCGTTCGGCCTCACCACGCTGCGCAACCGCCACGCGGCAGTGCAGGGCTCGGCACTGCGGCTGCGCTTTCGCGGCAAGAGCGGCGTGACGCACGAGGCCCGCGTCGACGACCCGCGCGTGGCCCGCGTGGTGCGCCAGTGCCAGCAGCTGCCGGGGCAGGCGCTGTTCCAGTACACCGACGAGACGGGCGAGGTGCGCGGCGTGTCGTCCAACGACGTGAACGACTACATCGCCGACGCCACCGACACAGGCAAGGGCGAAGGCGAGCGCTTCACCGCCAAGGACTTCCGCACCTGGCACGGCACGGTGCAGGCGCTGGAACTCACGCGGCGGGCCTGTGCCTGGGAGGGCGGGCGCCGGCCCGGCGCCAGGGACATCCTCGCGGCCGTGGCGCGGCAGCTCGGCAACACGCCGGCGGTCTGCAAGAAGGCCTACGTGCACCCGGCCGTGCTGGCGCTGGGCGAGGCGCTGGCGCGCGAGGACGACACGGCGGCGACCGGCACGCTGCTGGAGAAGATCGCGGCCCGGGCCGCCACGGCCGGCCCGGCGCGCGGCCTGGTGGCGGCGGAGCGGCAATTGCTCGCCTTCCTGCGGGCGCCTCAGCCCGCGGCGAGGGCGAAGCGCACGGTGTCGGCGTCGAGCAGTACGGCGTAGCCGAGGTCTTCGGCCAGGTTCTGCAGCGCCACGGTGTCGATGGCCAGCGCGCGCGGCGCGCGGTGGGCGTCGAGCACCGCGTTCGCGCCGCCGGCCTCGCGCACCCGGGCGCTCAGGCGCAGCGCGTCGGTGCCGTCGGGCTCGATGCGGATGGTGCCGGCCTCGTCCGCGCCGTCGTGCAGGTAGCCCAGCGCGCCCAGGAACAGGTAGCGCAGCGCGGCGGCATTGGGCCAGCGTGGCTCGTCGTCCTGCGGGGCGGCGAGCGCCTCGTCGACCTCGAGCGCCACGCCGTGCAGGTCGAAGGCCGAGCGCATCAGCGTCATGCACTGCGCCACCAGCGCACTGCGCGTGATGCCGTCGTCGGTGGTGGCCAGTTCCCAGTCGCGCAGCGAGCGGATCGCGGCCACCAGCTCGGACACCTGGCTGTCGATGAGGTTCACCCGCTCCTCGCAGGCGGCGGGGTCGACGGGGTCGGCCGCCACCTGACGCTTGAGCATCAGCACCGCCATGCGGATCACCGAGACGGGCGCCGTCATGTCGTGCCGCAGCGCCGGCAGGGCGCGCGTGAGCAGCTCGTGGCGCACGCCGGCCGCAATCCAGCTGCGGGCGCTGGGAGACGACTTCATCGCGGCGCAGCGGCCCGCAAGGGCGCGCGGCCCGTGGGACGAGAGGCGGCAGGGAGCACGGTCAAGGCAGGATTCCTGAAGGCGGGAACAAGGCCACGAGTATCGGCCCCGCTCCGCGCCGCGGCTGTAGGAGCCTGCCTACGCGCGCCCTGCCCGCCGGGCCGCACCTTCAGCGCGCGCTCAGGGCTTGCCGAGGTAGGTGCGCACGTCCTTCACCTCGACCCCGGCGGCCGCGACGGCCGAGCGCAGCTGTGCCTCGGTCACGCCCAGCGTCTGGGTCCAGTAGCGAACCTCGTGGAGTTCGTTGACATTGATGCGGGCCGCATCCTGCGGTCCGCGCTTGCTCAGGTCATCGGCCATGGCGTGGATTCCTTGTTGAAGGCCCCCACGATGCGGCCTGCACGGCACATCGGCTGGCGGACAGCAGCGCGGCTCCTTGCAGGATAAGTCCGAGAGCGCGTTGCAGATGTCCGGAAGCAGCGGGCCGGCGCAACGCGGCGCCCCTATCGTCGCCGCTCCTTCACTTCATCCGCCGCACCCCATGACCCCCGAGCAGAACAAGCGCGCCGTCGTCGACGCCTGGAAGGCCTTCGCCAGCCGCGACCCGCAGCGCGTGCGCGCCGCCTTCACCGACGACGCCGAATGGCTGGCGCCCAAGGACAACGCCACCGGCGTGGCCCTGGGCTTCACCGACCACATGATCGGGCCGCAGACGATCGTGCGCTTCCTGGTCGAGGAGTTTCCGAAGCTGTTCGTGGCCGACGTGTCGGTGGACTTCACCCACCTGCTCTGCGACGGCGACACCGCGGTGCTGGAGATGCGCCTGCAGGCCACGCTCGCCAGTGGCCGGCCCTACGACAACGACTACTGCTTCATCCTCGAGTTGCGCGAGGGCCGCATCGCCCGCATGCGCGAGTACATGGACACGCAGAAGGGGCGCCGCAGCGTCATCGGCGACCTGCCGGCCGACCTCAGGGCTGCCGGGCCCTCGATTGCAGTTCCCGCTTGAGCAGCTTGCCGTTGGCCGTGGTCGGCATCGCGTCGATCACCTCGATGCGCGCGGGTCGCTTGTAGGGCGAGAGGTGCTCGGCCAGGTGCGCGCGCAGCGCCGCCTCGTCGAGCGACGCGCCCGGGTTCAGCTCGACGAAGGCGACGATCTGCTCGTTGCCGTCGGTCTCGGGCACGCCGACCACGGCGCACAGGTGCACGCCCGCGAAACGGCCGATCACCGCCTCGACCTCGGCCGGGTACACGTTGAAGCCCGAGCGGATGATCATTTCCTTCAGCCGCCCCACCACGAACAGCGCGCCGTCGGCGTCGAAGCGGCCGAGGTCGC
This sequence comes from Variovorax boronicumulans NBRC 103145, assembly GCF_001591345.1. Taxonomy (GTDB): domain Bacteria; phylum Pseudomonadota; class Gammaproteobacteria; order Burkholderiales; family Burkholderiaceae_C; genus Variovorax; species Variovorax boronicumulans. Next base: position 4,190 of record NZ_BCUS01000068.1, on the reverse strand, counting down.
CGGTGGCGTACCAGCCGCCAGGGCGCATCACCTGCGCGGTGGCGGCCGCGTCGCGGAAGTAGCCCAGCATCAGGCCCGGGCCGCGCAGCCAGATCTCGCCGGTGTCGCCGATGGCCGCTTCGGTGCCCTCGGGCGTCACGATGCGCCCCTCGCCGCCCTCGACCACATAACCTGCCGAGGTGTCGGCGCGCGGCGCCTCGGTGCGCGTGAGGAACACCGAGCCCGCGTACTCCGACAGGCCGTAGCCGTAGTGCAGCGGCTGGCCGAACAGCCGCTCCACGCGCTGCTTGAGCGCCGGGTCGAGCGGCGCGGAGCCCGTGTACACATAGCGCAGCTGCGGAAAGCGCGGCGCCAGCTGCTGCGCCTCGACGTGCGCCAGCAGCCGCGCGTACATGGTCGGCGGCCCGAGCAGGTTCGACACCTGCCCGTGCGCCAGCGCCTCGAGCATGTCGGCCGGCGAGAAGCTGGCGCGCAGCACCAGCGCGGCCCCGCCCGTGAGCGCCGCCATCAGCACGGTGCCGATGCCGAAGATGTGGGTCATCGGCAGGAAGGCGTAGACGCGGTCGCGCGTGTCGAGCGCACGCACCGCCGCCGACACGCGGCCGAAGTGCAGCAGCCCGCGGTGCGACACCATCACGCCCTTGGGCGTGCCCGAAGTGCCCGAGGTGAAGATGATCGCGGCGGCATCGGCCAGCGCCGGATCGGGCTCGGGACGGGCGTCGGCGCGCGCGGCGGTGAACATCACGCCGGGCAGCGTGGCCGGCACGGCCGACGCGCGCTGCGCGTGCGTGCGCGCCGCGTCGGACGCATCGGTGGTGAAGCCACACAGCCGCGCGTCGGCGCGCTCGGCGATGGCGGCGATCTCGCCCGGCGACATGCGCGCGTTGACGCCGCACGACCATGCACCCACACGGCTGCAGGCCAGCAGCAGCGCGATGTGGGCGGCGCAGTTCTCGGCCACCAGCAGCACGCGGTCGGTCGGCCGCACGCCGGCGGCGAGCAGGTCGTTCGCGGCGGTCTCGACCATGGCCTGCAGCGCGCCATAGGTGGTGGTGCCATCGAGTTCGTGGAGGAACACCGCATCCGGCGTGCGGGCCGCGCGGTCTTCGAGCAGGTGATGAATGCGGGGCTGCATCGGCTATTCCGCTTCGATGCCCTTGGACGCGCTCGCCCACAGCTTGCGGTCCGACACGCCCTTGGTCGCCAGCACCTCCGGCGCGCCCGCCCAGACCTCGTAGCCCTGCTCGCGCAGGCGGTGCGCGATGTCTTCGCGCGCCAGCATCTTCTGCGCCGCGGCGTTCACGCGCGCGACCAGCGCCGGGTCCATGCGCGCCGGGCCGTACAGGCCGAACCAGCCGCCCACGTCATAGCCGGGCACGCCCGACTCGATCATGGTCGGCACGTCGGGCAGCATGCGGTTGCGCTGGCGCGAGGTGACGGCCAGCGCGCGCAACTTGCCCGACTGGATGAAGGGCCGCGAGGTGGCGATGATGTCGAACATCATCGGCACGGTGCCGGCCATCACGTCGGCCAGCGCCGGGGCGCTGCCCTTGTAGGGCACGTGCGTGAGCTGCACGCCGCTCATCTTCTCGAGCAGCGCGCCGCTCAGGTGGTTCGACGCGCCCACGCCCGCCGAGCCGTAGAACAGCTTGCCGGGCTTGGCCTTGGCATAGGCCAGCAGCTCGCCCACGTTGCGCACCGGCAGGTCGTTGTTGACCACCAGCACGTTGGTGTAGTCGACCAGCGGCGCCAGCGGCGTGAGGTCCTTCATCGGGTCGAAGGGCATGCTGCGCTGCACGTTCGGGTTGATGGTGATGGTCGGGCTCGCGCCGAAGAACAGCATCGCGCCATCGGGCGGCGCCTTGGCCACGGCGTTGCCGCCGAGCGAACCGGCGGCGCCGGGCCGGTTGTCCACGATCACCTGCGTGCCCAGCTCCTGGCCCAGCGCGGGCGCGAGCAGGCGCGCGGCGCCGTCCACCGGCCCGCCGGCCGAATAGCCGACCACCAGCTTGATGAGCGGCGGCAGCGGCTGCTGCGCGAAGGCACGGTGCGGCAATGCGGCCAGCGCCGCGCCGCCCGCCAGCGCGGCCATGAGCTGGCGGCGCGAAAAGAGGTCGAGGGATTGCATGAGCGTTGTCTCCATTTTTGATCTTCAAACTCGGTTCAAGACGCGAACGAAGTGGCTCGTTCGCGAAACACCGCGGAACCGGCTTTGCCGGGCCGCTGGTGTTGCCCCCTGGAAGGGGGTTGGCGTAGCGACACGAAGTGCGCGAAGACTAGGGGTAAGCCTCATACGGGCAAGTCCAAGACCTGTCGCGCGAGGATGTTGCGCTGGATCTCGTTCGTGCCGCCGTAGATCATGGCGGCGGTGGAGCCGATGAGCGGCGAGAGCACGTTGAAGCTCTGCCCGTCGAGCACCTGGTCGCCCGCGACCGCGCCCTGCTCTTCGCCGGCCTCGACCAGCAAGGCACCGATGCGGTGGTAGGTCTCGCTGGCCCAGATCTTCAGCAGCGACACCGACGCGGGCAGCGGCTTGCCCGCACGCACGATGTCGGCAAAGCCCGTGTAGGCGGCCGACAGGTCGAGCACGTCGAGGCGCAGCGCCGCGAAGCGCTGCGCGAACACCGGGTCGGCAAACAGGCGCCGCGCCTGCCCGAGTCGCGCCAGCTGGCCCAGCGCGTACTGCGACTGCTTGGGGCTGCCCAGGAAGATGCGCTCGAAGCCCAGCAGCGCCTTCGCAATCGTCCAGCCGCCGTGCAGCCGGCCCACGAGCTGGTCGGCCGGCACGCGCACGTTGTCGAAGAACACCTCGCAGAACTCGGGCTCGCCCGCCAGCGTGTGGATCGGCCGCACCGTGACGCCCGGCGTGCGCAGGTCGCACAGCAGGAAGCTGATGCCCTCCTGCTTGCGCGCGCCCTTGTCGGTGCGCACGAGCATGAAGATGTGGTTGGCGTCCTGCGCGAGCGTGGTCCAGATCTTCTGGCCGTTGACGACGAAGTGATCGCCCTGCGCGTCGCGCCCCGCCACCGCCTCTGTGCGCAGGCCGGCCAGGTCGGAGCCGGCATTGGGTTCCGAATAACCCTGGCACCACACGTGCTCGCCGCTCAGGATGCGCGGCAAAAAGCGCTGCTGCTGTTCGGGCGTGCCGTGCTGGATCAGCAGCGGGCCGATCATCACGATGCCCTGGTCGGGCGCGCGCGCCACGCCGTGCTGCTCCAGCTCCTCGATCCACGCGATGAGCTTGTCCGCCGGCAGGCCCATGCCGCCGTGCGACTGCGGCCAGCCCGGCGCGACCCAGCCCTGCGCCGAGAGCGTGAGGTACCACTCGCGAATCTCGCTCCAGCGCGCGCGGTGCGACAGGTAGCGCAGATGCGCCGGATAGCGCTGCTGCAAAAAGCCGCGCACCATGCGGCGGAACTCGGCCTCGGGCATGGCGGACCAGTCGGTGGTGCGCGCGAGGAACTCGCCGTTCCAGGCCACGGCACCGCTCGCAGCGGCCTCGGCCTCGCCGGTCAGCGCGGCATGCCGGCGCTGGTGCGCCGTGGCATTGCCCAGCCACGCCGACAGGCACAGCACGCGCTTGTAGAACAGGCTCAGATCGCACTCCTGCGTGTAGCCGATGGCCCCGTGCAGCTGCACCGCCGCGCGCGACGCCTGCAGCGCGGCAGCCGTGCACCGCGCGTTGACGCGGCTGGCCTCGGCTTCGAGCCGGTCAGAAGGCAAGGTGCCGTCGCTTGCCAGCGCGAGCACCTCGTTGAGCGTGGCCTGCGCCACCTCGAGGTGGATGAACATGTCGACGCTGCGGTGCTGCAGCGCCTGGAAGCTGCCGATGGCCTTGCCGAACTGCGAACGCGTGCGCAGGTAGGCCAGCGTCTGCGCCAGCATCGCCTGCCCTGCGCCGAGCAGCTCCGCGGCCTGCAAGATTTGTCCGGCCGCGAGCGCCTGGCGCAGCGCCTCCTGCGCGGCCGGTCCGCTGGCCAGCACGGCGTCGGCCGGCAGCACGACCTCTTCGAAGCGCAGGTTGGCTGCCTGGCTGCCATCGACCAGCGGCACGAGCGTCTCGCTCACGCCGGCTGTGCCGCGCGGCACCCACAGCAGCACGGCGTCGTCCTCGCCGCGCGCCGACACCAGCCAGCCGCTGGCGGCAGCGCCGGGCAGCACCATGAGCTTGTCGCCTTGCAGCAGCACGC
>NZ_BCUS01000067.1 GCF_001591345.1 Variovorax boronicumulans NBRC 103145 | reverse complement strand
CCACCTTCGCGGCGTCGACGGGCGCCTGGTCGTCGGGGCCCGCCGCGCCGGCCAGGGCGTTGCCCGCGCGGTCCTCCGGAGCCTTCGGCAGTTGTTGTTCGCTCATGCGGGCTTCCTCGGTGATGGTGTCTTGGGGGCAGGCGCGGCCAGCAGGTCGCGCGCCTGCACCAGCCATTCGTAGACCGCGCGCGGCGATTCGAGCCGGTGCAGCGCCAGGCTCGGCCCGGCGCCGACCTTGATCGCGACGCCGCCACGCGGCTGCACGACGGCGAAGCCGCTCTCGTCGGTGGTGTCGTCGCCCGCGAAGACCGGCGTGCGGCCCGCGAACGGCGCTTCGGTCATGAAGGCCTCGATGGCGAGGCCCTTGTTCACGCCCGAAGGCTTCACTTCGAACACGAACTTGCCGTGCATGAGCTCGAGCTGCGGACGGCCTTCGATGGCGCGCGCCATCGCGTCGCGGCACACGGCCTCCAGCTGCGGTGCGAGCCGGTAGTGCAGCGCGATGGCGCCGTGCTTGCGCTCGACCAGCAGGCCTTCGTGGATGCGCGCGAGTTCGTTGGCCACGTCCAGGATCGGCACGAGGTCGGGCGGGCGCTGCTCCTGCATGCCGCCTTTGGCATCGCGCCGCTGCACGCCGTGCTCGCCGGCCGCGGGCAGCCGCAGCGGCGCGAGAAAACGATCGATGGCATCGATCTGGCGCCCCGACACCACGGCGAGCGCGCCGCCGAGCAGGTCGCGCAGGTCGCTCAGCAGGGGCACGAGGGCGGGCGGCACCTCGATGGCTTCAGGCGTGGCGGCGAGGCCGACCAGCGTGCCGTCGAAGTCGAGAAAAAGGGCGGCGTCCCGGCCCGGCGGAGGTGGCAACTGGGCGTTGCTGCTGGAGGACTTTGGCATTGGGAAAAACCATAGCACGGCTCGCACGCGGCGCGTGTCGGCCAAAGTCCCGGCGTGCGCCGATGGCGGGGATTCAGTCGGCCGTGGCGGGCAAGGAGGCCTTCACGGCCGCAATGCGCGCCCGGTGGATCGCCTCGCCGATGCGCGGCCCCGTGGCGCCGGCCTGCTGCGCCTCGCGCGCCACCACGTCGGTGGCCACGGCCTGGGCCGCCGCGAGCACGGCGAGCAGGCGCGGACGCTGCGGGTAGGCCGTGTCTTCGAAGCCGAGCCGCCCGCGCGCGTCGCATTCGCAGGCCAGCAGCGCCTCGGCGAAGCGCGCCGGCTTGCGGAAGGCGTCGCAGCGCTCCAGCAGGCGCACCAGCGGCGTCGCGTCGAGCGCGCCGCTGCGGTGGATGTTGCCGTGCTCGCGCGCCACCACCTCGGCCAGCTCGCGCAGCTCCACCGGCACGCGCCAGCGTTCGCACACGGCCTGCAGCAGGTCGACGCTGCGCAGCTCGTGGTTGATGTGGCGCGGCAGCATGTCGGCCGGCGTGGTGCCCTTGCCGAGGTCGTGCATCAGGCAGGCGAAGCGCACGGGCAGCGTGGCGCCCAGCCGCGCGCTGGTGTCGAGCACCATCATCAGGTGCACGCCGGTGTCGATCTCGGGGTGGTGCTGCGCCGGCTGCGGCACGCCCCAGAGCCGGTCGACCTCGGGCAGCAGCACGGCGAGCGCGCCGCAGTCGCGCAGCACCTCGAACATGCGCGAGGGGCGCGTTTCCATCAGGCCGCGCGCGAGCTCCTGCCACACGCGCTCGGGCACCAGCGCATCGACCTCGCCGGCCGCGACCATCTCGCGCATGAGCGCCATGGTTTCGGGCGCGACGGTGAAGTCGTCGAAACGCGCGGCAAAGCGCGCCACGCGCAGGATGCGCACCGGGTCTTCGCGGAAGGCGTCGGTCACGTGGCGCAGCACCTTGTCGCGCAGGTCGCGCTGGCCGTGGAAGGGGTCGGCCAGGGTTTCGGGGCGAGGGTCGAAGCTGCCGTCGGCGCCCACGTGCTCGGCGGGCAGCGCGATGGCGTTGACGGTCAGGTCGCGCCGCGCCAGGTCCTGCTCCAGCGTGACGTCGGGCGCCGCATGCACGACGAAGCCGCGGTAGCCCGGCGCGCTCTTGCGCTCGGTGCGGGCCAGCGCGTATTCCTCGCGCGTGCGCGGATGCAGGAACACGGGGAAATCGCGCCCCACGGGCAGGTAGCCGCGCGCCACCATGGCCTCGGGCGTGGCGCCCACCACCAGCCAGTCGTGGTCGGACACGGGGCGGCCCAGCAGCCGGTCGCGCAGTGCACCGCCGACGAGAAAAATGTTCATGAGTGCAGTGTAGGGATACTCTCCCTGCACAAAAAGAACGGTCGTTCGATAATCGCCGAGCGATGCGAACGACCGTTCGTAAATCCGCATCGCGCGAAGCACCGGTCGCTGGCCGGTGCCCCCGTGCGCGGGGCTGTTTTCAACACCCAAGGAGCATTCACAGCTATGAAGAAACTCACAACAACAGCATCGTTGGCATTGGCGGCACTCGGGGTCCTGGCATCGGGCAGCGCCCTGGCGCAGAACGCGGGCGACTGGGTCGTCGGCACCGGCTGGTTCCACCTGTCGCCGCAGGATTCGAGCAAGCCGCTGACCGTGACCTCGCCCGTGCACAGCGTGCTGGCCGGCTCGGGCGCGAGCGTCACCAACTCGGACACGCTGGGCCTGAACGTCGCGTATTTCATCGACCCCCACTGGGCCGTCGAGGGCGTGCTCGGCGTGCCGCCCAAGTTCAAGCTCAACGGCAGCGGCACGCTGGCGCGCGTGGGCGAACTCGGCCAGGCCCGCCAGTGGAGTCCGACCGTGCTGGCCAAGTACTACTTCAACGAAGGCAACGACGCCTTCCGTCCGTTCGTGGGCCTGGGTGCCACCTACGTCTGGTACAGCGACGTGAAGCTCACCTCGAACCTGCAAGGCGCGCTGGCCAGCCAGTTCCACGTGCGTCCGTCTTCGGTGAACACCACGGCCAAGCTCGACAGCTCGTTCGCGCCCGTGCTCAACGCCGGCGTGGCCTACCAGTTCGACAAGCACTGGGGCGTGTCGTTCTCGGTGTCCTACATCCCGCTGAAGACCAAGGCCAAGCTCACCACGACCAGCATCACCGGCCTGCCGGTGGCGCGCAGCGAGGCGAGCCTGAAGCTGAACCCGATCGTCACCTACCTGGCGGCGACGTACCGGTTCTGATGAGGTCCGGCGGGCCTCAGTCGCGTGAAGTGCGATAGGGCTCGTCGAAAGCCACGAAGGTCTTTTCAGCCAGGGCGCCCGCGATCCACGCGGCGACGCCCGGCAGGGCCGCCACGCGCGCGATGTACGCATCGATGGCCGGCGGCACCGGCAGGCCGTAGCCGCGGATGCGCATGCCCACCGGCGCGAAGAAGGCGTCGGCGATGGTGAAGGCGCCGAACAGCATCGGGCCGCCGTGCGTCTCGAGCAGCTCGGTCCACATCTGCACGATGCGGTCGAGGTCTTCCTGCACGCCGGGCTGTTCGGCCAGAAGCCGCGCGCCCACCTCGGGCAGCGAGGCCTCGATGTTCATCGGGCAGTTGCCGCGCAGGTTGGTGAAACCCGAGTGCATCTCGGCGCAGATGCTGCGCGCGCGGGCCCGCTCGGCCACGCCCTGGGGCCACAGCTGCTTCTCGGGGAAGCGCTCGGCCAGGTACTCGGCGATGGCGAGGGTGTCCCAGATGGCCAGGTCGCCGTCGACCAGCACCGGCACCTTGGCCACGGGGTTGATGGCGCCGATCACGTGCTTGAACTGCGAGGTGGCATCGAACGAATCGAAGCGCACCATCACCTCCTCGAAGGGAATGCCGGCCTGGGTCATGAGCACCCAGGGGCGCATGGACCACGACGAGTAATTCTTGTTGCCGATGTAGAGCTTGGACATCTATCTGGGTCTCCGGGTCAGTGCGGGAATGCGGGGCAAAGCCGTCGATGCTAGCCGGGCGGCGGGCTGCGATTGATGACGAAGGCGGCGCGAATTGATGCAGGCCGCTTCAGCGGTCGCCGTCCTGGCGGGATTCGGGCGGGACGATCACGCGCGGGCCGGAGGCGTTCGTGTCCGGCGAGGGCTTCACGACGCGCTCGATCAGGCCCACGAGGCGCGGCACCAGCGACAGCACCGCGAGCGCCAGCAGTGCGCTGAACACGGCCGTGACCTCGCGGCCGAGCCCGCAGGCCATGCCGATGGCGGCCGTCATCCACAGTCCGGCGGCGGTGGTGAGGCCCTGCACGTGGGATTCGTCCTTGCCCTGCTTGAGGATGGTGCCGGCGCACAGGAAGCCGACGCCGGCCACCAGCCCCTGGATCACGCGGCTCATGTCGGCCGGCACGATGCCGGTCTGCTGCGGGATCAGCACGAACAGCGCCGAGCCGATGGCCACCAGCATGTGGGTGCGCACGCCGGCCGCCTTGCCCTGCTGCTCGCGCTCGAAGCCGAGCAGGAAACCCAGCACGGCCGCCAAGAGCAGCCGCACCGAGATGCGCGTGAGCTGCGCGACGTCTCCCGCGTCCGAGAATTCGGACGCGACGGTGTCGAGCACCTCGTCGCGCCAGCTCATGTCAGGGCAGGTCCTTGTTGGGCTCGGGCTCGTTGGCGTTGCGCGGGCCCACACGGCCCAGGCGCTCCTTCAGCGACTGCGGCTTGCCGCTGATGATGGCCGCGTAGTTGGTGGTGTTGGCCAGCACCTTCTTCACGTAGTCGCGCGTCTCGTTGAAGGGCACGTTCTCGGCCCAGATGGCCGCGTCGATCACCGGGCCGTTGCGCCAGTTGCGCGGGCGGCCCGGGCCGGCGTTGTAGGCCGCGGCGGCCAGCGCCATCGAACCGTCGAAGTCGTCGAGCGCGAGCTTCAGGTAGTTGGTGCCGATGGTGATGTTGGTTTCGCGGTCGTTGATCTGGCCGGGCGTGAAGTCGGTCAAGCCGATCTTGCGGGCGGTCCAGCGCGCCGTGGCGGGCATGACCTGCATCAGGCCCGAGGCGCCGACGCCCGAACGCGCGTCCATGATGAAGCGGCTTTCCTGGCGGATCAGGCCGTAGACGTAGGCCGGGTCCAGGCCGATGTCCTGGCTCTTGCGCAGCACCGTGTCGTGGAAGGGCATGGGAAAGCGCTGCTCGACGTCGATCACGCCCTTGGTGCGCTCGCTGGTGTTGATGCAGCGGTCCCACACCTCGCGCTGGCAGGCAAGGTCGGCGGCGGCCAACAGGGCGCGGTCGTCCATGCCGCCCTTGTCGTGCAGGTTGGTGGCGTAGTTCCACTCGCGCGTGCCTTCGGAACGCAGGCCCATGCCGATGGCCTGCAGGCCGCGCTGCAAGCCGGGGTTGGTGCGCGCGGCGTTCTTTTCTTCGGGCGTGAGCGGCGCAGGCCGGGTGGCCGCGACAACGCGCTGGCCCAGTTCTTCGAGCGCCAGCATTTCATAGAAGCCGCGCGTGCCGGCGATGCTGGTGTACAGCTCGCGGGCCTGGGCGCGGCGCTCGTCGCCGCCGGCGCTGCTCAGTGCGCGGGCCTTCCAGTAGACCCAGATCGGGTCTTGCTGGGCGGCGTCGCTCATGGCGTTGATGGCGGGTGCGACGTCTTTCCACTGGCTGGCGCGCAGGGCGGCGCGCACGCGCCAGCCGAGCATGTCGTCGGACAGGTCGCTGTTCTTCGTGACGTTGCCGAAGTAGCTCACGGCCATCGGCGAGAGCTTGTTCGCGGCCGCGCGGCCGATGGTGCCCCAGACCCAGTTGCGCTCTTCGGCGGAGAGCATCGGGCCCCACTTGCCGTCGAGCTGCGCGGCGCCCTGGTCGGGATCGGCCACCGCGATCTTGATGAGCGCGAGCACCACCAGTTCCTTGCGCGACTTGGCGGCCACGAAGGCGCGGCCGGTGAGGAACTTGGCGGCGCTGGCGTTGACCTCTTCGAACAGCGGCAGCGCGTCGGGCGCGGCGATGGTGACGGCACCACGCGCGGCGGCGGGCCGGTTGGCCTCGATGGCCAGGCGCGCCTTCTTCCAGGCGTCGTTGGTCGTCATCAGGCGGGCCGCGACCATGCGGTCGGCGGCGGTGAGGCAGCCGTCGTCGCTGTCCTTCTGCGCGAACCAGTTGCGGCGCACCTCGTCGGCCTGCGCCTGCGTGGCCGTGCCGGTGCGCAGCGTGTCGACCAGCACCGCGTAGCAGCGCACCTGGGCGTCGTCGCCCATGCGGAAGCCGGCGATGTTGGCGGCAAAGCCGTCCCAGTCGCGGCGCTGGCCGAGCAGCAGCAGCCAGTCGTTGCGCAGGCGGTCTTCCTGGTAGGTGTTGGGGTAACGCGCGTAGAAGTCCTGCACCTCGTTGGGCGCGGCCTCCTGCAGGCGGGCCTTGAGCTCCCAGTAGGCGGCCCAGGGTTCGAGTGCGTGGCCGCGCGCCTGCGGCAGCAGGGCCGTGAGACGGGCCTTGTCGCCGCGCTGGAAGGCCTGCTTCATCTGGACCAGCACGTCGTCGTTGGTGTTGTTCTGCGCGGCGGCGGGCTGTTGCGACAGCAGCGCGGCGAGTGCGAGAACGGCGGAAAAAACCAGGGCGGGCGCGCCGCGACGCTGACGAGCGCGCGCGGATGCCAAAATGCTTGGGAACTGCATCGGGGGATTATGGACAAGTCAAAGGATGCCGACACCTCGGCCACGGCGAGTTTTCTGAAGGGTCAACTGCGAAAGGCGCTCATCGAGCAGCGGCTGGCGCTGCCCGACCGCCTTGCGCGGGCCGACCTGTTGCAGCGCGTGATGCGGATCTGGCTGGTCGGCCGGCCCGACACCGTGATCGGCGCCTACTGGCCGATCAAGGGCGAGTTCGACCCGCTGCCCGCACTGCATCGCTGGAAGGAAGACGGCGAACTCATGGAAGAAACGCAGCGCCGCCGCATCGGACTGCCGGTGATCGACAAAGTTCACAAGACGCTCACCTTCCATGCCTGGTACCCGGGCTGCCAGATGGAAGAAGACGCCTACGGCATTCCCAAGCCCAAGGACACCGAGCTGATCGTGCCGACCCTGCTGTTCGTGCCCTGCGTGGGCTACAGCGCGGGCGGCTACCGGCTGGGCTACGGCGGCGGTTTCTACGACCGCACGCTGGCGGCGCTCGAGCCCCGGCCTTTCACGGTGGGGCTGGGCTTCACGAACGGTTTCCTCGAAGACTTCGAGCCCGAAGCGCACGACCTGCCGCTCGATGCCATCCTGAACGACAACGGCGTCGTCTGGCCAGTCACTTGACTCTCCCCCAGGCTGCGCGCACTTCGTGTCGCTTCGCCAACCCCCTCACCGGGGGCAACACCAGCGGCCCGGCAAAGCCGGTTCCGCGGTGTTCCTGGAAGGGACAAATCCTTTCTATCAATCGAGGTTGTCCACCGTGTCGGGGTCGGGCACCTCGCCGATGGTCTGGCGCGTGGTCACGGCCTGCGCCTCCAGCCAGTCGGAAAAGGCCTTGATCTCGGGCCGCAGCGCATTGCGCGGCCCCGAGATGAGCCAGTAGGCCATCGGTGAATCCAGCCGGTGCTGCGGCAGCACCTCGATCAGGTCGCCGTTGGCCAGGCTTTCGGCAATGAGCGAACTGCGCGCCAGCACCAGGCCCTGGCCCGTGAGCGCGGCCTGCACCATCTGGTAGGCATAGTTGAAATAGAGCCAGCGCTTGGGCTGCGCGCGCTCCAGCCCGTTCACTTCGAACCAGCGCCGCCACGTGAGCCATTCCAGGTGCGTGCGGTGCGCGTCGCCCGCCTCGATCAGCGTGAAGCGGGCGATGTCGGCCGGCGTCTTGATCGGCGGGTTGCTCTTGATGAGCCACGGGCTCGCCACCGGCGTCAGCGTCTCGCCGAACAGCCGCACGGCGCCGGGCGGCATGCCTTCGGGCGGGCCGTAGCGCAGCGCGATGTCCACGTCGGCCACGTCGAGGTCGACCGCGATGTCGCTGGCGTCGATGCGGATGTCGATCTCGGGGTTGTCGCGCTGGAAGGCTTCCAGCCGCGGGATCAGCCACATCGAGGCGAACGAGGCAAAGGTGGTGAGCGCCACGCTCTTGCGCCCCGCGCTCTGGCGAATCTGCCGCACCGCCATGTCGATGCGCGGCAGCGCCTGCTGCACCGACAGCAGCAGCTGCGCCCCGGCGCTGGTCAGCTCCACGGCCCGCGTGTGGCGCAGGAACAGCGACACGCCCACTTCCTCTTCGAGCGACTGGATCTGCCGGCTCACGGCCGACTGGGTGAGCGCCATTTCCTCGGCCGCCGCGCGGAAATTGAGGTGCCGCGCGACCGCCTCGAAGGCCCGCAGGTGCCCCGCGGAGATCGGGCGGGAGCGCAGGTGGGTTTGCGAATGTTGCATGGGTATGACTTTGGTGTGCGTTCCCGGCGCCCAGTTGATTGATGCGGGAATCGCATCAGTAGGCTACCTCGTTTTCATTGGACCTCCAAGGCCGCAAAAACGATCATTCATTCCCGAACTGCGCCAACCTCTCTGTCTGTCAAAGGCGCTTCGGATCAGCCAAGGAGTCCTCATCATGTCCACCGCCGTCTGCACCAACGAATCGCTCGCTTCCCTGTCCCGTTCCACCCGCACCGCGGCCATTCCGCCGGCCGTGCGCCGTGGCGCCTGGCAGATTGCGCCCGGCGAGGCGATGAGCCTGAAGGCGCGGTCGGCGAGCGTGCTGCGCGTCAAGCAGGGCCGCGTGTGGGTCACGCCCGACGCCACCGCCCACGGCCCCAGCGAAGACATCGTGCTGGCCCCGGGCGAATCGCTCACCGTGGCCGCCGGCCAGCGCATCGTCATGGAAGCCTGGGATGGCTACGGTGCCACCTACGTGTGGGACCCGGTCTGACCGACCGCCTGCACTCCCGGCTCTTCTGAACAAAGGCGGCTTCGGCCGCCTTTTTCTTTGCCCGTCGTTTTCAATCGGTCAAATCGGTCAGCCGGTCAGGTGCTGATGTCGAAGCTGGCGCGCAGCGCCAGGAAGTGCGCCAGCGCCGCCTCGCCGCGCAGGGCCCGCAGACCCGAGACCGGGTCGGGGCCTTCGCATTCGGCCAGGCCCATCGCAAACCCGCTGTAGCGCCGGGCGGCCAGCGGGCCGTCGTGGACCACCACGAGCGCCACGTGGCGCGGATCGCGCTGCAGCCGCGCCATCAGCGCCTGCACCGCCTCGTGCGGCCCCTCGAAATGCTGGCAGAAGCACTGGCCGTCGAACACCAGCAGGCCGGAGATGCCGTCCTCGGCATTGCGCGCGCGGGCCTGGGTGACGATCGCGCCCACGGTGGCGGGCGGCAGGTCGGGGGCGAGCAGGCTGCAATAGAGGAATTCGTACAGGAGTTCTGCAGAGGCTTGTTCTTGTGTCATGCGGTGCAAGAAGGGGACATCGTTTCGAGTCTAGGGGGCCATCCTGCGCCTCGAAATGTCAAAAGACATAGCCCCGCCAGCCTATAGTGCGGCGTGAAGTTCGAGGACTACCCCGTTGCCGCCTCCCCGCCGCAGGGTGCGAACCCCTGCGAACACTGCGCGCTGCGGCGCCTGGAGGCCTTCCTGCCGGTGACGGCGCAGCAGCTGGAGGCGATCCAGTCCTTTCGCAGCGGCACCCGGCGTGTCGAGGCGGGCGGCACCATCGTCGACGAGCACCGCGCCAGCCCGCAGCTGTTCACGCTCTACGCGGGCTGGGCCTTTCGCTACAAGACCCTGAGCGACGGCCGGCGGCAGATCCTGGGTTTTCTGCTGCCCGGCGACTTCATCGGCCTGCAGGACGAGTTTGCCGACGGCCAGACCCACGGCGTCGAGGCCGTGACCGACGCCACACTGTGCGCCTTCGCCCGCGAGCGGCTGTGGGCGCTGTTCCAGACCCAGCCCCGGCTCGGCTACGACATCACCTGGCTGGCCGCGCGTGAGGAAAAGCTGGTGGACGACCACCTCGTCACCGCCGGGCGCCGCAACGCCGGCGAGCGCGTGGCCATGCTGCTCATGCACCTGTACCGGCGCGCCCAGCGCGTGGGCATGGTGCGCGACGGTTGGGTGGAGTTTCCGTTCAACCAGCAGCACATCGCCGACGCGCTGGGGCTGTCGCTGGTGCACACCAACAAGACGATGCGGCGCTTGCAGCGCCTGGGCCTGTACAAGCTCGACGGCGGCTGGCTGCGCATCCTGGAGCCGCATGCGCTCGAAACGCTGGGCGACTACTTCGAGCGCCCCATGCGGCCGGTGCCGATGATCTGAAGGCGCCGCCTGCCTCAGCGCGCGGCCACCAGCTGCCGCAGGTCGCCCTGGTAGGCCTGCAGCCGCCGCACCGCCTGCTCGCGCTGCGTGGCGCTGGTGGTGTTGTGCAGCGCCGCCAGGTTGCGGCAGCCTTCCTGCAGCAGCGCCTGCTGCTGGTCGCGCCAGGGGCCGGGCGGCGGATCGGCGATGCGCTGGATGTAGGCATGCAGCGCGGCGCGAGCCTCGGCCGGCGACGCGCGCGGGCCGCCGTTGCCGCCCTGGAAGCCGCGCAGCAGCACCAGCGCCTCCTGCTGGCGCTGGCGTCGCTCCTCGTACGCCAGCTTCGGGCTGAACACCGACTGCGCCACCTGCTGGCGCAGCAGCGCGCGCTGCTCGGCCGTGAGGCGGCCGTAGAAGTCTTCCTGGCGCTCGAGGAACTGGTCGTAGCGCTTGTCCTGCACCTGCGCGGGGCTGCGGTCGAGCCAGTCCTTGCGGTAGTCGGTGTTGTTCTTCGCGTACTTGCGTTCGAGCTGCTGCAGCTGCGCGTCGCTCAGGCTCAGCGCGAGTTCGGCGCTGGCGGCCTCCGCGCGCTCGGTGACGGCGAGCAGGCGCTCGCGGACCCGGTCGGCCAGCTGGCAGGCCTGGGCCGGCGTCACCTCGGCGCTCGCCAGGCCCTGGGCCTCCTGCAGCAGGCCGATGATGCGCGGCAGCTCGTTCTGGCGGTGCCAGGCCAGCAGCTGGGCGAGTTCGTCGCGCACCTTGGGGGTCTGGGCGCCGTCGAAGTCGAAGTAGCCGTCGAGCCACCAGTAGCTCAGCTCGGGCAGGTTGTTGTAGGCGAGCTTGACCGCGCTGCAAGCCCCCAGGGCAGCGGCCAGCAGCAGCACACCGATAATTCGGGCCAGTCCAGCACAACGAATCCGGGAAGAAAAGCGCATGAATCAGACTCCGCAGCAGAGCAACCAGGGACCGGTCGACGTCGTCATCATGGCGGCCGGCAAGGGCACGCGCATGAAGAGCAAGCTGCCCAAAGTGTTGCATCGTTTGGCCGGCCGCGCCTTGCTGGCCCATGTGACCGACACCGCCGCGCGCATCGGCGCGCGCCATGTCGTGGTCGTGACAGGCCACGGCGCCGAGCAGGTCGAGACCGCGATCAAGGCCACGGCCGTGAACGCCGCCGCGCTCGGCTTCGCGCGCCAGGAGCCCCAATTGGGCACCGGCCACGCCGTGCAGCAGGCCACGCCGCTGCTGCCGGACGACGGCACCGTGGTGATCCTTTCGGGCGACGTGCCGCTCATCGCCGAGGACACGCTGCGCACCCTCATCGCCGCCAGCGGCGGCGAGCGGCTCGCGCTGCTGACCATCGAACTCGACGACCCCACGGGCTACGGCCGCATCATCCGCACCCGTGCCGGCGGCGAGGTGACGGCCATCGTCGAGCACAAGGACGCCACCGAGGCGCAGCGCGCCGTGCGCGAGATCAACAGCGGCGTGATGGCCGCGCCCGCGCGGCTGCTCAAAGGCTGGCTCGCGCGCCTGGACAACAAGAACACCCAGGGCGAGTACTACCTGACCGACATCGTGAAGTTCGCGGCCGACGACCGCGTGCCGGTGGTAGCGCATGTCACGACCGACGCGCTGCAGGTGGCGGGCATCAACAGCCCGGCCCAGCTCGCGGCGCTGGAACGCGCCTGGCAGCTGCGCCAGGCCAACGCGCTGATGGAACAGGGCGTGCGCCTGGCCGACCCGGCGCGCTTCGACCTGCGCGGCACGCTGAGCTGCGGCGCCGACGTCGACATCGACGTCAACTGCGTGTTCGAAGGCACGGTGTCGCTGGGCGAAGGCGTACGCATCGGCGCGAACTGCGTCATCGCCAACGTGCGCATCGAAGCGGGTGCGGTGATCCATCCCTTCACCCACATCGACGGCGAGAAGGCCGGCGTGACGGTGGGCGCGGGCGCGCTGGTCGGGCCGTTTGCGCGGCTGCGGCCCGGTGCCCAACTGGGCGCCGAGGTGCACATCGGCAACTTCGTCGAGGTCAAGAACTCCACGCTGGCGGCGGGCGCCAAGGCCAACCACCTGGCCTACCTGGGCGACGCCACGGTGGGCGAGCGCGTGAACTACGGCGCGGGCAGCATCACGGCCAACTACGACGGCGCCAACAAGCACCGCACCGTGATCGAGGCCGACGTGCACGTGGGCAGCAACTGCGTGCTCGTGGCACCGGTGACGATCGGCGCGGGCGGCACCATCGGCGGCGGCTCGACGGTGAACAAGTCGACCGAGCCCGGCGCGCTGACCGTGGCGCGGGGCAAGCAGGTCAGCTTCGCGAACTGGAAGCGGCCGCAGAAGTTGCCGAAGAACTGAAGGCGCCTTTGGGCGCTTGTTCGGGGCAGGCGCCCTGCCCCGGACCTCACCACCCCGTCAGCAGGCGCACGAAGCGCATCACCGGCCGCGCCGCCACCGGCGCCGTGGCCCGGGCCGCGCGCTGGGGCGCATGCACCCGCAGGTGCACCGCCGTCACCGCCGACACCTCGATCCACCCGCCCTGCGGCACGCAGTGCATGTCGCCCTCGCCGAGCAGCGTCTCGGTCATGAACACCGTCTCGCCCAGCCAGCCCGGCGGCGACACCACGCGAGCGCGGCCCTCGGCCAGCTGCAGCCAGGCGCCCGCGTCGACGGCGGTGCGCAGCGACTGGCCGGGTTCGAGGACGATGGAATCGGGGGCTTCGGACAGGGTGGTGATCATGGCGGACCTCGGGTGGATGAGGGTTCATCGTAGGAATTCCGCCGCCCGAAAAACAGGCACACCCGGTGGCTATTGCAACCGGAACAGCCGGGCCGCCACGCCATCTGTTATGGTCTTTTTCCCAGTCAACTGCATCTGTTTTCGGATGCCCGATGCGGGGAACATCGACCCATGGACTCGCTACCGCTCTACCGCCAGCTCGCGGCGCACTACGTGGACGCGATCCACGCCGGTTCGCTCAAGGCCGGCGACAAGCTCCCCTCGCTGCGCAGCCTGATGCGGCTGCACGACATCAGCCTCTCGACCGCGCTGCAGGTGTGCCGCGCCATGGAAAGCGAAGGCTGGGTCGAGGCGCGCGACCGCTCCGGCTACTTCGTGCGCCGCCCGCAGCGGCTGGCCATCGCGGCCATGGAAGAACCCGTGTCCGGCCTGCCGCCCGACCCGGCGCAGTTCGTCAACATGCGCACGCGCATGGCCAACTTCATGGCGCGCGGGCGCCTCAACGACGTGAAGCTCAACTTCGCGATCTCGCGCGCCGCCCCCGAGCTCTACCCCGCCGAGGCGCTGCGCAACGCCATGACGCGCGCGCTGCGCCAGCGCCCCGAGCTGCTGACCACGGCCTCCTCGCAAAAAGGCCATGAGCAGTTCCGCCAGGTCGTGGCCCAGCGCAACCTGCGCGTGGGCATGACGGTGGCGCCCGACGACGTGCTGGTCACCAACGGCTGCATCGAGGCGCTGAACCTCGCGCTGCGCGCCATCGCCAAGCCCGGCGACACCGTGGCCGTCGAGTCGCCCACCTTCTACGGCCTGCTGCAGGTGCTCGAGAGCCTGGGCCTGCGCGGGCTGGAGATTCCGACCAGCCCGCAGACCGGTATTTCGCTGGAGGCGCTCGACCTGGCCATCCACACCTACGACGACATCAAGGCCGTGGTGGTGGTGCCGCACCTGCAGAACCCCATCGGCAGCGTGATGCCCGACGCCCACAAGCAGCGGCTGGTGCAGCTGTGCGAAAGCCACGGCATCGCGCTGGTCGAGGACGACACCTACAGCGACCTGGTGGAAACCGAGGTGCCGCCGCGCGCCATCAAGTCCTGGGACCGCACGGGCAACGTGGTGTACTGCGCCTCGCTGCACAAGGTGCTGGCGCCGGGCCTGCGGCTGGGCTGGATCACGGCCGGGCGCTGGCACGCGCAGGTCGAGATGCTCAAGTACGCGCAGACGCGCAACAACGAGGCACTGGCGCAGATCGCCGCGGGCGAGATCATTGCCAGCGGCGGCTACGACCGCCACCTGCGACGGCTGCGCGAACGCCTGCACACGCAGCGCGACCAGACGGCCGACGCCATCGCCCGCTACTTCCCGGCCGGCACGCGGCTGAACCTGCCGCGCGGCGGCTTCCAGCTGTGGGTGGAGCTGCCCGATCGGCTGTCGTCGGTGGCGGTGTTCGAGGCGGCCCTGCGCGAGCACATGCTGGTGGCGCCGGGCGCGCAGTTCTCGAACGCCTCGCGCTTCGACCACTACCTGCGCATCAACTGCGGCTGGCCCTTCAGCGAAGCGGTCGACGCGGGGCTGCGCCGGCTCGGGCGGATCGTCGAAGAAGGCTGCGCGGCGCAGAAGAACCAGCCAGCCGCGCTGGTGCGATCGCCGCGCGCCGCGGCTCAGTCCAGCAGCGCCAGGGCCGCGTAGTCGCCCACCTTGTCGCCGAGTCCGGCGGGCACCAGCAACACGCCGCGCGTGAGCGGCGGCAGCTTGCCGTCGACCTGCGCCTGCAGCCGCGGCAGCACGAAGTCGCGGTGGTGCCAGAACACGCTGCCGCCCAGGCTGATGCGCTGCAGGTCGAGCGTGATGACCAGGTTGTAGAGCATGCGGCCGATCACGCGGCACAGCGCGTCGGCCTTCTCGAGGGCGGCGGCGTCACCGGCCGCGGCGGCCGTGAACAGATCGGCCGCGGGTTGGCCGAAGCGGTGCGCGATCGAATTGCCGCCGGCCAGCGCTTCCACGTCGCCCAGGTTGCCGCAGCCGCACAGCGCGCCGCTGTCGTCGTCGACCACGAAGCTGTGGCCCGCATGGCCGGCGTTGCCGTTCTTGCCACGCAGCGCCTTGCCGTCCACGCACAGGCCCACGCCCACGCCCGTGCTCCAGGTGGCGTAGGCACAGTTGTCGAGCCCCTTCAGCGCGCCCCAGTGGCGCTCGGCCTCGAGCGCGGCCACGGCGTCGTTCTCGACGCGCACGCGGGCGAAGCGGCGCGCCAGCGGCGCCTCGACGATGGCCGTCATCCAGTTGTTGGGCAGCCCGCGCGAGGGGCCGGCGATGCCGCCGCAGATGTTGGGCGTGGCCAGCTCGACCATGCCGTCGTGCAGCTCGAAGGGCCCGGTCGACGACACGCCCACGCGGTCGATGCTGGCCGGGTCGATGCCCTGCTCCGCGCACACCTCGTCGATGAGCCGCAGGATCTGCACCGCCACGGCGTCGTTGCTGCCGGTCTTGGCGGTGGGCTCGCTGCGGCGGCCGATCAGCGGCGCGTCGCTCGAAGCGGAAAGGCTCACGGCGACCTTGGTGCCGCCGATGTCTACGCAGGCTCTCATTGCGGGGTTCTCTTCTTTCTCAGTCGTCGCCGCGCCGTGCTCAGAGCAGCCGCGCGACCAGCGCCGCGATCATGCTGAGCACCACCGTGCTCGCGATCGGCAGCTGCCAGTCGCGGCCGAAGGCGCGAAACTCGAAATCGCCGGGCAGCCGTCCGAAGCCGAAGCGGCGCAGCCAGGCGGTCAGGCCGCTCATGAGCACCAGCGCCAGGACGACGACGATCAGCCAGCGGAACATGCAGACAGTCTAGGCCGCCAGCACGGCCAGGGCTTGTCGGTGAAGTTCGGGTGTGGCTGCCGCGATCACGCGCTGGTCGGGGTTCAGCCCCAGCGGCCGGCCCTCCCAGTCGGTGACGACGCCGCCCGCGGCCTCGATCAAACCCGCCGGGCCCAGGAAGTCGTAGGGCTGCAGCCCCGTCTCGACCACGAGGTCGATGGTGCCGCCCGCGAGCTGCGCGTAGCCGTAGCAGTCGCCGCCGAAACGGCGCATCGCGCACTGGCGGCTCAGGCGATCGAAGGCGCTCCAGTCGGCCGGCGAGAAGATGTCGGGCGAGGTGGTCACGATGCGGGCCTTGGCGATCTCGGTGCAGCCGCTCACGCGCACGGGCTGGCCGTCGCGCGTGGCGCCCTTGCCGGCCTCGCCGATCCAGCGTTCTTTCAGCACCGGCATGTCGACCATGCCCAGCACCACGCGCCCGCCCTGCAGCACGCCGATGAGCGTGCCCCACAGCGGCGAGCCGGTGATGAAGCTGCGCGTGCCGTCGATCGGGTCGAGCACCCAGATGCGGTCGGCGTCGAGCCGCTCGGGGCCATGCTCCTCGCCGAAGATGCCGTCGGCGGGCACGCGCGCGCCGAGGATCTCGCGCATGGCCGTCTCGGCGGCGCGGTCGGCCAGCGTGACCGGGCTTTCGTCGGCCTTGGTGATGATGTCCAGCGGCGTGCGGAAGTAGCGCATCGACTGGGCGGCGGCGGCATCGGCCAGCGCACCGGCGATCGCGGAAAGGTCGGGGACGGAAGAGCTCATGGGGAGGAGAACGCGTGCCAAAAGCTGCGATTAGACCCGAGCCCACGGCCCTTGCGCCATCGCCGGGGCATTCGTCCGCCCGGCCTCCTCACCTGCGCGCTAGCGCTGCTGGCCCCAGCGCCGCACGGTGAGCCGCTCCAGCGTGCGAAAGCCCAGGCTTTCCACCAGCAGGCCGATCAACACCACCAGCGCGAGGCCGGCGAACACGCGGTCGGTGTACAGCTCGTTGCGGTTCTGGAAGATGTACCAGCCCAGCCCGCCCTTGCCCGACGAGGCGCCGAACACCAGCTCGGCCGCGATCAGCGTGCGCCACGCAAAGGCCCAGCCGATCTTCAGCCCCGACAAAATCGACGGCAGCGCGGCCGGCACCAGGATCTGCAGCACGTAGCGCAGCCCCGTCAGCCCGTAGTTGCGCCCCGCCATGCGCAGCGTCTCGGGCACGCCCTGGAAGCCCGCATAGGTGTTGAGCGCCAGCGGCCACAGCACCGAGTGGATCAGCACGAACACCAGGCTACCCCGGCCCAGCCCGAACCACAGCAGCGCCAGCGGCAGCAGCGCGATCGCGGGCAACGGGTTGAACATCGAGGTCAGCGTGTCCAGCAGGTCGCGCCCGATGCGCGTGGACACGGCCAGCGTGGTGAGCCCGAAAGCCAGCAGCACGCCCGCGAGGTAGCCCTGCAACAGCACGGCCAGCGAGATGCGCACCTTCTCGACCAGCTCGCCGCTGGCCAGCCCTTCGATCAATGCACGGGCGGTGGCGGTGAAGGTGGGCAGCAGCAGGTCGTTGTCCTGCCAGCGCGCCGCCAGCTCCCACAGCACGGCGATGACGGCAAGGATCAGGCCCTTGCGCAGCCAGGTGTGCGAGGCAAGGCGCGTGGCCAGCGGCAGCGCGCGCTCCACCGGCACTTCGGTGAAGGGCTCGAGCGTGCGTTCGTACTCGGGGCGGATGGGTGGCGTCAGGGTGCTCATGGGGTGCCCTGTTCTTCCTCGAAGAGCATGTCGTGGATGCGCCGCGCAGTCGCCTGGAAGTCCGCACCGCCCAGGCTGTCCAGCGAGTAACCGTGGCTGTTGAGTTCGGCGCGCATGCGCCCCGGATGCGGTGACAGCAGCGCCACGCGGTTGCCCACGACCAGCGCCTCCTCGATCGAGTGCGTGACGAACAGCAGCGTGAAACGCACCTCGTCCCACAGCTCGAGCAGCTCCTGCTGCATGCGGCGGCGCGTGAGCGCGTCGAGCGCGGCGAAGGGCTCGTCCATCAGCAGCACGCGCGGCTGCATCGCCAGCGCCCGCGCGATCGCCACGCGCTGCTTCATGCCGCCCGAGAGCTGATGCGGGTGCACGTCGGCGAATTTCGAGAGGCCCACCTTGTTGAGGTAATGCAGCGCGCGCTCGGCCGCTTCCTTGCGCCCCAGCGTGCGCGAGGCGAGCAGCGGGAACATCACGTTCTGCTTCACCGTCTTCCACGGCGGCAGCTGGTCGAACTCCTGGAACACGACGATGCGATCGGGGCCCGGTTGCGATACGCGCCGGCCGTCGAGCCGGATCTCGCCCTCGACCGGCGGGATGAACCCGGCCACCGCCTTGAGCAGCGTCGACTTGCCGCAGCCCGAGGGCCCGAGCAGCACGAAGCGGTCGGCGGCATGCACGTCGAAGCTCACGCGGTGCGTGGCGCGCACCACGCGCTCGGGCGTGCGGTACTCGAGGCTGACGCCCTCGACCTGCAGCAGCGCCTCGTGCACGTACGGCGGTGCCGCGTCGCCCGTGGCCACCACGCCGCGCCGCCGGGCCGGCCGCTGTGGCGCCACCGCGCCGCCAAGGAAGGCCGCAGCGGGCGGCCCTGCCAGGCGCTCGAGCCGGGACAGCATCGCGTCAGTTCCCTGAGGCCGTGTGCGCGTCGTCGAAGAAATAGTCCTTCACCGACGCCGGCTTGTTCTTGATCGCGCCCACGCGGTGCATGAACTCTGCGAACACGTAGGTGTTCTGCGGCGCGGTCTTGAACTGCACCTCGGGGTTCTTGATGATCTTGAGCAGCAGTTCGCGGTCGAGCTTGGCGTTGCTCACCTTCAGGTAGATGTCGGCCGCCTTCTCGGGGTTGGCCGTGACGAACTTCGCCGCCTCGTCGAGCGCATCGACGAAGGCCTTGTAGGTCTTGGGGCTCTCGTTGCGGAATTTCTCGGTGGCATACAGCACCGTGGCCGACGACGGCCCGCCCAGCACCTGGTACGAGTTCAGCACGATGCGCGCGTTCGGATTGCCCGCGAGCTCCTGCTCCTGGAACGGCGGATTGCCGAAGTGTCCCGTGATCTCCGTGCCGCCCTTGATGATCGCCGCCGCCGCATCGGGGTGCGGCAGCGCCACGCTGATCTTGTCGAGCCGGTTGAATTCCTTGTCGCCCCACAGCTTGGCCGACGCGATCTGCAGCACCCGCGACTGCACCGACACGCCCACGGCGGGCAGCGCGATGCGGTCCTTGTCCGTGAAGTCGGCGATCGACTTCACGTTCGGGTTGTTGCTCACCAGGTAGTACGGAAAGTTGCCCAACGAGGCCACGCCCTTCACGTTCTGCTTGCCCTTGGTGCGGTCCCACAGCGTGAGCAGCGGCCCCACGCCGGCGCCTGCAATCTCGATGTTGCCCGACAGCAGCGCGTCGTTCACCGCCGAGCCGCCCGAGAGCTTGACCCACTCCACCTTCGCATCGACCCCTGCGGCCTTCGCGTGCTTCTCGATCAGCTTCTGCTCCTGCGCCACGTTGAGCAACAGGTAGACGATGCCGAACTGCTCGGCGATGCGAATCTGCCCTTCGGCCTGCGCGGCCAGGCTGCCGGCGAGAAGGCCGAGGCCGGTGACGAGCGCGGCGGCGCGGCGGGTGAAGCGGTTCATTGGAAAGTCCGGAAAAAAGAAAGGAGGAAATCAGAAAGGCGTGTCGCCCACGATGGTGGTGCGGTTGAGCCGGCGGCGCAGGTGGTCGGGCGTGCCTGCCGCGAGGTGCATCAGCGAGCGGTTGTCCCAGAACACCAGGTCGTGCGGCGCCCACGCGTGGCGGTACACGAACTCGGGCTTCACGCTGTGCGCGAACAGCTCGGCCAGCAGCGCGTCGCTCTCGCCTTGCGGCAGGCCGACGATGCGTGTCGTGAAGTGCTCGCTGACGAACAGCGCCTTGCGCCCCGTCTCCGGGTGCGTGCGCACCACGGGCTGCACGGCGGGTGCGACCTGATCGATCTGCGCTTGTGAAAGCTTCGGCCGCCACGGATTCTTCGCACGCAGCTCCTCGTACTTCGCGAGGTAGCTGTGCTCCGCCTTCAGCGGCAGGATGCGCTGCTGCAGCTCGACAGGCAGCGCCTCCCATGCCAGGTGCTGGTCGGCAAACAGCGTGTCGCCGCCTTCGCTCGGCAGCTCTTGCGCGTGCAGCAGCGAGCCCAGGCTGGGATGGGGCTTGTACGAAATGTCGGAGTGCCAGTACACGCCCGCGTCGCCGAGACCGATCGGCTCGCCGTTCTCCTTGATGTTCGAAACGATCAGGATCTCGGGGTGGTTCTTCAGCTGGAACTGATGCAGCACGTGAATCTCGAGCGGCCCGAAGCGGCGGCTGAAGTCGATGTGCTGCGCAGGCGTGATGCGCTGGTCGCGGAAGACCAGCACGTGGTGGTCCAAGTGCGCGCGGTGGATGCGTTGGAAGTCGGCGGCGTTGATCGGCTCAGCGATGTCGAGCCCGACGATCTCCGCACCGACAGGCGCATCGAAAGGCCGCACCTCGAAGTGCTGCGCGGGCGCCTCTGCGGCGGGGGTTGCGCGGGAAAGAACGGCAGTCATGCCGCGAATGTAGAAGCGCGCCCCCCATTCCCCAACGAAGTCTTTGTTGCTTGCTTATGACCAACTCTTTCCGTTGAAAGCACAAGCCCCGGGCCGAGCGCAGCGACGGCCCGCCCGGCCTCCAAGCCCCTCTGGCTGCGCCGAGGAGCGCAGCGTTTCGCGGATCAGGGCTCGCCCTTGTTTGAGCGAAGCGAGTTTGGGCGAGACCCCGCGAAACGCGAGCACCGCAGGTTGCCCGCAGCGAAGCGGAGGGACGCAGACAGTGGGGTCGCCTTTTCTTTGCTTACTTTCTTTTGGCGAAGCAAAAGAAAGTGAGTCCGCCGCCGGGCGGAACTCCCGGCCCCGGGAAGCAACCCCTCAGAGGGTGTGACTCCGATCCCCCTCAGCGAACCCGACAGCGTCCCAAGGTTCACCGACAGCAAACCCCACCACCTTGAACAACTCCCCCATCTCATGCTCATGAATCAACCGAGCCGCCATCCCCCGCTGCGCCACAGTCCCCCGCTCCATCCGCCCCAAGATCCCGCAGTTCAAAAGAAACCGCGCCTGGCTCGTGTAGCCAAGAACAGCAAGCCCCGCCTCCTGCCCCGCCACAGCAATCCCCGTGAAGTCCACATGCGCCGTGATGTCCTTGTATCCCACCTCCGACAGAGGATCGCCATCCGCCTGATGCCCCCGATGGCACATCACCGTCCCCATGTGCCGTTGCGGGTGGTAGTACTCGCCCTCGGGAAATCCATAGTCGATGAGAAAAGCCGCGCCCTTCTCAAGCCGATCCGCCAGCGTCGCAATGAACGCCTGAGCCTGCGGATGCACCTCGGTAAGGTAGTCATGCACCCCCGACACTTCGACCGGCGGCCGCAATTCGGTCAGCCGGTCCGCCCACGTCCACCCATCCCCCGCCGGATTCCGCACCACCCCCCGCTCGAACCAAGCCCCCTTTACCCGCGCCAGCAACTGCACCGGCATCGCATCGAGCACTTCATTGCCGACCACCACACCCTGCATGGACTCAGGCAGCTCCCCGAGCCACTCGACCCGCCCCGCATACCCCGCCAGCGCCTGCTGCTGCCGCTCGCGCAAGGTGCCCGACAGATCGACGATGCGATAGCGCACATCGCCGCGCCCCATCTCGCCCAGCGCATGCAGCAGCTGCACCGCCAGCGCCCCCGAGCCCGCACCGAATTCCCACACGGTGTCGGTGCCGGTCTTCTCCAGCGCTTCGAGCACCTGCACCGCGAGCGTGTGGCCGAACATCGGCGTCAGCTCGGGCGCGGTCACGAAGTCGCTGCCGGACGAGGGCATGTGGCCGAACTTGGCCGAGGTGTTGGCGTAGTAGCCCAGCCCCGGCGCATACAGGGCCAGGGCCATGAAGCGGTCGAAGCCGATCCATCCGCCCGCGCGCTCGACGGAGCGGGCAATCAGATGGTCGAGGGCGATGGGTAAACTGTTTGTCGTTGGCGTCGTCACGGCGCCATTGTCCTCTTCCTGTCTTCTGTCTTCTTCCTCCGAATGAGCGCCATCCCCCCCTCCTCCCCCGATCGCCGCCGCACCGTCCTCGTCACGGGCGCAGGCCGTCGGCTGGGCCGCGAGATCGCGCTGGCGCTCGCGGCGGGCGGCTGGCAGGTGGCGGTGCACTACCGCAGCTCGCGCGCCGAAGCCGAGCAGACCGTGGCCGACTGCGCCGCGCGCTCGGGCGACTCCGCGCTGTTCGAGGCCGACCTGGCCGACGAACAGGCCACGCGCGCCCTGCTGCCGCGCGTGGCAGCGCGCTTTCGCGCCGTCGATGCCGTGGTGCACAGCGCCGCCCTCTTCGAACACGACGACGCCGCCAGCTTCAGCTACGCGCTCATGGAACGCCACGCGCGCAGCAACACCGGCGCGGCCATCCTGCTGGCGCAGGCGCTGCACGACCACCTGGCCCGGCGCGACGCGCACGGGGGCGCCGTGGTGCACCTGCTCGACCAGAAGCTGTGGAACCCGAACCCCGACTTCCTGAGCTACACGCTCTCCAAGGCCGCGCTCGAAGCCGCCACCCCCATGCTGGCGCTGGCGCTCGCGCCGCGCGTGCGCGTGGTGGGCGTGGCGCCCGGCCTCACGCTGGCGAGCCACATGCTGGACGACGACAAGTTCGCGCAGCTGCACAAGCTGTCGCCGCTGGGCCGCTCGTCCACATCGGAAGACGTGGCCGCCACCGTGAAGTTCGCGCTGGAAAACAGCTCGATCACCGGCACCACGCTGCTCGTCGACGGCGGCCAGCACCTCATGAAATTCGAGCGCGACTTCTCGCTCATGTGACGAGCACCACCACCATGTCCACGAACACACCGCACGGCCACCAGACACTCACCCTCCAGGGCCTGCGCTTCGACGCCAACCTGGGCATCCTCGAGCAGGAAAAGACCGCGCCGCAGCCGATCCTGGTGGACGCCGAACTCAACCTCGGCCCGCAGCCGCTGCTGCCGCAGGACGACGACATCTTCCACGTGCTGGACTACCGCAAGGTGCGCCGCATCATCATCGACGAGTGCACCGCCGAGCACGTCAACCTGCTCGAAAGCCTGATCGGCAAGCTCGCGCAGCGCCTGCTGCAACTGCCCGGCGTGCGGGGCGTGCGCGTGAAGATCGCCAAGCTCGAAATCTTCGACGACTGCGAAGTCGCCATCCGCATCGAAGCCGGGGAATGGTGATCCAAGGCAAAATCGGGGCTCTTTCCCCCGATTTGCCCGAAGTAGCCCCCCAATGAACGCCGTCTGGATCGACGATACGCCCGAAGCCGGTGCGCCCTCCAACTCGCTGAAGATCGAACGCGAGACGCACAAGCTCGAGAAGCGCCTGTGCCGCCAGGTCGGCCAGGCCATCGTCGACTACAACATGATCGAAGAGGGCGACAAGGTCATGGTGTGCGTCTCGGGCGGAAAAGACAGCTACGCGCTGCTCGACATCCTGCTCAAGATGAAGGCGCGTGCGCCCATCCACTTCGACATCGTCGCGGTCAACCTCGACCAGAAGCAGCCCGGCTTCCCGGAAGAGGTGCTGCCCAAGTACCTGAGCGAGCTCGGCGTGGCCTTCCACATCGAGAACCAGGACACCTACAGCATCGTCAAGCGCGTGATCCCCGAGGGCAAGACCACCTGCGGCCTGTGCAGCCGGCTGCGCCGCGGCATCCTGTACCGCGTGGCCGACGAGCTGGGCGCCACCAAGGTCGCGCTGGGCCACCACCGCGACGACATGCTGCAGACCTTCTTCCTCAACATGTTCTTCGGCGGCAAGCTCAAGAGCATGCCGCCCAAGCTGGTGAGCGACGACGGCAAGCACATCGTGATCCGCCCGCTGGCCTACGTGGCCGAAAAGGACACGGTGCGCTGGGCGCAGCACCGCGAGTTCCCGATCATTCCCTGCACGCTGTGCGGCAGCCAGGAGAACCTGCAGCGCAAGCAGGTCGGCGAGATGCTGCGCGAGTGGGACAAGAAGTACCCCGGCCGCGTGGAAAACATGTTCACCGCGCTGCAGAACGTCGTGCCTTCGCACCTGCTGGACGGAACGCTGCACGACTTCCAGGGTCTGAAGGCGACGGGCGTGGCCGACGAGAACGGCGACAAGGCCTTCGACACGCCCGCTTTCGACCTGCTCTCCCAGGCACCCTCCGCCCTGCGCATCGTCCAGGGCTAAGAAGGTGTAAACGAACCCGACATGTCCGCTCATCCCGCCCAGACACGCCCCCTCTTCGTTGCAAATGCTCGCCATAGCTTGAGCTATGGCTGCGCTTTGCGCCTCGATGGGACGCGTCTGGACGGGCTGCTCGGCCACGCCGGATTCATTTACACCTTCTGACGGGCAACCCAGGGGACTTTGAGGGCCAGAGGCCCGGAGACCCTTATGTATCGTGCGTTTTCAGCTCTATTTTTGGTAGCAACCCTGAGCGGCTGCGCCACCTCCTGGGTGGTCGACAGCAACGTCAAGAGCTTTGCCACGCCGGGCACGATCGTGCCGCCCGGTGCCACCTACCGCTTCGAGCGCCTGCCTTCGCAGCAGGCCGACACGGCGCGCCAGGAAGGCCTGGAGGCCATGGCCGCGGCCGCGCTCGACAAGGTCGGCCTGCGCCGCGACGACACAAGGCCGCAGTACACGGCGCAGATCGGCGCGCGCGTCACGGCGGCGCTGTCGCCCTGGGCCGATCCGTGGCTGTACGGGCCCGGCCCGTGGGGCTACGGCTACGGCGGCTACTACGGCCACCGCTGGTATGGCAGCGGCTGGTACGGCGGCCCGATGTTCACGCCGCCGGCCAACCCCTGGTACCAGCGCGAGGTCAGCCTCGTGCTGCGCGAGGCGGGCGGCAGCCACCGCGTGGTGTACGAGACCCGCGCGCGCAACGACGGCCCCTACAGTTCGAGCGCGGCGATCCTGCCGGTGATGTTCGAGGCCGCGCTGCAAGGCTTTCCGAACCCGCCGCCGGGCGAGCGCCGCGTGAACATCGAGCTCACGCCGGCCGCCAAGAAATGACGCACTTCTAGAATTCGGACGGATGGAAGCCAATCTCACCCGCCTGATCGCCGTGCGCCACGGCGAAACCGCCTGGAACGTCGACACCCGCATCCAGGGCCACCTCGACATCGGCCTCAATGCCACCGGCCTCTGGCAGGCGCAGCGCGCCGGACAGGCGCTGGCCGACGAGCCGATCGCGGCGGTCTATGCCAGCGACCTCTCGCGCGCCTGGCAGACCGCCCAGGCCATCGCCGAGCCCCACGGCCTCCAGGTGCAACCCGACCTGGGCCTGCGCGAGCGCGCCTTCGGCCGCTTCGAAGGCATGAGCTTCGCCGAGATCGAGGCCACGCTGCCCGAGGACGCCCGCCGCTGGCGCGAGCGCGACCCCGAGTTCGAGCCCGAAGGCGGCGGCGAGAGCCTGCTGACCTTTCGCGACCGCGTGACCGGCACCGCCTCGGCCATCGCCGCGCGCCACCCGGGCCAGCTCGTGGTGCTGGTGGCCCACGGCGGCGTGATGGACGTGCTCTACCGCGCCGCCACGCGCCAGGAGTTGCAGGCGCCGCGCACCTGGCAGCTCGGCAACGCGGCCATCAACCGCATGCTGTGGACGCCCGAGGGCTTCAGCCTTGTCGGCTGGAGCGACATCGCCCACCTGGCGACGGACGCGCCGCTGGACGAGACCACGACCTAGTGGGGTGAGCCGCTTGCCTTTCTTCGCCCCGGGCAAGACGCTCCCATGAAAAGAACGAACCCCACGCCCTCGGCCTACGCCAGCTGGGACGCCTCCCAGTCGCTGTCCGCGCCGTGGATCGACGCCACGCACCTGGGAAGCTTCGTCACCCTGGAAGCCGGCGACACCATTGCGCGCGAAGGCGAACGGCACGACTACTTCTATCTCTTGCGGTCGGGCTTCGTGCATTCCACGATCCACCGAAGCAACGGCTCGGAGTTCCTGCTCGAGATCTTCGGGCCGGGCGCGATCTTCGGCGAAGGCCCGGCGTTTGCCGACAGCCCCCGACCGACGACGACCCGGGCGGTCGCGCCGGCCCTTCTCAGCCGCTATCGCCCGGCGGATGTCGCGCAGCAGTTTTCGGCGCTGCCCGAGCTCGCGACCTCGTTGATCCAGCTGCTCGGCTTCAAGAACCACATGATCGTGGCCAAGCTGGCCGGGGTGGCCTCGGCGGCGCCCAAGGAGCGGATCGTCGATCTGCTGCTGCGTGTGGCGCGCCCGCCATCGACGCAGGCATCGAACAAGCTCACCGTCGATCTGACGCATGAGCAGATCGGCGCCATGACGGCCTTGAGCCGCGTCACCGTCACGCGCACGCTGAATGCGCTGGCGGGACAGGGGCTCATTGAAACGCGGGCCCGGCAGGTCACCATCCCGGATGCGCCGGCCCTGCATCGTTTCCGCGACGCGACACCGTAAGGAAAAAGCCCGCTTCCTGTATCGCTGGATACCGTCGACACCCTCACCCCCTCGCGATCATTCATCCCGTCACACACATGGGAAGAGCAGCGGCGGAGGGAATGGAGAGAGCCGTTGAGGAGAGAGGCCGGAGCGCCTTCAATGGGCGATGGTCCGGGTGTGGCGTCACGCGGGACTGCACAAGTCCTTCCTGGCCGGGTGGCTCACGCTCATGGCCATCCGGCATCTTTTGAATCGCCGTCAGGCGTGTGATTTGAACCGCCGTCAAGCGTGCGAGGCCGCGTGCCCCGCCGCAGCCTCGGCCTTCGCCTCGCCCGGCAGCTCCACCATCGGCCCGCTGCCGCTGTAGCGGTCGAGCGCCAGGTAGATCGCGGGCGTGATGTACAGCGTGATCACCTGCGAGAAGATCAGCCCGCCCACCACCGCCACGCCCAGCGGCTGGCGCAGCTCGGCGCCGGCACCCAGGCCCAGCGCGAGCGGCAGCGCACCCATCAGCGCGGCCAGCGTGGTCATGAGAATCGGGCGGAAACGCAGCCGGCAGGCTTCGCGGATCGCATCGACCGGCTTCATGCCCTCGGTGCGCTGCGCGTCCAGGGCGAAGTCGATCATCATGATCGCGTTCTTCTTCACGATGCCGATCAGCAGCAGGATGCCGATGGTCGCGATCAGCGTGAGGTCGAAGCCGAAGAGCTTCAGCGAAATGAGCGCACCCACCGCCGCCGAGGGCAGGCCCGCCAGGATGGTGATCGGGTGGATGTAGCTCTCGTACAGCACGCCCAGCAGCACGTAGATGACCAGCACCGCAAGCACCAGCAGCACGGCCTGGCTGCCCTGCGAACTCTGGAACACCGCCGCGTCGCCGCCGTAGGTCGTGATGATCGACTGCGGCATCTTCAGCTCTTCCTTGAAGCGGTCGATCTTCGCGGTCGCGTTGCCCAGCGGCACGTCGGGGCCGAGGTTGAACGACACCGTCACCGCCTGCAGTTGGCCCTGGTGATTGACCGAGGTCGGCCCCACCGTGCGCTTGACGGTCGAGAAGGCCGACAGCGGCACCAGCTTGCCGGTGGTGCTGCGCACCGACAGGCGCGCCACGTCTTCCTCGAACTGGCGGTCGCTGTCGGCGGCCGACAGGATCACCTGGTAGGTGTTGCTGGCGCCGTAGATGCTGCCGATCTGGCGGTCGCCGTACGCGTTGTACAGCGCCGTGCGCAGGTCGCCCACGGCCACGCCGAGCACGCCGGCCTTGTCGCGGTCGATCTCCAGCGTGGCCTGCAGGCCGCGGTTCTGCGAGTCGCTGGTCACGTCGCGAAAGTCGGGGTCGGCGCGCATGCGCTCCATGAGCCGGGTCGACCACGGCACCATCTCGCCGGCGTTCACGCTCTGCAGCGTGTACTGGAAGCGCGCCTTGCTCTGGCGCCCGCCCAGGCGCAGGTTCTGCACCGGCTGCATGTAGACGGCAATGCCCGGAATCTCGCGGAAGCGCTGGCGCAGCGACTCGAGCACCTTGGCCATCTTGGGGCGCTCGCTGCGCGGCTTGAGCACCGCGAACAGCCGGCCCGAGTTCTGCGTGGCGGTCGGGCCGCCCACGCCGACGAAGGAACTCACGTAGTCCACGCTCGGGTCGGCCTTGAGCGCGGCGGCCACGCGGTCCTGCAGCGCCTTCATGGCGGTGAACGAAATGTCTTCGGCCGCCTCGGTGGTGATCTGGATCTGGCCGATGTCTTCCTCGGGGAAGAAGCCCTTGGGAATGCTGATGAAGAGCCAGGCCGTGACCACGAAGGTCAGCCCCGCCATGACCAGCATCAGCGCGCGGTGCCCGAGCGTCCAGTCGAGCGTGCGCATGTAGCCGCCGTGCACGGCGCGGTAGCCGCGCTCGAAGGCACGGCCGATCGCCGTGCCGGGCTCGGGGTGCTCTTCCTCGTGGTCGAGCGCGCCGGCCTTGCGCGGCACGTGCTTGAGCAGCCGGCTCGCGAGCATGGGCACGAGCGTGAGCGACACCACGGCCGACACCAGCACGGCCAGTGCCACCACCACGGCGAACTCGTGGAACAAGAGGCCGATCACGCCCGGCATGAAGAAGATCGGGATGAACACGGCCACCAGCGAGATCGAGATCGACACGATGGTGAATCCCACCTCGCGCGCGCCGCGCAGGGCGGCGGCCATCGGCTCCATGCCCTTCTCGACGTAGCGCATGATGTTCTCGAGCACCACGATGGCGTCGTCCACCACCAGGCCCACTGCCAGCGTGATGCCCAGCAGCGAGACGTTGTCCAGGCTGTAGCCGAAGGCATACAGCAGCGCCACGGCGCCGATCAGCGAGATCGGGATGGTGGCCGCCGGAATCAGCGTGGCCACCAGCCGGTGCAGGAACAGGAAGATCACCAGCACCACCAGCGCGATGGTGCCCAGCAGCGTGAGCTGAACGTCGTGCACCGCCTCGCGGATGGAGAGCGAGCGGTCGTTGACCATGTGGATCTCGACCGACTGCGGCAGCTCGGCCTTGAAGCGCGGGATGAGCGCACGCACCGCGTCCACCACCTGCACGGTGTTGGCATTGGGCTGGCGCTGCACGGCCAGCGAGATGGAGTCTTGCCCGTTGAAGCTGCTGGCGGTCTTGACCGACTCGAAGCTGTCTTCGAGCGTGGCCACTTCGTCCAGCCGCACCGGCGCGCCGTTGCGCTGCGCGATGATCAGCTTGGCGAAGTCGGCCGCCTTCATGAGCTGGCGGTTGGCCTGGATGGTGAGCGTCTGGCGCGGGCCGTCGAGCGTGCCGACCGGCGTGTTGGCGTTGGCCGAATTCACCGCCTTGGCCAGTTCGTCGAGCGTGATGTTGCGCGCATTGAGCAGGTCGGCGTTGGCCTTGATGCGCACCGCGAAGGCCTTGCGCCCGTACACGCCCACCTGCGCCACGCCGTCGATGGTCGAGAGCGTGGGCGAAATGAGGTTCTCGGCGTAGTCGTTGAGCTCCGACGGGTTCATCGACGGCGAGATCAGCGCGATGAACAGCACCGGCGCATCGGCCGGATTCACCTTGCGGTACGAGGGCAACTGCGTGAGTTCTTGCGGCAGCTGGCGCTGGGCGCGCAGCAGCGCGGCCTGCACGTCGACGGCGGCAGCGTCGATGTCGCGGCTGCTGACGAATTCGAGCGTGAGCGAGGTCACGCCCTGGGTGTTCACCGAGCTGATGGTCTGCAGGCCGGGGATGGTCGAGAACTGCTTTTCGAGCGGCAGCGCGACCGAACTCGCCATGGTGTCGGGGCTGGCGCCCGGCAGCTGCGCGTTGACGTTGATGACCGGCGTGTTGTAGCTGGGCAGCGCCGCCACCGGGATGCTGAAGTACGCAAAGATGCCGATGACCACGACGGCCGCCGACAGCAGCACCGTCATCGCCGGACGGCGGATGCAGAGCTCTGAAATGTTCATGCGCGTTCTCGCGCCGGCTGAACATCCGACGAAGCGGCGCTGCCGGGCGTGACACCCGTGGTGCCGTTGGCGGGGGCACCGCCCGGCCCGGCCGGCGCCTTCACGTCGATGCGCACCTTGCCGCCCGGGCGCACGTTCTGGCTGCCTTCGATCACGACCTGCTCGCCGGGCGTCACGCCGCTCACGGCCACCTTGGTGCCGAAGGTGTGCAGCACCTTGACCTGGCGGCGCGCCGCGTTGCGCTCGGCATCGACCACGTACAGCGTGGCGCCATCGGACAGCATCATGAGCGCCGCGGCCGGCACCACGGTGACGCCGTCAAGCATGCGCACCGTGATGCGCGTGTTGACGAACTGGCCGGGCCACAGGCTCTGGTCGGCGTTGGCGAACACGGCCTTGGCGCGCACGGTGCCGATCTGCGGATCGACCGTGTTGTCGACGAAGTCGAGCGTGCCGAACAGCGGCTCGCGGCGGCCCGTGACCAGCGCCTCGACCTTGGCGCGCGTGCGCGCCGCGGCCAGCAGGTCCTGCAGGTTGCCTTCGGGCACCGGGAAGCTCACGGCGATGGGGTCGAGCTGGGTGATCGTGACCAGCGACAGCGTGGGCTGCACCAGCGTGCCCGGGTAGATGTTGACGGCGCCGATGCGCCCCGCGATGGGCGCGCGCAGCGTGGCGTAGCCCAGCGCCACCTGCGCCGACTGCACGGCGGCGCGGTCGGCCGCCACGGCGGCGCGCTGCGCCTGCAGCTGCGACAGCGTGGCGTCGGCCGCGCTCTTGGCAATGAAGTTCTGTGCCACCAGGTCCTGGCTGCGCTTGTACTGGCGCTCCAGGTCGGCCATGGTGGCCTCGTCCTTCTGCTGCTGGGCCCGGGCGCGGGCCAGGTTGGCCTGGTCGTTGCGGTCGTCCAGCGTGAAGAGCAGCTGCCCTGCTTTCACGAACTGGCCTTCCTTGACGTGCACCGCGCTCACGGTGTTGGTGACCTGCGGGCGCAGGTCGACGCTGTTGAGCGAAACCACGCTGCCGTTGACCTGCACCGTCACCGGAACGTCCTGCTTCTCGGCCGTGGCCAGCGTGACCAGCGCGGCGGGAGGCCCGGCGTTCGCGGACTTGGCATCTTTCGTGGCCGGCCGATCGCCCGACATGCGCCACCAGCCGCCTGCGACGGCTACGATCAACACGCCCGCGAGGGCGAAGGCGGCAGATTTCTTCATGGGTTCTTGTGCACTTTGGGCTGACAGCAGCTATTGGAGCAGTGGCCGACGCACAGTGTTCACGGGCGCCGTAAAGAAATGTAAAGCAGGCCGACGCAAAGCCCCCGCACCACCCGCTGCACCCGGTATGAGGGAAAACACCCCCTCGCTAAAATCGCCGGTCCACAGCCTCTGGATATACCCCATGAACCGCTGCAAGACACCCACGAAAACGCTCACTTCCCTCGCCATCTGCGCCGCCCTTGCCGGCGCCGCCGGTCTTTTCTCCCTCCAGGCCAGCGCCCAGGACGAGGTGCCCCGCCCGCAGACCCAGAACGAGTCGCTCAACGGCGGGCGCAACTTCCCCATCGGCACGCTGCGCGGCAAGTTCATGGTGACCAGCGCCCCCGACGTCGAGCTCGACGGCCGGGCCGACCGACTGGGCGCCGGCGCGCGCATCCGCAGCCCGCAGAACATGCTGGTGATGCCCGGCGCGATCATCGGCCAGAAGTACCTCGTGAACTACACGCGCGACGCCGCCGGGCTGCTGCGCGAGGTCTGGATCCTGACGCCCGACGAGGCCATGGCCAGCCGCGAATCGCTGAACAAGCCGTTCCTGAACATCTGGCCGTTCACCTCGAACGACACGCTGAACACGCAGTAACGCGGCCGGGCCGCAAGCAAGCAAAAATCCGCGGGCGCCACGCGCGCCTCGCAGCCCTTCCTCTTTGCGAAGGGCACAGAGAGCTCCCCATGAAAAAAGTATTCATCAAGACCTTCGGCTGCCAGATGAACGAGTACGACTCGGACAAGATGGCCGACGTGCTCCACGCCGCCCAGGGCTACGAGCCCACGCAGAACGTGGACGAGGCCGACCTCATCCTGTTCAACACCTGCTCGGTGCGCGAGAAGGCGCAGGAGAAGGTGTTCTCCGACCTCGGCCGCGTGAAGCACCTGAAGGCCAAGGGCGTGAAGATCGGCGTGGGCGGCTGCGTGGCGAGCCAGGAAGGCCAGGCCATCATCGCGCGCGCACCGTACGTCGACATCGTGTTCGGCCCGCAGACGCTGCACCGCCTGCCTGAGATGCTGAACGACCGCGAGCGGCTGGACCGCCCGCAGGTGGACATCAGCTTCCCCGAGATCGAGAAGTTCGACCACCTGCCGCCCGCGCGCGTCGAAGGCGCGACCGCCTTCGTGTCGATCATGGAAGGCTGCTCCAAGTACTGCAGCTACTGCGTGGTGCCCTACACCCGCGGCGAGGAAGTGAACCGCCCCCTGGACGACGTGCTGGTGGAAATCGCCGGCCTGGCCGACCAGGGCGTGCGCGAGATCACGCTGCTGGGCCAGAACGTGAACGCCTACCGCGGCAAGATGGGCGACACCGCCGAAATCGCCGACTTCGCGCTGCTCATCGAGTACGTGGCCGAGATCCCCGGCATCGAGCGCATCCGCTACACCACGAGCCACCCGAACGAGTTCACGCCCCGGCTCATCGAGGCCTACGCCAAGGTGCCGCAGCTCGTCTCGCATTTGCACCTGCCGGTGCAGCACGGCAGCGACCGCATCCTGATGGCCATGAAGCGCGGCTACACGGCCATGGAATACAAGAGCACGGTGCGCAAGCTGCGCGCCATCCGCCCCGACCTGGCCCTTTCCAGCGACTTCATCGTCGGCTTCCCCGGCGAGACCGACGCCGATTTCGACAAGATGATGAAGCTCATCGACGACTGCCAGTTCGACAACAGCTTCAGCTTCATCTTCAGCCCGCGCCCCGGCACGCCCGCCGCCGCGCTGCAGGACGACACGCCGCACGAGGTGAAGCTGGCGCGCCTGCAGACGCTGCAGCGCGTGATCGACGGCAACGTGCGCCGCTTCGGCGATGCGCTGGTGGGCAGCACGCAGCGCGTGCTGGTCGAGGGCGCCTCGCGCAAGGACGCGAACGAACTCATGGGCCGCACCGCCTGCAACCGCGTCGTCAACTTCGAAGGCGACGCCCGCCTCGTGGGCCAGATGGCCGACCTGCGCATCACCCGCTCGCTGGCCTACACGCTGCGCGGCGAAGTGGTCACGCGCGAATCGGCCCTGGCTGCTGCCGGCACGGCGCTCGCCCACTGATGGCGAAGCGTCCATCCGTCCGGGGCTCGTTCCAGCAGCTCCTGCTGTTTGCCTTCCTGCTGATCACCGCGCTGCTGGTGGGCGTGGCGCTGCGCTCGGTGCTGCAGTACGACGCGCTCGTCACGCAGAGCCGCGACGCCGCCGCGCGCGCGCTGCGCCTGTCGGGCGCCTCGCAGTCGCTGGCCGAGCGCAGCGCGGCCATGGAACGCGCGGGACGCCAGTCGCTGGTGCTCAACGACGCCGTGCTGCGCCGCCGCTTCGACGAGGCGGCGCGCGAAGCCCACCAGGTGCTGGAGCGCCTGGAACGCAACGGCCTGCCGGCCGCCGGCATCGACATGTGGCGCAGCCAGCTCGGCGTGATCGAAGGGCTGCTCGGCGGCAGCCCCGACAGCGCCCTGGCGCGCGAGAGCACGATGGCGATGCAGTTCCGCGAACTCGACGCCCTGAACACCAACATCGCCCAGCAGGCGCAGTTCCTGATCGAAACGCAGAACGACGCGCTGGCCAAGCGCATCGAGAACGCACGCCGCCGGCTGATGCGCGAGGTGGTGGCCGCCAGCGTGCTGGCCGTGTCACTGGCGCTGGCCTTCGGCATCTGGCTGGCGCGCCCCTTCAAGCGGCTCGAGAACGCCATCGTCGGCCTGGGGCAGAACCGGCTCGACGAGCCGATCGACATCCGCGGCCCGGCCGACGTGCGGCGCGTGTCGCAGCAGCTCGAATGGCTGCGCCTGCGCCTGACCGAACTCGACGCCGACAAGGCGCGCTTTCTGCGCCATGTGTCGCACGAGCTGAAGACGCCGTTGGCGGCACTGCGCGAAGGCGTGTCGCTGCTCGAGGACGGCGTGACCGGCCCGCTGAACCCGGCGCAGCTCGAAGTGGCGCAGATCCTGCAGCAGAACACCGTGTCGCTGCAGAACCAGATCGAGGCGCTGCTGCGCTTCAACGCCGCCGCCTTCGAGGCGCGCGAGCTGCGCCGCGAGCGCACCGAGCTGCTGCCGCTGATCGAGGAGCAGATCGAGGCCCAGCGCCTGCAGTGGCAGGCGCACGGCCTGCGCGTGCGCGCCGAGGGCGAGCCGATCGCCCTCACGGTCGACCGCACCAAGCTCGGCACCGCCATCGCCAACCTGCTGTCGAACGCGATCCGCTTCTCGGCCGCCGGCGGCGTGATCACGCTGGCCGTGTCGGGCACGCCCGAGGCGGTGCACATCGACGTGTGCGACGCCGGCCCCGGCATTGCCGTGGGCGACCGCGACCGCATCTTCGAACCCTTCTTCCGCGGCGAGCGCCAGCCCGAGCACACGGTGAAAGGCACCGGCATCGGACTTTCCATCGTGCAGGAGTACATTGCAGCCCATGGGGGCCGCATCGCCCTGCTGCCGGACGGCCCCGGTGCACGCTTTCGCATCGAACTGCCGCGCACGACCTGACCCCGGACACCCCACCCACACCGCCCCGCGCCTTTTTCGACCCATGTTCCTTTCGTTCGTCCGCAGATCCACCTTCGCCGGGGCCATGGCCGTGCCATGCGCCCTGCTGCTGGCGGCCTGCGCCTCCCAGCCCAAGCCGCCGGCCGAAGCCGACGCGCTGCCGCCACCCGTGGCC
>NZ_BCUS01000066.1 GCF_001591345.1 Variovorax boronicumulans NBRC 103145 | reverse complement strand
CCACGGCCGGATCGCGCGCCAGCGCATCCTCGACCGCCTCGCGGCGTTCGGGCGGCAACTGGCCGTCGACCCAGGCGTGCAGCTCGTCGTCGGTGGGGGGCAGGGTGGGGCGGGTCATGGCGGGTTGCTTCACGTCACTTGAGGCGGCGCAGGCCGGGGCGGCTGGACGCGGCGGCGCCGTCCATCAGTTCCTGCAGACGAAGGCGGGCGCGCGAGAGGCGCGACATCACGGTGCCGATCGGAATGCCGAGCACCTTCGCCACCTCGGTGTAGGACAGGTCTTCGAGCGTCACCAGCAGCAGCACGGCGCGTTGCTCTTCGGGCAGCAGCATCAGGCAGCGCTGCAGGTCGAGGCCCAGGCTCGGGTCGGCGCCGCCTTGCAGCTGCTCGGGTGCTACATCCTCCAGTGGCACGACTGCATGCGGTGGCGGCCGGCGTCGCACCTGGCTGGCGAAGAGGTTGTGCATGACCGTGAAGAGCCAGGCACGCAGGTCGGTGCCCACCACCCAGAGCCGCCACTTGCCGCAGGCGCGCTCGAGCGTGTCCTGCACCAGGTCGTCGGCCGCCCAGGCATTGCCCGTGAGTGCGCGCGCATAGCGGCGCAGGCTCGGGATGTGCTCGACCAGCAGGCGGGCGTCCATGGGTGGGCCGGGAGCCTGTCGGACTCAGGGCTTGGCGGTTTTCCAGGTGCCGTTGACGCCGTCGCCGGTCTTGTCGCCCGGCTTGGTGTCCTTCACCCAGTAGTACAGCGGCCAGCCCTTGGCGGCCCATTGCTTCTTGCCGTCGTCGCGCGTGACGATGGTGAAGTCGCCGCTGGGCTTGTCGCTGTCGGCTGCCATGAAGGGCGGCCAGTTGGTGGCGCAGCCGCCGTTGCAGGCCGACTTGCCGCTGCCGGCCGTGTCCTTGTCGAAGGTGTAGAGCGTCATGCCGTTCGCACCGACCAGCGCGCCATCGGCGGCCTTGGGCTGGGCGAACGCGGGGAGGGCGAGCAGGCTGCCGAGCAGTGCGGCGGCGAGGCCGACGGAGGACATGCGGATAGGTGACATGGGAAGACTCCTGGGTTGATGGCATCGAGGATCGATGACACCGCGCAAACGCCCGCAGAGCGCGTTTTATTCCATGCCGCCCAAAAAAAGAAGAATCAGCGGTTGCGGCTCTTCATCGCGCGCTCGACTTCGCGCTTGCCTTCGCGGTCCTTGATGGTGTCGCGCTTGTCGTGCTCGGCCTTGCCCTTGGCGAGCGCGATCTCGCACTTCACCTTGCCGGCCTTCCAGTGCAGGTTCAGCGGCACCAGCGTGTAGCCCTTTTGTTCGACCTTGCCGACGAGGCGCTTGATCTCTTCCTTGTGCAGCAGCAACTTCTTGGTGCGGACCGAATCAGGATTGACGTGCGTCGAGGCGCTCTTGAGCGGGTTGATCTGGCAGCCGACCACGAACAGCTCGCCGTCGCGGATCACCACGTAGCCGTCGGTCAGCTGCACCTTGCCTTCGCGCAGCGACTTGACTTCCCAGCCCTCGAGGACCATGCCGGCCTCGAAGCGTTCTTCGAAGAAATAGTTGTAGGCGGCCTTCTTGTTGTCGGCGATGCGGGAGGAGGTGTCTTGTTTCTTGGTGGCCATGGCTCGAGAAGTTGGGGGCGCATGGCTTCAATACAATCCGTCGCGCACGCTGTGCCGATTCTATGAAAACAGTCCACAAGTCCGTCCTCATCTGGTACAGCGCCGAAGAAATGTACGCGCTCGTCACCGATGTGGCGAAGTACCCGCAGTTCCTGCCCTGGTGCGATAAGTCGCGCGTCATCGAGCAGGACGAAGGCGGCATGACCGCCGAAGTCGGCCTGGCCTTCGCCGGGCTGCACCAGAGTTTCACCACCCGCAACACGCACATCGCGGGCCGCGAGGTGCAACTGAAGCTGGTCGACGGGCCGTTCTCCAACCTCGACGGCACCTGGAAATTCCACCCCGTGGGCGAGCAGGGCGAACGCGCCTGCCGCGTCGAGCTGCAGATGAGCTACGGCTTCAGCAACTTCGCGCTGCAGGCCCTGGTGGGGCCGGTGTTCGACACCATCGCCTCGAGCCTGGTCGAAGCCTTCGTCAAGCGCGCCGAACAGGTCTACGGCGAAGGCTGATGGCCGATCGCCGCATCGAGGTCACGCTGAGCTGTTCGCCGGCGGCGCGCGAGGTGTTCGAGCAGGTCCTGCAGCTCGCGCCCGGCACCGCGGTGGCCGAGGCGGTGAAGGCCAGCGATCTCATGCAGCGCTTTCCCGACCTGGACTGGCGGCATGCCATGACGCCGGGCATCTGGGGCCGGGCGGTGGCGTGGGAGCAGCCGTTGAAGGACGGCGACCGCATCGAGTTGTGCCGGCCGCTCACGGTCGATCCGAAGGTGGCGCGCCGTGAACGCTTCCAGCGCCAGGGGGCGCGCGGCACGGGCCTGTTCGCGAACAAGCGCAAGGGCGGCAAGGACGGCTACTGAGCGGCCGTCGCGGGCTTACTTGCAGTCGCTGTCGATGACCGACTGAACCCGCTTCTGCTCGGCTGCGCGCGCAGCGTCGTCCATGATTTCGCGCTCGCCCTTGGCGTTGACCTTGGCGAGGCGGATGCCACTGTCGATCGTGGCTTTGCCTTCCCGTGCGCGGGCGCAGCTCTCGGCTTTTGCCTTG
The DNA here is from genome assembly GCF_001591345.1 of Variovorax boronicumulans NBRC 103145. Lineage (GTDB taxonomy): Bacteria > Pseudomonadota > Gammaproteobacteria > Burkholderiales > Burkholderiaceae_C > Variovorax > Variovorax boronicumulans. Next base: position 32,794 of record NZ_BCUS01000066.1, on the reverse strand, counting down.
GCGATCTTCGCCGCTTCAGCCGCTTCCTTGGCCTTCTGCTCGGCCTCGGCCTTCTTGGTCTTTTCCTCGAGTTCCTTGTCCACGCCCGTGGGCTTGGGCGGCGGCGCGGCCTTGGCGGCTGCGGCCGTGTCGCTACTTCCTTCGGGGGCCGGCGTGGCCGGGGCGGGCGCCCGGGCCGACGGCGAGGGGCCGGCGCGGCGCAGGATGTTCTTTTCGGGGATGTCGGTGGGCGGCGGCTGGTCGCTGAAGACCTTCTTGCCGCTGTTGTCGACCCATTGCCATTGCGCGCTCGCCGAGAGCGGCAGCGCGCACGCGCAACCCAGTACCAGCCAATGCAGGAGATTCATGCGCGGAGTTTAGCTGGGCCTTACTTTTTGCAACATCCGGAATAGGCGGTTTTGCAACGGTCAAAAAGAACCCGCGCCGGCGAAGCGGGCGAGGGCCTCGTTACAATCCGTCTTTTGGAGCCTCACCCATGCGCCTTCTAGGCAAAGCGCTCACCTTCGACGACGTGTTGTTGGTGCCAGCATTCTCCCAAGTCCTGCCCAAGGACACGTCTCTCGCCACCAAGTTCTCCCGCAACATCACGTTGAACCTGCCGCTCGTCTCGGCGGCCATGGACACCGTGACCGAAGCCCGCCTCGCGATCGCCATCGCGCAGGAAGGTGGCATCGGCATCGTGCACAAGAACCTCACCGCGCAACAGCAGGCCGCCGAAGTGGCCCGTGTGAAGCGCTATGAGTCGGGTGTCTTGCGAGACCCGGTGGTGATCACGCCGACGCACTCCGTGCGCCAGGTGATGGCACTGTCCGACCAGCTCGGCATCTCGGGTTTCCCGGTGATCGACGGCGGCAAGGTCGTCGGCATCGTCACGGGGCGCGACCTGCGCTTCGAGAACCGCTACGACGTGCCCGTCAGCGAAATCATGACGCAGCGCGACCGGCTCATCACCGTGCCCGACGGCACCACGCTGGCCGAAGCCAAGGCGCTGCTGAACAAGCACAAGCTCGAGCGCTTGCTGGTCATCAACGGCGACTGGGAGCTCAAGGGCCTCATCACCGTCAAGGACATCACCAAGCAGACCAGCTTCCCCAACGCCGCACGCGATGCCAACGGCCGCCTGCGCGTGGGCGCGGCAGTCGGCGTGGGTGACGGCACCGAAGAGCGCGTCGAAGCCTTGGTGAAGGCCGGCGTCGACGCCATCGTGGTCGACACCGCCCACGGCCACAGCGCCGGCGTGATCGAGCGCGTGCGCTGGGTCAAGAAGAACTATCCGCAGGTCGACGTCATCGGCGGCAACATCGCCACCGGCGACGCCGCGCGTGCGCTGGCCGACGCCGGGGCCGACGCCGTCAAGGTCGGCATCGGCCCCGGCTCCATCTGCACCACCCGCATCGTCGCCGGCGTGGGCGTGCCGCAGATCATGGCGGTCGACAGCGTCGCCACCGCGCTGCAGGGCACCGGCATTCCGCTGATCTCCGATGGCGGCGTGCGCTACTCGGGCGACATCGCCAAGGCCATCGCGGCCGGCGCCAGCACCGTGATGATGGGCAGCATGTTCGCCGGCACCGAAGAGGCTCCGGGCGAAATCGTGCTGTACCAGGGCCGCAGCTACAAGAGCTACCGCGGCATGGGCTCCATCGGTGCGATGCAGCAGGGCAGTGCCGACCGGTACTTCCAGGAATCGACCACCGGCAACCCCAACACCGACAAGCTCGTGCCCGAAGGCATCGAAGGCCGCGTGCCCTACAAGGGCTCGATCGTCTCCATCGTCTACCAGATGGCCGGCGGCGTGCGTGCCAGCATGGGCTACTGCGGCTGCGCGACCATCGAGGACATGCAGAACAAGGCCGAGTTCGTCGAGATCACTACGGCCGGCATCCGTGAGAGCCACGTACACGACGTGCAGATCACGAAGGAAGCCCCGAACTACCGCGCTGAGTAAGCCCAATCTGGCCAGACCTTGAAAGTCAGGCCAGACTCGGCTTAAAATTTGGGCCAGATTCAAATTTTCTGGCCCAAATGCAATCCATCGGCATCGCTGAAGCCAAGAACAACTTCTCGGCCCTGATCGACCTGGTCGAAAAGGGCGAGGAGGTTCGCATCACCCGCCACGGCAAGGAAGTCGTGCGCATGCTGCCGGTGCGCCGCAAGCCCGTTATCACCGACGAGCAGATCGCCCGCGAGCTCGGGCAGATCGACGCGCTGCACGCCACCATCCAGCCCGGCCCCACGGTCCGCGAGCTCCAGGACCAGGGACGCCAGCCATGACCGCCTTCGTCATGGACGCCTCGGTCACCGCCGCCTGGCTGCTGCCCGACCAGGCCAACGAACACACCCGCAGGCTCTACGCCGCCATCCGGCGCGACGAGGTCGAGCCGCAGGCGCCCAATGCCTGGCAATGGGAGTGCGCCAACATCCTCGCCAACGGCGTGCGCAGCGGCCGCATCCCGGCATCGGCCGTCGAAGGCCTGTGGAGCGTGCTCGACGCCATCCGCCACCGCGTGGAGCTGCACGACCTCGCGCCGGCCCAGCACAAGGCCGTGCTCGCCGTCGCCATCGACGCGGGCGTCTCGCTCTACGATGCGGGCTACCTCTGGCTCGCCAAATCGCTCAACCTTCCGCTTGCCACCTTCGACGAGCACCTCATCCAGGCTGCGCCGCACGCGGGCGTCAAGCTGTTCGACATTTCAACGCTCTGAGTCCTTTCGCCATGCAACACGACAAGATCCTCATCCTCGACTTCGGCTCGCAAGTCACCCAGCTCATCGCACGCCGCGTGCGCGAAGCGCATGTGCTCAGCGAAGTGCATCCCTGCGATGTCACCGACGAGTGGGTGCGCGAATACGCCGCCGACGGCCACCTCAAGGGCGTGATCCTCTCGGGCAGCCACGCCAGCGTGTACGAAGAGACCACCGACAAGTGCCCGCAAGCCGTGTTCGATCTCGGCATTCCGGTGCTCGGCATCTGCTACGGCATGCAGACCATGGCCCACCAGCTCGGCGGTAAGGTCGAAGGCGGCCACAAGCGTGAGTTCGGCTTCGCCGCCGTGCGCGCCCATGGCCACACCGCGCTGCTGAAAGACATCGCCGACTTCACCACGCCCGAGGGCTTCGGCATGCTCAACGTGTGGATGAGCCACGGCGACAAGGTCACCGAGCTGCCGCCCGGCTTCAAGCTCATGGCCAGCACCGACAGCTGCCCCATCGCCGGCATGGCCGACGAGGCGCGCCGCTACTACGCGCTGCAGTTCCACCCCGAAGTCACGCACACCGTGCAGGGCAAGGCCATCATCGACCGCTTCGTGCTCGGCATCTGCGAAGCCAAGCCCGACTGGGTCATGCGCGACCACATCGCCGAAGCCGTGCAGAAGATCCGCGAGCAGGTGGGCGACGAAGAAGTCATCCTCGGCCTGTCGGGCGGTGTCGACTCGAGCGTGGCTGCCGCGCTCATCCACCGCGCCATCGGCGACCAGCTGACCTGCGTGTTCGTCGACCACGGCCTGCTGCGCCTGAACGAAGGCGACATGGTCATGGAAATGTTCGAAGGCAAGCTGCATGCGAAGGTCATTCGCGTCGATGCCAGCGACCTGTTCCTGGGCAAGCTCGCGGGCGTGAGCGACCCTGAAGCCAAGCGCAAGATCATCGGCGGCGAATTCGTCACCGTGTTCAAGCAAGAGGCTGCCAAGCTCAAAGCGGGCGACGGCGGCCACAAGGGCGCGACCTTCCTGGCGCAAGGCACCATCTACCCCGACGTCATCGAGTCGGGCGGCGCCAAGAGCAAGAAGGCCGTCACCATCAAGAGCCACCACAACGTGGGCGGCCTGCCCGAACAGCTCGGCCTCAAGCTGCTCGAACCGCTGCGCGACCTGTTCAAGGACGAAGTGCGCGAACTCGGCGTGGCCCTCGGCCTGCCGCCCGAGATGGTGTACCGCCACCCGTTCCCCGGCCCCGGCCTGGGCGTGCGCATCCTGGGCGAAGTGAAGAAGGAATACGCCGACCTGCTGCGCCGCGCCGACGCGATCTTCATCGAAGAGCTGCGCAACTTCACCGACGCCGAGACCGGCAAGACCTGGTACGACCTCACGAGCCAGGCCTTCACCGTGTTCCTGCCCGTGAAGAGCGTGGGCGTGATGGGCGACGGCCGTACCTACGACTACGTGGTGGCGCTGCGCGCCGTGCAGACCAGCGACTTCATGACCGCCGACTGGGCCGAGCTGCCGTACGCGCTGCTCAAGAAGGTGTCGGGCCGCATCATCAACGAGGTGCGAGGCATCAACCGCGTGACCTACGACGTATCGAGCAAGCCGCCGGCGACGATCGAGTGGGAGTGATCCCCCATCGCGCGTGCTGACGCACGCGCTGGCACACCGCTTGCGGTCTAATCGCACCTGAAGCGGCGGCCACCGGCGGCGCCGCCTTTCGCGCGAAAGGACGCCCGTTGGCCCGCTCCGATCCTCGCAACACCTCGCGGTATTGGCACGCACCCGGTGTGCCGGGCATGGACCTGCTCCATGCCGACTTCACGACGCATGACTACGCCCCGCACGTGCACGACTCCCTCGTGGTCGCGGTCACGGAGGTGGGCGGCTCGGAGTTCAGGAGCCGGGGCCGCACCGACGTGGCCCACACGCAGGCGCTGCTGGTCTTCAACCCCGGCGAGCCGCACTCGGGTCGCATGGCCGGCAGCCCGCGTTGGCGCTACCGGTCGTTCTACCTGGCCGGGCAGGGGCTTCAGGGCGTGCTCGCGTCGCTGGGCATCGACCAGCCCCGGCACTTCACATCGAACGTCTTTCGCGACCCGGACCTCATCGCGCGCTTCCTGGCGCTGCACTACGCCCTAGACGGAGAGCCTGATCCGCTGCTGCACCAGGAACTGCTCGTGCGCAGCTTCGGTGCGCTGTTCGCCGCGCACGGACAGGCCGGGTCGCGCGTAGCGGCTGCGCCCTCGGAGGTGCGCGTGCTCGCGCCCGTGCTCGAACTGATGCGCGACGGCCATGCCGAGCGGCTGACGCTCGAGCAGATGGCGCAGGCCGCTGACCTGACGACCTTCCAGCTGATCGGCGCCTTCCACCGCACGCTCGGGCTGACCCCACACACCTACCTGACGCAGCTGCGCCTGCGGGCCGCGCTGCGGCAGCTCGATGCGGGCCAGCCCGTGGCCGAGGCCGCGCTGGCCTCGGGCTTCTATGACCAGAGCGCGCTGAACAAGCACTTCAAGCGCACCTTCGGCATGACGCCGTTGCAGTACGTGCACGCCCGGGCGAACTGATCGAGCCGCGAGCGCAATTTCAGCCAATAGCGTTTCGGGTCGTCCTGCCATGCTGAGGCTTCTCAGCAAGGCCACCCATGACACGACTCTTCTGCCAGGAACATGCCGACATCCTGCGGCTGGACGCCCAGGTTCTTCAATCGCGGCCCGGTGCCGTGCGGCTGTCGCAGCATCCGTTCTATCCCGGCGGGGGCGGGCAGCTGCCGGACCGCGGCGTCGTCCGCTGGCAGGGCGGCGAGGTGCCCGTCACCGGTTTTTCCGAGGAGGGCGGTCTGGTCTGGGTCCAGCTGCCCGATCGTATCGAGATCACCGGCGACGTCCAGGCCGAGGTCGATCCGGTCTTCCGGCAATGCATGCGCGAACTGCACACCGACCTGCACGTGCTCAACGCACTGGTCTTCCGTGACTTCGACGGCGCGCTGGTCACGGGCGTGCAGATGAACGACGACGGCACTGCGCGCATCGACTTCGATCTGCCCGGCGCCGACAACGACCGCCTGCGCGCCCTCGAGCCCGAATTGAACGACGTGATCGCGCAGGACCTCGCGGTGCAGACGCACTACGTGTCGGTCACCGCCGCTCATGGCGAGCAGGGGCTGCTGCGCTCCCGCTCGGTGGCGCCGCCGCCTTCGGCCGAGGGCCTGGTCCGTATCGTCGAGATCGCCGGGCTCGACCGGCAGGCCTGCGGCGGCACGCACCTCGCGTCCACCAGCGCCTCGCGGCCGGTGCGGATTCTCAAGATCGAGAACAAGGGGCGCTCCAACCGCCGCGTGCGCATCGGGCTGCAGGGGCTGTAGGCATGCGCAGGTCGCTGCTGGCGCTGTGGGCGCATCCGGTGTGGCTGCTGTGGGTGCCGCCGGCCTTCTGGGCCGGCAACCTCGTGCTGGGGCGTGCGCTCGGGCCGGTCTTTCCGCCGGTGTCGCTCGCGGTGGGGCGCTGGGTCGTGGCGCTGGCGGTGCTGGCGCCGTTCGTCGGCGCGCAGGCGTGGCGCGAGCGCGGGCTGCTTGCACGGCACTGGCGACTGATCGCGGCGTGCGGCGCCTTCGGCATCGCCGGCTACAACGCGCTCGGCTACCTCGCCTTGCAGACGGTGCCCGCCACCAGCGTCGCGTTCCTCAACTCGACGCTGCCGCTGATGGTGCCGCTCGCCGCCGTGGTGCTCGGTGTCGAGCGCATCACCTGGAAGGCCTTGCTCGGCATCGGCATCTCGTTCCTCGGCGTGACCTGGATCGTGGCGCGCGGCGAACTGGCGCATCTGCTGGCATTGCGGCTGGGCGGCGGCGAGCTGCTGGTGCTGCTGGCCGTGGCCAACTACGCCGTGTACTCGGTACTGTTGCGGCGCAAGCCGGCGGCCCTCAGCCCGCTGGTGTTCCTGGCCGCGACCATGGCCGCCGGGCTGGTGGTGCTGATGCCGTTCTGGGTGATCGAGCTGGCACGCGGCGCGCGCATTCCGACCGACGTGGCCTCGGTGGGCGCGGTGCTGTACATCGGCCTCTTCGCGTCGCTGTTCGCCTTCATCCTGTGGAGCCGCTGTGTCGCGACGTTGGGGGCGACGGTGACGGGCGTGTCGTTCCATCTCGTCGCGCTGTTCACTGCGCTGCTGGCGTTCCTTGTGCTGCGGGAGCCCGTGCGCGGCTTTCACATTGCAGGCATCGTGCTGATCCTGCTCGGCTTCTTCGTCACGACCTTCCAGCCGGCGAGGCGCGCGAAGGTCGCGGCCTGAGCCGATGAACACCGTCGAATTGCTGCGCACCCTGGTCGGATTCGACACGACCTCGCACCGCTCCAACCTCGGCCTCATCCACTGGGTGGCCGATTACCTGGCGGCGCACGGCGTCGAGGCGCGACTGATCCCCAGCGACGACGGCCAGAAGGCCAACCTGCTGGCGACCCTCGGCCCCGACGTGGCGGGCGGCATCGTGCTGTCCGGCCACACCGACGTGGTGCCGGTCGACGGGCAGGCCTGGGACTCGGACCCCTTCAAGCTCGTTGAGCGCGAGGGCCGGTGGCATGGCCGTGGCGCGGCTGACATGAAGGGCTTCATCGCAGCGTGCCTCGCAGCGGTGCCTTCATGGCGCAGCCTTGAACTGCGCCGTCCGATCCACCTCGCGCTGTCCTATGACGAGGAAGTCGGGTGCTTCGGCGTTCCACGCCTCATCGCCGCGATGCGCGCCGATATGCCGACACCGACGCTGGCCGTCATCGGCGAGCCGACAGAGATGCGCGTGGGGCTGGCCCATCGCGGCTTCTTCGGCCACCGCATCACCTTCAGCGGGCGGCCGGTCCATTCGGGCGACCCGGCCCTGGGCGTGAGCGCGATCGAGCCGGCCGCGCAGCTGATCGCGCAGCTTGCGCACTTCGGGCACACGCTGCGCGCGCAAGGCAACCGCACGACATTCAACGTCGGCTGCATCCATGGCGGAACGGCGATCAACATCGTCCCCGGCTGCTGCGAAGTGACGTGGGAGTTCCGGCCGACGGATGCGGCCAGTACGGCAATGGTGAAGGGGGAGTTGGCGCGGCTGCTCGCGGGCGTTTCGTCCGAGGTGGCCGTCGAGATGACGCAGCTGGCCGGCGTGCCGGCGCTCTGCGCGCAGGAAGGTGAGGGCGCTGCCGCGGAGACCGCCAGGCGCTGGGGCGCACTGTGGCCTCCGGGTGAGATCCCGTTCGGCACCGAGGCCGGGTTTTTCCAGCAGGCCGGCATTCCGTCGCTGGTGTGCGGGCCCGGCGCGATCGCGCAGGCCCACCAGCCCAACGAGTGGATTGCCGCCAGCGAACTGCGCGCCGCCGACCGTTTCCTGGCCGGCGTCGGCGCCTGGGCGGCGACCGCTTAGAAGTTCGCCTTCAAGCCCACCGTGAACATCCCGCCCTTGGCCTGCTTCGACAGCTTGCCGAAGTAGTCGTAGTCGGCGGTGATCGCGAGGTTCTGCGTCATGCGGTACTCGGCGCCGACACCGACCATCAGGCCCGTGCCGCTGCCCGAAATGCGCTGGTTGGCCGGGGCCCACTTGTTGTCGCCGGAGATGCGTCCGCGTGCCACGCCCAGGCGGCCGTTGAGGGCGAAGGCGTCGCCCAGCGGCATGCGGGCGGTGGCGGCGGCGTAGAAGACCTGGCCGGTGCCGGTCTGCAGCCGGGAGCCGCCGTAGGCCGAGCTCCATTGGCTCACGCTGCCGAGGCGGGCGTAGCCGGCTTCCACGCCGAAGTGCTCGGTCAGGCGGTAGCCGCCATACAGCTTGTAGGACGTGCCGCTCTTGTCGGCCTTCTTGCCGCCCCATGGCACGGGCACGGGGGCGTTTTTCGAGGACGACAGGCTGTAGCTGGAGCGGCCGATGGCGCCGCCGACATACAGCCCGGTGTCCTTGTCGAGACCGGCGGCGAAGGCGCCGACGGAGGCGGTGCCGAGCCAGAGGGCTGCGAGTGCGAGGCGGGCTTGCGTTTTCGTCAAGATGAAATCCTGTTGGTTGATTGATCGATTGAATGAATGCGTGGATGGGCGGCGTGTCGTTGTTCGCCTTGCCGCCACCGTCCGACGATTCTCAAAAACCAATCTGAAGACGAGCTTCGCGTTTGCTGAAGGCCTCATGAAGGGCCCTTGCCATGGGCGATGATCGACACATGTCAGCCCAGCTTCTTCTTCCCGGAATCGATCCCCCGCCGCGGCCCCTGCCGCGGCCTCGCGGCACCCAGGCCCCTCGCAAGGCGCCGCTGCCGCACTCGCTTTTCTTCGCACTGCTTCCCACCCCGCAAGACGCCGAAACCATCGCCGCGCTCGGCGCGCGCATGAACTCCCAACACGCCCTGAAGGGCACGGTGGTCGAGGCGCAGCGCCTGCACGTTACGCTGTTCGACCTCGGCAACCACGACCAGGTGCCGGCCGACAAGGTGGCCCAGGCATCGACCGCGGCCGCCGCGGTGTCTGTGCCGGCGCTCGATGTCGTTTTCGAAAAGTCCATGAGCTACGCCAAGGGCGCGCTGGTGCTGTGCGCCGACGACGAGGCCAACGTCGCGGCGTTGTGCGCGTTCAGGCAGCGCCTGGGCGAGGCGCTGGCCGATGTCGGCCTGAAGCCCTCGCGCGCGTTCACGCCGCACATGACCGTCGCCTATGCGCGGCGCAAGCTCGAAAAGCACGCGCTCGAAGCGCCCACCCCGTGGACCGCCCATTCGCTGGTGCTCATCGACAGCCACGTGGGCGAGGGCGTGCACGAGGTGCTGGGCCGCTGGCCCGCCGAGGTGATCGCCTAGGCGCCGTCCTGATCCGCAAAGGTATCGAACAGCAGCCCGCGCAGCCACTGGTTGCCCGGGTCGCGGTGCACCTTCGCGTGCCAGAACAGGTTGATCGCGATCTGCGGCAGCGCCACCGGGTGCGGTCGCCACACCAGGCCGAAGGGCTCGGCGATGCTGCGCGCCAGCCGCTCGGGCACGGTCGCGATCATTTCGCTCGACTGCAGGATGTGGCCGATGGCCACGAAGTGCGGCACCTTGAGCCGGATGCGGCGCTGGATGCCCTGCGCCGCCATCACGTCGTCGGCCTTGCCGTGGCCCGTGCCGGCGGCCTGCACCTGCACGTGGTCGGCCGCGCTGAAGTCCTTCAATGACACGCTGCGCTTGCGCGCCAGCGGGTGCGTGCCCGCGAACAGGCACACATAACGCTGCAGGAACAGCCGACGCTGGAACACGCCCGACTTGAGCTGCGGCAGCAGGCCGATGGCGATGTCGACATGGCCTGCCTCCAGGTCGTCGCGCAGGTGGGTCGCGGTGTTGTTGCGCAGCGTGCTGATGGTCACGCCCGGCGCGGCGGCCGAGAGCGTTTCCATGAGGCGCGGCGTGAAGTAGATCTCGCCGATGTCGGTCATGGCGAGCGTGAAGCTGCGCGTGCTCGTGGCGGGGTCGAACACCACCTGCTGGTTGAGTGCCGTGTGCAGCGCGCCCATGGCGTAGGCCACCGGTTCGGCCAGCTGCAGCGCGAAGGGCGTGGGCTCCATGCCGCGCGCGGTGCGCAGAAAAAGCTCATCGCCCAGCAGCTTGCGCAGGCGCGCCAGTGCGTTGCTGATGGCGGGCTGCGACAGGCCCAGCGACTCGGCCACGGCCGACACGCGCTTCTCGGCCAGCATGCGGTCGAACACCAGCAGCAGGTTGAGGTCGATGTCCTTGAGTTGCATGGTGCACCTTTATTCATGCCGGTGATACAGCCGATTCACCAGATTCTATTGGTCAATCGGAAGAGGCCGCGCATCATCCGTGCCCAGAGACAAGCCGGCCCTGCCGCCGGCGCCAGAAAAAGAGAGCCCGACGATGGACCTGCACATTCACCCCCTTGCCCGCACCCTCGAGGTCCGCCCCGGCGCGAACCTGCTCGAGGTGCTGCGCGAGCACCAGGTGCCGGTGTCGTACAGCTGCATGTCGGGGCGCTGCGGCACCTGCCGCTGCAAGGTGGTGTCGGGCCAGCTGCTCGACGGCGGCCAGGACGCGATCCGGCCCGACGGGCAGGGCGAGCGCTACGTGCTGGCCTGCCAGAGCACGCTGACCGAAAGCTGCACCATCGAGATTCCCGAGCCCGACGAGGTGGTGGTGCACCCGGCGCGCGTGCTCAAGGCCACGGTCACGGGCATCGATGTGCTCACGCACGACATCCGCCGCCTGCGCCTCAAGCCCAACAAGCCGCTGGAGTTCTCGCCGGGGCAGTACGCGCAGCTGCAGTTCGGCCCCGAGCTGGCGCGGCCGTACTCGATGGCCGGGCTGAGCCGCGACGCGGAGCTCGAATTCCATGTGCGCCGCGTGCCGGGCGGCCGCGTCACGGCCCACATCTTCGAACAGCTGCGCGTGGGCGACACCGTGCGCGTGAGCGGGCCGCTGGGCACCGCCTACCTGCGTACCAAGCACCGCGGTCCCATGCTCTGCGCGGCGGGCGGCACGGGGCTCGCACCCATCCTGTCGATCGTGCGCGGCGCGGTCGCGGCGGGGCTCGTGCAGCCTATCCATCTCTACCTCGGCGTGCGTTCCGATGCTGACGTGTACGGCCTGCCGGAGTTGCGTGAATTGCAGGCCCAGCACCCCGGCCTGCAGGTGCACGTCGTGGTGGTCGCCGGCCCCGCGCGCGACGGCCGGCGGCTGGGGCTCATCACCGACGCGATCCGCGCCGACCTGCCCGCGGGGCTCGACGGCTGGCGTGCCTACCTGTGCGGCTCGCCGCCGATGGTGGAGGCCGCGAGCCGGCTGGTGCAGGCGCACGGCCTGGCGCCCGAGCAGACGCATGCCGACGCCTTCTACCTGCAAGGCACTTGAAGAACCGAACAAGAGAAAAGGAGACCCGATGACCACGCCAGCCGTCTTCCCCATCGAACTGCGCTGGGAGAGCGAGAAGACCAGCCGCATTCCCTTCATGGCCTACACCGACGAGGCGCTGCACAAGAAGGAACTGCAGCGCTTCTTCTACGACAAGCACTGGTGCTACGTCGGCCTCGAAGCCGAGATTCCGAACCCGGGCGATTTCAAGCGCACCGCCATCGGCGAGCGCTCGGTCATCCTGTCGCGCGACGAAGAAGGCGCCATCCATGTGTTCGAGAACGTCTGCGCCCACCGCGGCATGCAGTTCTGCCGCGAGCGCCACGGCAACAAGAAAGAGTTCGTCTGCCCGTATCACCAGTGGAACTACACGCTGAAGGGTGACCTGCAGGGCGTGCCGTTCCGTCGTGGCGTGAAGCAGGACGGCAAGGTGCACGGCGGCATGCCGGCCGACTTCAAGACCGAAGACCACGGCCTGAACAAGCTCAAGGTCGCGTCGCGCGGCGGCGTGGTGTTCGCGTCGTTCGACCACGACATCGAATCGTTCGAAGATTTCCTCGGCCCCGACATCCTCCATTACTTCGACCGCCTGTTCGACGGCCGCAAGCTCACCATCCTGGGCTACAGCCGCCAGCGCATTCCGGGCAACTGGAAGCTCATGCAGGAAAACATCAAGGACCCGTACCACCCGGGCCTGCTGCACACCTGGTTCGTGACCTTCGGGCTCTGGCGCGCCGACAACAAGTCGGAGCTGAAGATGGACGCGCACGGCCGCCACGCCGCGATGATCTCCACGCGCGGCAGCGCCGGCAAGGCCGCGCAGGTGACGCAGGTGTCGAGCTTCAAGGAAAGCATGCAGCTCAAGGACCCGCGCTTTCTGGACATCGTGCCCGAGCCCTGGTGGGGCGGGCCGACGGCGGTGATGATGACGCTGTTCCCCAGCCTCATCCTGCAGCAGCAGGTCAACAGCGTGTCGACGCGCCACATCCAGCCCGTGGGCCACGACGCCTTCGATTTCGTGTGGACGCATTTCGGCTTCGAGGACGACACGCCCGAGATGACGCAGCGCCGCCTGCGCCAGGCCAACCTGTTCGGGCCGGCCGGCTTCGTGTCGGCCGACGACGGCGAGGTGATCGAGTTCTCGCAGGAAGGCTTCGAGCAGAAGCCCTACCACCGCACGCTGGCCGAACTGGGCGGGCGCGAGGTGGAGAACACCGACCACATGGTGACCGAGACGCTGATCCGCGGCATGTACCGCTACTGGCGCGAAGTGATGGAGGCCGCATGAGCACGCTCGACACGTCCACCTACCTCGACCTGTCGCGCCTGTATGCGGCGTACGCGCACGCCGTCGATTCGGGCGACTGGGACCTGTGGCCTGCGTTCTTCACCGAGCAGTGCAGCTACCGCCTGCAGCCGCGCGAGAACCACGAGCGCGGCCTGCCGCTGGCCACGCTCTCCTTCGAAAGCCGGGGCATGCTCGAAGACCGCGTCTACGGCATCAAGGAGACGTTGTTCCACGACCCGTACTACCAGCGCCACGTCGTGGGCCTGCCGCTGGTGCACCGTGTCGACGACGACGGCGCCATCCACAGCGAGGCCAACTACGCGGTGTTCCGCACCAAGCTCGACGGGCCGTCGACCGTGTTCAATGTGGGGCGCTACATCGACAAGGTCGTGCCCACGCCCGAAGGCCTGAAATTCGCGTCGCGCCTGTGCGTGTTCGACAGCGAAATGATCCCGAACTCCATCATCTATCCCATCTGAAACGCAGCCATGCCAGAAAAAGAACCAGAGACCCACGGTGCCCCGTTGCGCCGCTTCACCGACCCGGCCTACGTGCCGCTGTGCGCCAACCTCGCTGAAGTGCGCGAGAACATCGACCGGCTCGACCGCCAGATCGTCGCGCTGCTGGCCGAGCGTGGCCGCTACGTGAAGGACGCCGCGCGCTTCAAGCGCGACGCCTTCCAGGTGTCGGCGCCGCAGCGCCAGCAGGAAGTGATCGACAAGGTGAAGGCGCTCGCCGAGAAGGAGGGCGCCTACCCCGAGGTGGTCGAGGCCGCCTACCGCGCGCTCATCGCGGGCTTCATCGCGCGCGAGCAGCAGGACCACCGGGGCATGGTCGACGTGGAGGTGCAGCCATGACGCGCGCACGCCTCTTCGTCGCACTCACCGCCGTGGCCCTGGCCGCGGCTGCCCACGCGCAGGAGTGGCCGCAACGCCCCGTGCGCATCGTGGTGCCGTTCGCGGCAGGCTCGTCGCCCGACATCCTCGCGCGCATCGTCAACGACAAGCTCGCGGCGCGCATCGGCCAGCCGCTCATCGTCGAGAACAAGCCCGGTGCGGGCGGCAACAGCGGCACTGACGCGGTCTCGAAGGCGCAGCCCGACGGCTACACCTTCCTGCTGTCGGTGAATGCGCCGCTGGTCTACAACACCATCCTCTACAAGAACCTGCCGTACGACCCGTTCAAGGACCTCGTGCCGGTGTCGCTGGCCGCGACCACGCCGAACGTCTGCGCGGTCTCCAACTCGATGGGTGTCGATTCGGTCAAGGGCTGGCTGGCGGCGATGAAGAAGAACCCCGGCAAGTTCAACTTCGCCTCGACCGGCAACGGCTCGATCTCGCACCTGGGCGTGGAACTCATCAAGGCCAAGACGCAGTCGTTCGCGGTGCACATTCCGTACGCCTCGTCGGGCCAGGCCGTCACGGCCATCGTGCAGGGCGACGTGCAGTACGCCTGCCTGCCGCCGGTCACGGTGATGCCGCAGGCCAAGGCCGGGCGCCTGAAGGCGCTGGCGGTCACCTCGGCCGAGCGCTCGGCGCTGCTGCCCGAGCTGCCCACGCTGCGCGAATCGGGCTTGCCCGACATCCAGGCCGTGCCATGGTTCGCCTACATGGCGCCCAAGGGCACGCCGAACGACGTGGTGCAGCGCATGAGCCGCGAGATCGCGGCGGCGCTGAAAGACCCCGAGACGGTCAAGCGCCTGCAGACCGCGTACTTCGACCCCGTGGGCAGCACGCCCGAAGGCCTGTCGAAGTTCATGGACGAGGAACTGCGCCGCTGGAAGCCGGTGATCGACCGCGCCGGCCTCAAGCCCGATTGAGAAAAGGGAGCACACGATGAGCACGATGACCTGGGTCGACGCCGCGGCGGTCGACGACGTTCCCGCCGACGACGTGGTCGGCATCGAGGTGCAGGGGCGCGACATCGCGCTGTACGGCACCGACGACGGCATCCACGCCACCGACAACATCTGCACGCACGGCCATGCGCGGCTGTGCGACGGTTTCCTGGAAGGCCACGAGATCGAATGCCCGCTGCACCAGGGCCGCTTCGACGTGCGCAGCGGCAAGGCCATGTGCGCGCCGCTCACCGAAGACCTGCGCACCTACCCGGTGAAGATCGAGGGCGGGCGGGTGTTCCTGGCGTTCGAGGGCTGAACTGTTCTGCCTGCGGCGAGGCCGATCTGTCTCTCTTCGCGCCCGAACGGTTGGCGACAATCGAGGCCCGTTTTCCTGGACATCCGATGACAGAACCACACAGCCGCGACCAGATTGCCGACCTGATTGCCGCCGAACTGGGCCACCGCTTCGACGGCGAGATCCTGGCCGGCGGCCACTACGTGCCGCTGGTGCGCGACGGCCGCACCGTCTACCTCAGCGGCCAGGTGCCGCGCGTGGGCACCACGGTGGTCGTCACCGGCCGCGTGGGCGATGCGGTGTCGCTCGACACCGCGCGCGAAGGCGCCCAGATCTGCGCGCTGCGTAGCCTCGCGCTGCTGCGCCGCGCCCTCGGCTCGCTCGATGCGGTCGAGAAGGTGCTGCGTGTCGGTGTGTTCGTGCAGTGCACGGCCGACTTCACGCAGCAAAGCGAGGTGGCCGATGCCGCGTCCGACCTGCTGCACCGCGTGTTCGGCGAGGCCGGCGTGCATGTGCGCACGGCGGTCGGCGTCTATGCGCTGCCGAAGAACGCGACGGTCGAGGTCGAGATGACGGTCGCGACCACCCACGCGGCCTGACCTAGGAGCGCTCGCGGCGCGCGGGTTCGCTGCGGTGCAGGTGCACCGCCAGCGTGTCGCGCGGCGGGCGCACCGCGCATTGCGCCAGCAGCCGGCCGGCTTCGCCCCGGTGGTAGCCGTTGTGCGTCACGACATGGGCCAGCATCTCTTCGCGCGTCATCCGGCCCTTGTCGCCGTCGGTGAACACGAAGGGCAGCGGCTCGGCCAGCAGCGCCGGCGTGAGCGTGTCCAGGTAGGCGAGGTACCAGCGGTCGGACTCGGCCACGGCCGCGCGCAGGTCGGCCAGCGTGGGCGTTTCGGGCGTGTTGTCGTCGGTGAAGCCGTGCGGCGTGCCGGTGAGGTGACCCGCGAAGATCCGGTTCACCACATGCGCATGGTTGACCACTCGGATCGCGGCATGCCGGGCGTCGGCGTGCTGCACGGGGTCGAGGCTGGCCATGCGGTCCAGCAGCTCGTCGTTGGCCCACGCGTGGTACTGGAACAGCGTGCGCAGCAGGGGTGGGGCGCTCATGTCGGGTGTCCTTGTCATCGGGGAACCCGGATGTTCGCGGCAGGCGCGGCGCCTGTCCAGCCGCCACCGGATCAGTGTTCGCCGAGCATCCAGCGCGTGCGGTCGCCGCGCCCCGGCAGGTGCAGCGCGGCGGTGGCCGCGGGCGTCTCGGCCAGCAGCCGGCCCTTGCGGAACACCTTGAGCCGCGTCGCGCGCAGGCGGATGGCCTCGACCGGGTCGCGCGCCTGCAGCAGCACGAAGCTGGCGTCGCAGCCGGCTTCCAGGCCGTAGCCGTCCAGGTGCATCACGCGCGCCGCGCGCGTGGTCACGGCCTCGAAGCACTGGTGGATGCCGGCCTGGCCGGTCATCTGCGCCACGTGCAGGCCCATGTGGGCCACCTCGAGCATGTCGCCCGAGCCCATGCCGTACCACGGGTCCATCACGCAGTCGTGGCCGAAGGCGACGTTCACGCCGGCCGCCAGCAGCTCGGGCACGCGCGTCATGCCGCGGCGCTTGGGGTAGCTGTCGTGGCGGCCCTGCAGCGTGATGTTGATGAGCGGGTTCGACACCACGCTCACGCCGCTCTCGGCGATGAGCGGCAGCAGCTTGCTCACGTAGTAGTTGTCCATCGAGTGCATCGAGGTGCAGTGCGAGCCCGTCACGCGGCCCTGCAGGCCCAGGCGCAGCGTTTCGGCGGCCAGGGTCTCGATGTGACGCGAGAGCGGGTCGTCCGACTCGTCGCAGTGCATGTCGACCAGCTTGCCGCGCTCGGCGGCCAGCTCGCACAGCAGCTTCACGCTGGCCGCGCCGTCGGCCATGGTGCGCTCGAAATGCGGAATGCCGCCGACCACGTCCACGCCCTTGTCGAGCGCGCGCGTGAGGTTGTCGACGCCGCCCGGCGAGCGCAGCACGCCATCCTGCGGAAAGGCCACCAGCTGCAGGTCGATGTAGGGCGCCACCTGGCGCTTCACCTCGAGCAGCGCATCGACCGCGAGCAGGCTGGGGTCGCTGGTGTCCACGTGCGAGCGGATCGCCAGCAGGCCCTTGGCCACGGCCCAGTCGCAATACGCGAGCGCGCGTTCGATGAGCGCATCGGCCGTGAGCAGCGGCTTGAGCTCGCCCCACAGCGCGATGCCTTCGAGCAGCGTGCCGCTCTGGTTGACGCGCGGCTGGCCGTAGCTCAGCGTGGCGTCCATGTGGAAGTGCGGGTCGACGAAGTGCGGCGCGAGCAGCAGGCCCTGGGCGTCGAGCGTCTCGTGCGCGGGCGCGGCCAGGCCGGGCGTGACTTCGGCGATGCGGCCGTCCTGCACGGCAACCGACATGCCGGTGCGGCCGTCGGGGAGGGTGGCGTTGGTGATGAGGAGGTCGAGCATCGGTGGGGTGTCTTTTTTCGAGGGGCGCTCAGCGCGTGCGCTGCGCGCGGAAGCGGTATTGCCCTGCGGCCGGCCCGACCTCGATGGTCACGCGGCGCAGCTTGTCGTCGTGGCCCGAGTCGGCCTTGGCCGTCACCACGATGCCGCGCGGCGTGGCGCGGCAGGTGAGTTCGCTCAGGGAGATTTCCGCGTGGTCGTTGTCGAGCTCGGCGATGGCGGTCGTGTGCACGGCGTACAGGCTGTAGCTGCGGTCGGCCTCGCCGCGCGCCATCCACTGCACGTAGAGGAACGACTGCGCGAAGGCTTCGGCGTGAACCACGCGGTAGGTGCCGCGGTGGTCGGTGCCCCAGGTGCCGCAGGTCTGCACCCAGGTGACGGCGTCGTGGGTGGCGAAGCGCTCGGGGCCGTAGTCGGCGCCGAGTGCGTGGGCGCCGCTGCCGGCCAGGGCGAGCAGCGCGGTGGCCAGCAGGCGACAAAGGCGGGGCCGCGTCATCGGCATGTCAGCGTTCTCCCTTGCGGTAGGGTTTCATCAGCGCTTGCGGATAGCTGGCCTTGCGGGCCACCAGCACCAGCGCCAGGATCGACAGCAGGTAGGGCAGCATCAGGTACAGCTGGTAAGGCAGCACGGCATCGCCCGATTGTTGCAGTCGCAGCTGCAGCGCGTCGAAGAACGCGAACAGCAACGCGCCGAGCAGGGCCTTGCCGGGCCGCCACGAGGCGAACACCACCAGCGCCACGCAGATCCAGCCGCGCCCGTTCACCATGTTGAAGAAGAAGGCGTTGAAGGCCGACAGCGTGAGGAACGCGCCGGCCACGCCCATCAGCGCCGAGCCTGCCACGATGGCGCCGGTGCGCGTGGCTGCGACCGACACGCCCTGGCTCTCGGCCGCCTGCGGGTTCTCGCCCACCATGCGCAGCGCCAGACCCAGCGGCGTGCGGTACAGCACCCAGGCCACCGCCGGCACCAGCAGCAGCGCGAACAGCGTGAGCGCGGTCTGTGCGCCGAGGATGGGCACGGGCAGCCAGTCCATCGGCGCGAAGGGCGTGATGGTCGGCGGCGTGTTCACCTTCGGAAAGCTCACGCGGTAGCCGAAGTAGCTCAGCGCCGTGGCCAATAACGTGATGCCCAGCCCCGAGACGTGCTGCGACAGCGCGAGCCCGACGGTCAAAAAGGCGTGCAGCAACCCGAACACCATGCCCGTGAGCGCGGCCACGCCGACGCCGGCCCACAGCGGCGCGCCGGCGTACACCGCGAGCCAGCCGGTGAAGGCGCCCGCGACCATGATCCCCTCGATGCCCAGGTTGAGCACGCCCGCGCGCTCGCACAGCAGCACGCCCAGCGTGCCCAGGATGAGCGGCGTGGCGATGCGCAGCACCGCGACCCAGAAGGCGGGGTTGGAAAGAATGTCGAGCAGGTCGGTCATTTCGTCATCCGCACGCGGTACTGCGTGAGCAGCGTGGCCACCAGCACCGCGATCAGCGAGGCCGCGACGATCACGTCGGCGATGTAGGTCGGCACGCCCACGGCGCGGCTCATGGTGTCGGCGCCGACCAGCACGCCGGCCACGAAGACGCCGGCGGCGATCACGCCCAGCGGGTGCAGCCCGGCCAGCATCGCGATCACGATGCCGGTGTAGCCGTAGCCCGGCGACATGTCGAGCGTGACATAGCTCGTGCGGCCCGCCACCTCGATGGCGCCGGCCAGCCCGGCCAGCGCGCCCGAGAGCAGCGCCACCATCACCACCGTGCGCGTCACCGGCACGCCGGCGAAGGCGGCGGCGCGCGCATTGGCGCCCACCGCGCGGATGTCGAAGCCCAGCACCGTGTACTTGAAGATCGCCCACACGATCACCGCGAGCGATACGGCCCACAGCAGGCCGGTGTGCACGCGCGTCTGGGCGATGAGCTTGCCCAGCTCGAGGTCGGATTGCAGCGATACGCTCTGCGGCCAGCCCATCGCCGTCGGGTCTTTCATCGGCCCGTCGAGCAGCGCCGACACGCCCAGCAGCACGATGAAGTTGATGAGCAGCGTGGTCACGACCTCGTCGACGCCGAGCTTGTTCTTCATGAGCGCCGGGCCGAGCAGCATCAAGGCACCCGCGACCGCAGCGGCCAGCATCATCAACGGGAACAGCACCCACGGCGACAGTTCGAAGCCCGTGCCGCCGTGCATGCCGCCCACGGCCACGGCAGCGAGTGCGCCCGCGAACAGCTGCCCCTCGGCGCCGATGTTGAAGAGCCGCGCCTTGAACGCGACCGTGGCGGCCAGCCCGGTGAGGATCAGCGGAATCGCCCGCGTCAGCGTCTCGCTCCATGCGAACACCGAACCGAAGCCGCCCTGCAGCAGCAGCGCGTAGGTGCGCCCGACCGGCGCGCCGGCCCAGCGTACGAGCAGCGCGCTCACCAGCAGCGTGAACACGACCGCGCCGATGGGGGCCAGCACCAGCGCGGCGCGCGAGCTTTCGTGGCGTCGTTCGAGGCGCATCATGCGGCGGCTCCCGGGCGTTGCGGCGCGGTGGCGCCGGCCATCGCCAGGCCGATGGCCTCGCGCGTCCAGGCCGTGGCCGGGCGCGCTTCGCCGAGGTGGCCGCCGTGCATCACGGCCACGCGGTCGCCGAGCGCGAGCACTTCGTCGAGGTCGTCGGAAATGACGAGCACCGCCGCGCCGGCATCGCGCGCGGCGATGAGCTGCTGCTGCACGTAGGCGACGGCGCCGATGTCCAGGCCCCAGGTGGGCTGGTGCGCGACGATGAGGCGCGGGGCGCGGTTCGGGTACTTCTTGTTGTCGGTGTCTTGTTCCACTTGCTCGGGCGCCAGCAGCGCCCGCCCCAGGATCAGTTTCTGCATGTTGCCGCCCGAGAGCGAACGGGCCGGCGACATCAGGCCGGCGCCGCGCACGTCGAAGGCTTTCTCGATGCGCCGGGCGTGCAGCCGCGCGGCCGCGCGCCGGACGATGAACGACCAGCGCGAAAACACCGGGCTGCGCAGCCGCTCGGACACGGCGTTCTCCCACACCGGCAAATCGCCGACCACGCCGACCGCGTGGCGGTCTTCGGGGATGCGCGCGACGCCGCGCTGCACCAGCCGGGCGGGCGAGGGTGGCAGCGCGCGGCCCATGAACTGCGCGCTGCCGGAGACGGCGCGGCGCGTGCCACTCAGCAGCTCGGCCAGCGCGACCTGGCCGTTGCCGGAGACGCCCGCGATGGCGGTGATTTCGCCCGCGCGCAGCGTGAGCGACACCTCGCGCAGGCGGTCCTGCCCGCCGTCTTTCGTCGAGGCGGTGCTCACGTGGTCGAGCACGCAGACCGCGTCGCCCACCGACTTCGCGGGCCGGCGCTGCGGTGCCTCGACCGCGTGACCGACCATCCACAGCGCGAGCTGCGCCTGCGTGGTGTCGGCCGTGCGTGCCTCGGCGACCAGCTTGCCGCCGCGCAGCACCGCGATGCGCTGCGACACGCGCAGCACCTCGCCGAGCTTGTGGCTGATGAAGATCACCGACAGGCCCTGCGCCACCATCTGCGCGAGCGTGGCGAACAGCGCTTCGCTCTCCTGCGGCGTGAGCACGGCCGTCGGTTCGTCGAGGATCAGGATGCGCGCGCCGCGGTACAGCGCCTTGAGGATTTCCACGCGCTGGCGCTCGCCGACCGAGAGGCTGCCGATGGTCGCGTCGGGTTGCACCGGCAGGCCGAAGCGCTGGGCGACCTCGAGCAACCGCGCGCGGGCAGCCGCACGGCGCGAGACCGGGCGCCACAGCGGCTCGGTGCCCATCGTCACGTTGTCGAGCACGCTGAGGTTGTCGGCCAGCGTGAAGTGCTGGTGCACCATGCCGACGCCGGCGGCCAGCGCGGCCTTGGGGTTGCCGGGCGGCAGGGGCGAGCCGAAGACTTCGATGCGGCCTTCGTCGGCGACATAGTGGCCGAACAGGATCGACATCAGCGTCGACTTGCCGGCGCCGTTCTCGCCGAGCAGCGCGAGCACTTCGCCGGCCTGCAGGTCGAGGGAGATGGCGTCGTTGGCCACGAGGGGGCCGAAACGCTTGGTGATGCCCTGGAGGCGGAGCACGGTGGGGTTCATGGGCAGGCAGGTGGCGACGGCAGGTCGCGGCAGAAATTTTCGATGGCCCGGGCGGAGGCGGCGGGCGAGGCCTGCAGCAGGCCGTGGGGGCCGTCGAGCTGTACGAGGTGCAACGCCGACAGCCCGCGCTGGAAGGCGGCCACCGCGCGGCGCGGCACCACGCGGTCCTGCAGCGCCTGCAAATACATGGCGGGCACGCCGACCCGCGACAGCTTGTCGCGCACGTCGACGCGCTGCACTTCCTTCATGCGGTGGGTCATGACGGCGACCGACACCTGCTTCAGCGAAGCCTGGAGCATGTCCGACAGCTGCGGCGACGCCGAGCCGCCCAGCAGCAGGTGCCGCATCGGCGCGCGCATGAGCTTCGAATGCAGCAGGCGCATCGACAGGTCGAGCAGGCCCGCGCGCATCAGCGCCAGGCCGGGCGCGGGCCGGCGCGCGAAGCTGCAGCACAGGATGAGGCCGCGCAACCCCGGCGGGCGCGAGGCCGCGAGGGAAATGGCCAGCGGCCCGGAAAACGATTCGCCGAGCAGCACGAAGGGCTGCTGCGTCGGCAGTTGCGCGCGCACCATCGCTTCGAGTTCGTCGTAGCCCAGCACCTGGCGGCCCGGGTAGCGCACGACGTCGATGGCGGCCTGCGGCCCCAGGGCCTGCGCCAGCGGCGCGAAGAGATCGCCGGTGCCGTCCATGCCCGGCAGCAACACAAGACGAGGCAGGCGCCCGGGCGCCACCGTCACTTCCACGCGGCCAGGAAGGCCAGCATGACCTTGGCCGAGTTGTCGGCCGCGATGCTCATGAAGGTGCCCATCTCGTTCTCGCCGTCGCCGCCGCCCGCGAGGTCGCTGAGCGAGCGGAAGGCGATGTAGGGCACGCCGTTGCTGTAGGCGACCATGCCCACGGCGGCGGTTTCCATGTCGAGCACGTTGGCCTGGAAGGTCTTGTAGGTGTATTCGCGGTACGCCTTGTTGTCCATGAAGGCCTGGCCCGAGACGCCGTTGCCGCCCACCACCAGCTGTGGCTTGCGCGGCAGGCACTTGCCGGCGCCGCAGTTCGCCAGCTCGACGTTGCGGATGCTGCGCGCCACCTCGAGCATCTTCGGATCGGCCGCGAACCAGAACTTGCGTTCGATGCCCGGCTTGGCGGCCGAGCGCACCTCGACCGGGCGCGGGAAGTTCATGCCGAAGTTGGGCAGCGTGGCGTCGGTGATGAAGGGCGGCGCGCTGTACGTGCCGGGTGCGGTTTCGCGCGCCATGAGCACCTCGAGGTACTGGCCCCACTGGGCCGGCACGGTCACGTCGCCCACGTGCAGCGACGGGTTCACGCCGCCCGCGATGCCGCTGAACACGATGCCGCTGATGCGAAAGCGGTTGAGCACGAGCTGCGTGTTCATGGTCGCGTTCGTCATGCTGATGCCCGAGAGGAACAGCACCACGGGCTTGCCTTCGAGCGTGCCGGTGGTGAACTCGACACCGTTCACGCTGTGTTTGCGGGGGCCCTGCAGGCGTGTGAGCAGCAGCTTGAGCTCGGGCTCGAAGGCCGAGATCACGGCCAGGCGCGGCGTGTCGTCCAGCCGCGTGCTGCTGTTGATGCTGACGACGTCCGACTTGTAGACGCCGACGCAGCCCGTCAGCACGAGGCCGAGCGCGGCGGCCAGGACCGGGCCGCGCAGGCGCTGGAGAAGCGAGGAAGTGTTCGTCATGGTCATCAGGAGTTGGTGGGCGGGAGTGAGGGGCGGTGTGCGGCGTCGGGCGTGGCGATCCAGGCTTGCAGCGCGGCGACGCGCGCGTGCTTCGGTGCCAGGCCGACGAAGGTGGTGTAGGCGGCGAGCGCCTTGGCGTCGTTGCCGGCCTGCAGGTAGGCATCGCCCAGGTTCAGGTAGGCGAGGGCGCGGCTGCCGTCCATGTCGATGGCCTGCTCGAACCAGCGCGCGGCCTCGACCGGCTTGCCGCGCTTGAAGTACACGAAACCGAGGTTGTTGGCCGCGAGTGCAAAGCGCGGCTGCAGCTTCAGCGCCTCGGTGAAGGCGGCTTCGGCCTCGTCGTAGCGGCGCTCGCGGTACAGCTGCAGGCCGCGGTCGTTGGCGCGCTGGGCGGCTACGCGCGGCGTGAGCGGCGCGGCGGCCGGCATGGTCAGCTTGGTGTCGGCGCCCTCGAGGTTCTTCACCACCACTTCGACGGCGGCCGGGCCGGCCTTGGCCGCCTTGGGTACGGCCGCCGCATGCACGGCCTGCTCGTTGGCCTGGTCGATGCGCTTGTTGACCTGGCTGGCGGCGGCGTCGAGCTGCAGGCTGTCGCCGCTGAGGCCCTCGCGCTCGACGGGCAGCGCGAACACGAACTCGCCGCCCTCCGAGCCCGGCAGGCTGCCGAAGGCCGGCGTCTGGCGCGCGATGGCCGAGACCGCCGGCGCCACGTAGGCCGCGAGTTCGGTGCCGGTGATGACGTTGTCGCCGTTCAGGTCGGCCTTGCCCGACAGCGCCTGCAGCATCGTCCAGGTGAAGACCGAGTGGCCGCCGGGACCGTCGTCGGCCACCTGCTGGTCGGCGCCGCCGGCGGTGAGCATCTGGCGGCCGATGCGGCGCGCGTTGTCGGTCAGGAAATTCCTGTTGCCCTGCGCCGCGCCGCCGCGCGTGAGGCCCAGGCCCGAGTAGCAGGCGTCCACGAGGAACAGCACGTGCTTGGCCGACAGCGCCTCGGCCACCTCCTGCAGCTGCGGCATCGAGATGGCGTCGGAGGGCAGGTTGTCCAGCGTGGCGTCGACCGGCACGATGTAGCCGACGTCGCGCCCGCTCGCGAGCTTGCGGGTGCTGCCGTGGCCGGCAAAGAACACCAGCACGCGGTCGTCGCGCTTCACGCGCTTGCCGTCGGTCAGCTTTTCGTTCAGCGCGCGCAGGATGTTGGCGCGCGTGGCCTGGTCGTCGTACAGCGCCGTGATGTTCTCGGGCTTGAAGCCGAAGCGGGTCACGAGCAGCTGCTCCATCGCCTTGGCGTCGGGCACGGCGTGATGCAGGCCGGGCCACCTGGCGTACTTGTCGATGCCGATCACCAGCGCGTGGCTCTCGCGGTACAGCGTGTCGCCCGAGGTGGCGGCCACGCCGTCGTCGGGCGCCGCTTTTTTCGATGCGCTGACGACGAACTTGCCGTCGCGCCAGGTGGCGAAGCGGTAGCCGTCGGCCACCAGCTGGTCGAGCACGGTGGGCAGGGCCTGCACGGTGCGGCCCTGGATGTCGTGGAACAGGATGACGCCGCGCTTGGCCTTGTCGACCTCGGCCAGCACGCGGTCGGCGATCGACTTGGGCACCGGGTCGGCCCAGTCCATCGAGTCGACGGTCCACATCATGGAGCGCAGCTTGAGCGCCTCGACCGTGCTCAGCTTGGCTTCGTTGCGTGCGCCGTAGGGAAAGCGAAAGAGGGTGGACTGCGGCCGGCCGGTGGCGTCGAGCAGCGCTTCGGTCTCGCTGGCCTCGACGCGCACCGCGTCGTCGGTCATCTTGGCCATCATGCCGTGGCTGAAGCTGTGGTTGGCGAGCACGTGGCCGGCGGCCAGCACACGCTTGGCCGCCGCGCCGGTGGCGCTGAGCTGGGCCTTGCCCTGGGCGTCGAGCTTGCCCAGGTTGCGCCCGAGCTGGAAGAAGATGGCGGGCGCGTCGTAGCGCTTCAATATCTCCAGGATCTCGTCGGTGTGCCTGGCGTGCGGGCCGTCGTCGAAGGTGAGCACGACGGTCTTGGCGGGCAGCGAGGTGCCGAAGATCTCGCGTGCGTCCGCGCTGTCCTTTTCCTTGGCGCCGCCCGGGGGCTGCGTGTAGGGGACGATGGCACCGAAGTCTTTCAGGATCTGTTCGCGCGAGTACAGGCCCTGCAGCTTGGCCACGTAGTCGGCCCACTTCTCGCGCTTGGGCTCGATGCCGCGCTGCGCGAATCGGCCGAACACGTCTTTCAGCTCGCGGTCGTAGGCCTGCTCGATCTCGGCGAGCACGGCCAGGTCCTCGCTGGCGCGCCGGCCGAGCTTGAGTCCCGACAGCGACTGCGCCTGGCTGTAGCGCGTGCTCAGCTCGGACAGGAACTCCTTGAACGCCAGCCGGTCGGCGTCGAACCAGCTGGGCTCGCTCTCGATGCGGTCGAGCAGCGCGTTCAGGCCCGCCACGGCGGCAGGGTCTGTCATGTCCGCGGCCTGGGCGATCAGCGCCTGCTGGCGCTCCTGCATCTCGTGAAAGAGCTGCTGCCCGACGGCGCTGACGGCGCGCTTCTCGGCTGCCTCGAGCGCACGCTCGCCGGTCATCAGCACGATCATCTGGCGGTGCGCGGCGAGCAGGGCGTCGGCGCGCGCCTGCAGCGCGGCCGGGATGCCGACCGGTGCCGCGACCACCGGCGGTGCAACGGCAGCAGGTGCCGAGGCGGCCGATGCGGGCACCTCGGCCGCCGGGGCCGTGGCCGCAGGCTCAGGTTGACAGGCGGCGAGCCCGGCGGCCAACGCCGCGATGGCCACGCCATGGATTGCGGTCTGCCATCGCGCACGCTTCATGGGTTCGGGTCTGCTCGCTTGTCTGTCTGCTGGTTACTTGGCGGTGGACTTCGGCTGGGCGTCGTCCACCTTCACGGTGAACTTGCCGGCCAGGATGTCGGCCTGCTTGGCCTTCACCTTCGCCACGATGTCGGCCGGCACCTTCTTCTCGAAGGTGCCCAGCGGCGCGAGTTCGGAGCCCTTGTGCTTCATGTGCGAGTACACGCCGTAGTCCTCGGCGGCGAACTTGCCTTCCTTCACCAGCTTGATCGCGCGGTCGGCCGAGGGCTCGAAGTTCCACAGCGCCGAGGCCACCACCGTGTCGGGGTACTGGGCCTGCGTGTCGATCACGTTGCCGATGGCGAGCTTGCCCTTTTCCTTGGCCGCGTCCGACACGCCGAAGCGCTCGGCGTACATGATGTCGGCGCCCTTGTCGATCATCGCGAAGGCCGCTTCCTTGGCCTTCGGCGGGTCGAACCAGCTGTTGATGAAGCTCACGCTGAACTCCACCTTCGGGTTCGTTTCCTTCGCGCCCGCCATGAACGCGTTCATGAGCCGGTTCACCTCGGGAATCGGGAAGCCGCCGACCATGCCGATGCGGTTGCTCTTGGTCATGCCGCCCGCGACCATGCCGCTGAGGTAGGCCGGTTCCTGGATGTAGTTGTCGAACACCGAGAAATTGGGCGCCTGCGGCTTCAGCGACGAACCCATGAGGAACGCCACCTTGGGAAAGTCCTTCGCGACCTTGCGCGCCGCCGCTTCCACGCCGAACACCTCGCCCAGGATCAGCTGGTTGCCGCCCGTGGCGTACTCGCGCATCACGCGCTCGTAGTCCGCATTGCTCACGTTCTCGGTGGCCTTGTATTCGATCTCCCCACGCGCCTCGGCCGCCTTCAGCGCCTTGTGGATGCGACCCACCCATTGCTGCTCGAAAGGCACCGTGTACACGGCAGCCACCTTGAGCTTGGCCTGCGCGAGCGCAAGGCCCGGGGCGCCCGCCGCAAGCGCTGCGGCAACGGCGATGGAACGAACGATCAATTGACGGCGTGCTGTCACGGTCTTCTCCTCGATGAAATGAAAGAACCAGCCCTGCAATCCCCATGCCCACCAAACCGAACAGAGCCCGCCCTAGCGGCGGGCTCCCTTCCAGCAAACACCGAGGAACCGGCTTTGCCGGGCCTCAGGTGTTGCCCCCGGTAGGGGGTTGGCGAAGCGACACGAAGTGCGCGAAGCCTGGGGGCGAGCCTACTTAGTGCCGAAGATGCGGTCGCCGGCGTCGCCGAGGCCCGGCAGGATGTAGCCGTGGCTGTCCAGCTCGCGGTCGATGGCGGCGGTGTAGATCGGCACGTCGGGGTGCGCGGTCTGCATCGTCTTCACGCCTTCGGGGCAGGTCAGCAGGCAGACGAACTTGATCGACTTGGGGTTGAGTTCCTTCAGCCGTTCGACCGCGGCCACGGCCGAGTTGCCGGTGGCCAGCATCGGGTCGACCACGATCACGTCGCGGTTCTCCATCTCGCCGGGCATCTTGAAGTAGTACTCGACGGCCGTGAGCGTCTTGGGGTCGCGGTACAGGCCGATGTGGCCGACGCGCGCACCCGGCACCACCGTGAGCATGCCGTCCAGGATGCCGGTGCCGGCGCGCAGGATCGACACCAGCACCACCTTCTTGCCGTCGATGACCTTGGCCTGCATGGTCTCCAGCGGGGTCTCGACCTCGATGTCCTGCATCGGCATGTCGCGCGTGACCTCGTAGGCCATCAGCATGCTGATTTCGTTCAAGAGCCGGCGAAAGCTGTTGGTGGAGGCGTCCTTGCGGCGCATCAGCGTGAGCTTGTGCTGGACGAGGGGGTGGTCGACGAGGTGGACGTTGCTCATTGGAGTCTTCTTTTGGTGTGCCGTTGCGGAAAACAGGAGAGTCTAAAAGACTAGAAGACGGTGCCGTCGCTCTCGATCTGCAGCGGTGGCGCACCGTTTCGCAAGCGCTGTGCCAGCACCCGGCCCGCGGCCCAGGTGCCGCCTTCGAGCACGCAGGCCAAGGGCAGCTCTTCCTCGGTGCGGTCGAGCACCTTGCGCACGCGCGGGGCGATTTCGTCGAGCAGCGCCACCGTGAGGGCGCGCCATTCGACGATGAACTCGTCGCCGGCCTTCCAGCGGCGGGTGAGAAAGGCCGGCTCGCGCGGCACGATCACGCCGCTGTCGATCAGCAGGCCGCCGTTGCGGTACTCGGGCAGGGCGGTGAGCGCGTCGAGATGCCGTACCTTCACGCCGGCCCATTCGAAGGGCTCGAGCAGCGAGTACGTGAGCCACTGCGACAGCTTGTGGAACGGCATCCAGCCGTTGGTGAGCCCGGGGCCGGCGACGGCGCTGTGGCGCCAGCAGTCGCCCAGCGCGAAGGCCGGGTCGCCGGAGCCTCCAACGTTGTCGCTGCCGTCGGCCGCCAGGCTGTCGATGGCGTTGGCCGAGGGCCAGATGTGCGAGAGGGTGTCGAGCAGCAGCGACAAAATCTGGTGCGCCGTGATCTCGGCCGTCGGCGGCGAGGCCGCGCCCAGCGGGGCCACGAGCGCGTCAAAAAGGCCGGCGGGCCGGCCGTCGTCGCCGAAGGTCTCGGGCTGCTCGCTCATGGCCTCGCCCAAGCGGCGCAGCAGCACGGCGCGCCCGGACAGGCCGACCAGCGGATTGACCTCGCTCACCTGGAAGGCGTCGCCCAGGCGCTCGGTCACGAGGCCGCGCAGGCCGGCCGCGTCGGCCTGCAGCGGGTGGTTCGGGTCGGACGAGAAGAGCCCGCTGGTGAACGCATGGAAGCACGCCACGCCCAGCCCTTCGGAACGGGTGAAGCGCAGGCCGGTGGCCGGTTCGGTGTAGTGCCAGGTCGGGCCGGCGCCGGCGTCGAGCAGCACGCTCACCAGCGTCAGGTCGATGTGGGCGCGGGCGCGCTGGCGGGCGTCGAGGCCCTTGCCGAGCAGCGCGTCGAGCTGCAGGCGGCGGTCGACGCCACCGGCCTCGAAGTGGCGCCAGCGGCTGTGATACGGAATGGTGTCCCAAGGGTAGCGTTCGCGCGTGACCTCGGCCACGGTGCGCGCCGCGTCTTCGAGCGCGTCGTCGCTGCCGATGCGGAACCACTGCGACTCGCCGCGGCGCGCGCGCGCCAGCAGGGCGCCCGCGCGCTGGCGGATGGCGGTGGTGGTGCGCAGCAAGGTGGCGGCGCCGGCCGGGTGGCCGGTGTCGGGAGTGAATTCGATCGACGGGTCGACATTGCCCGCGCCGCCGGGGCGCAGGCTGCCGGAACCGTCGGCGGGCAGGTCGATGTCGGTGCTTCGGCTCATTCGCTCAATCCCCGGCCCTTGGCCTTTTTCAGTTCCTCTGCGTCCGGCACCGGGCCGGGGGTGAAGTAGCCGGCCGCCATCTTGGCGTCCATCTCGACACGGGCGTCGGCCGGGATCAGTTCGTCGGGAATGTTCACGCGCTCGCCGATCTCGATGCCCGAGCCGGTGATGGCGTCGAACTTCATGTTGCTCATCGACACGAGGCGATGGATCTTCTTGATGCCCAGCCAGTGGAAGACGTCGGGCATCAGTTCCTGGAAGCGCATGTCCTGCACGCCGGCCACGCACTCGGTGCGCGCGAAATACTGGTCGGCCGTGTCGCCGCCCACCTGGCGCTTGCGGGCGTTGTAGACGAGGAACTTGGTCACCTCGCCGAGCGCGCGGCCTTCCTTTCGCGAGTAGGCGATGAGTCCCACGCCGCCGCGCTGCGCGCCTTGGATGCATTCTTCGATCGCGTGCGTGAGGTAGGGGCGGCAGGTGCAGATGTCGGAGCCGAACACGTCGGAGCCGTTGCACTCGTCGTGGATGCGCGCGGTGAGCTCCACATCCGGGTTGGCCAGGTCGCGCGGGTTGCCGAAGATGTACAGCGTCTGCCCGCCGATGGGCGGCAGGAACACCTCGAGGTCGGAGCGCGTGACCAGCTCGGGGTACATGCCACCGGTCTCTTCGAAGAGTGTGCGGCGCAGGTCGGTTTCGGAGCAGCCGAAGCGGCGCGCCACCTCGGGCAGGTACCACACGGGTTCGATGGCCGCCTTGGTCACCATGGCCGCGCCGCCCGTGGTGAGGAAGTGGCCGTCTGCCTTCAGGCGGCCGCTTTGCAGCGCCTCGATCACCTCGGGCAGGATCACATGCGCCTTGGTGATCGCGATGGTCGGGCGGATGTCGTAGCCGGCCGCGAGTTCGGTGGAGAACACGTCGGCCACGAGCGCGCCCCAGGGGTCGAGCGAGACGATGCGCCCCGGCTCGCTCCACTGCGGATAGGGGCCGATGACGTCGGTGGGCGCGGTGTTGGTGAGGTCGGCCTTGTGTTCGCGCTTCAGGGCGCCGGCCGCCACGGCCAGCGCGCGGTACACGCTGTACGAGCCGCTGTGCGTGCCGATCACGTTGCGGTGCGCGCGCTTGGTGGTGGTGCCGACCACGGGCCCGCGCTCGGTGGCGGTGGCCGCGCCCCAGTGGATCGGCAGCGCGCCGAAGCCGCCGGCATGCGAGGTCAGGCGGATGTGGCCGGTCGAGGACGAGGGGTGGAGCGGAGGGCTCTGCGCCGGGCTGGCACCGGTCGCGGTCGGCAAGGCGGAAGGGAGCGCGGTACTGTCTGCAGACATTTGAGGCCCTCAAAAAATGCAATGTACCGAGCACTTGTGCGGCTGGCAAGCGAGGGCCCGCGCGCTCCGGCAGCGCTTTTGCGCGCGGGGTGTTCAGGCGGGCGATGAGCGCAGGCCGTAGGTCTTGCCGTGCACGAACAGGTACTCGGCGCGCAGCACCGCGTCGCCTTTCTCGCCGGTGAAGGTGAAGCCGAGCACGGCCACCGGCGTGCCGGGTTTGATCTCCTCGACGCCCCAGGCCTGCAGCCGCGTGAGCGGGGCCAGCTCGATCTGCCATTGGCGGTCGCGCCGCGTCGGCAACTGCGCCTTGGCCAGAAGCGCCGCGCCGTCGACCGTGGCGCTTTGCTTGGGCAGGGGCCGCTGCTTCAGGTCGGGCGGCAGCGAGAGGTTCTCGGGCAGCTCGATCTCCAGCTCGCCGTGCGGGTTGCGCCAGCTCACCTTGGTGGCACGGCCTTCCAGGTACAGCGGGCGCTCCTGGTCAAAACTGCTCCAGCCGTGGTGGGCCCAGGCGGGCAGGGCCAGTGCGATCGAACCGGTCACGAACATGCGTCGATGCAGCATCGCGTTCTCCTTGGTCAGACATAGGCAATCCAGCGCCCGCAGATGATGACAGCGAGCCAAAACCCCAAAGACAGGAGGCATTGAAACCTGGCGAACCCGCTCTGCCCGGCGATGTCGCCGCGCAGGTGGAACCAGGCGGCGTTGAGGCCGGCCAGCAGGATCAGCAGCAGCTTCACGCGAAAGGCCGTGTTGCTCAACAACTCGCCCGGCTGGCTTGCGAACATGGTCAGGCCGGTCAGCGCGCACAGGCCGAAGCCCAGCAGGGCGGGGCGCAGCGTGAGGCGCGCCAGCAGCGGCGCCGGCAGCTCGCGGGCCAGGCCGAGGGCGCGCAGCTCGAACACCAGCAGGCCGCCGAACAGCAGCGCGATGCCCACGATGTGCGCCGCCTCCAGCGCCGGGTAGGCCCAGGGGTGCGAGACGAGTCCGGCCAGCATCGGGGCAGCTTAGCGCAAGCCTCGCCCCGGGGGCGCGGCACAATCCCTTGCAATCTTTTTTCACCAGGCTGTAACCGGCCGGCCCGATGGCACGAAACACCGTAGGTAGCAGGACGACACCGAGCGACGCGGAAGCGGCCTTGCGCCGCCTGTTCCTTCGCGGCCTCGATGGCGACGCCGGCGCGTACCGCGAGTTCCTGCAGAAACTGAGCGCGCACCTGCGCGCTTTTCTGGGCAAGCGCCTGTTCGGCTGGCCCGATGAAGTGGAAGACCTCGTCCAGGAATGCCTGCTCGCCATGCACAACCAGCGCCACACCTACCAGAGCGACCAGCCGCTGACGGCCTGGGTGCATGCCATTGCGCGCTACAAGATGATCGACCTGCTGCGCGCCAAGTCGGTCCGCGAGGACCTGCATGACCCGCTGGACGACGACCTGGCCGTGTTCGCGGCGTCGGCCACCGAGGCCAGCGATGCGAAGCGCGACCTCGGCGGGCTGCTGCAGACCCTGCCCGAACGCCAGCGCCTGCCCATCGTGCACGTGAAGATCGAAGGCCTTTCGGTGGCCGAGACGGCGAGCCTCACGGGCATGTCGGAGTCGGCGGTGAAGGTCGGCATCCACCGGGGCCTGAAGGCCCTGGCCGCGAAGTTCGGGGGAGGCGCCGCGCCATGAAGACCGACGACCTCGTGAACCTGCTGGCCGCCGGCGAGGTGGCGGTGCCGCGGCGCAGCGCCAGCGGGCGCATCGGGCTGGCGGTGCTGGCCGCGCTGCCGGTGTCCTTCGTGATCCTGTTCGGCGAGTACGGGCTGCGGCCCGACCTGGTGCAGGCGATGTTCTGGCCGATGTTCTGGGTCAAGGTGCTGTTTCCGCTGTGCATCGCGGCGGCGGCCTTCGTGACGGTGCAGCGGCTGGCCCGGCCCGGCGTGCGGGTGCGCCACGCGTGGTGGGGCGGGGTGCTGCCGGTGTTGGGGATCTGGGGGCTGGCGGCGTTCGTCTGGTTCTCGGTGCCGATCGAGGAACGCATGCCGTCGCTGATGGGCCAGTCGTGGCGCATCTGCGCCCTGAGCATCGGCTTCATGGCGCTGCCGGTGTTCGCGGCCACCTTCGTGGCGCTGCGCGGGCTGGCGCCGACGCGGCCCGCGCTGG
>NZ_BCUS01000065.1 GCF_001591345.1 Variovorax boronicumulans NBRC 103145 | reverse complement strand
CACAGCCCAGCCCAGAGCGAGTCAATTCAACACCCACATCAAAGTAGCGAGTGGAGGCACGCTGATCACGATCGAATCGGCCTTCCCATGCCAAGGCACCGAAGCACTCTCAACCACCCCATTCCCCACGCCACTCCCACCGTAAACCACCCCATCGGTATTGATGACCTCCCGGTAAGAACCAGCCACAGGCACCCCCAGCCGATACCCAAGCCGAGGCACAGGCGTGAAGTTGCAAACCACCACAACAACCCCCCCATCCCGAGCCCGCCGAACAAACGCAAACACCGACTGCGCCACATCGTCATGCACCAGCCACTCGAACCCAGCCCCCTCGTGGTCCAGCTCATGCAAAGCAGGAAAGTGCCGATACACGTTGTTCAGATCGCGCACCAACCGCCGCACCCCTTGATGCGCCGCATGCTCGAGCAGATGCCAGTCCAGCCCGCGATCCGCATTCCACTCCGCGTACTGCGCAAACTCCCCGCCCATGAACAGCAGCTTCTTCCCCGGATAAGCCCAGAGGTACCCATACAGGTTGCGCAACCCCGCAAACTTCTGCCATTCATCCCCAGGCATGCGCCCGATCATCGACCCCTTGCCGTGCACCACTTCGTCATGCGACAGCGGCAGCACGAAGTTCTCGCTGTGCGCGTACATCAGCCCGAAGGTGATCTGCTGGTGATGGTGCTTGCGGTAGACCGGATCGGTCCCCGCATACGCCAGCGTGTCGTTCATCCACCCCATGTTCCACTTGTAGTGAAAGCCCAGCCCACCGTCTTCCGGCGGCCGCGTCACGCCCGGAAAGCTCGTCGACTCTTCCGCAATGGTCACAGCCCCCGGACGCTCCACGCCCACCACGCGGTTCATGCGGCGCAGGAAATCGATGGCCTCCAGGTTCTCGCGCCCGCCCTGTGCATTCGGCACCCACTCGCCGGCCTTGCGGCTGTAGTCGCGGTACAGCATCGACGCCACCGCATCCACGCGCAGGCCGTCCACGCCATAGCGCTCCAGCCAGTACAACGCATTGCCGACGAGGTAGTTGCGCACCTCCGTGCGGGCGTAGTTGAAGATCAGCGTCTGCCAGTCGTTGTGGAAACCCTCGCGCGGGTCGGCGTACTCGTACAGCGCGGTGCCGTCGAAGTTGCCCAGGCCGTGCGCGTCGGTCGGGAAGTGCGCGGGCACCCAGTCGAGGATCACGCCCAGCCCCGCGGCATGCGCGGCTTCGACGAAATGGCGGAAGTCGCCGGGCGTGCCGAAGCGCGAGGTCGGCGCATACAGGCCGATGGGCTGGTAGCCCCACGAGCCGTCGAAGGGGTGCTCGGTGATGGGCAGCAACTCTATGTGCGTGAAGCCCATGTCGCGCACATAGGGCACGAGCGTGTCGGCCAGCTCGCGGTAGTCCAGCCATTCCTGGCCATGGTGCTTGCGGCGCCACGAGCCCAGGTGCACTTCGTAGATGCTGATCGGCGCCTGGTGCGCGTTGGCCTCGGCGCGCCCGGCGGGCATCGGTACCGGTGCGGGCAGCGGCGCCACGACGCAGGCGGTGCCGGGGCGCAGCTGCGACGAGAACGCGAAGGGGTCGGCCTTGCGCAGCACCTCGCCGCGCGACGACAGGATCTCGAACTCGTAGCTGTCGCCGGTCGCCACGTGCGGCGCGAAGATCTCCCACACGCCGCACTCGCGGCGCAGCCGCATCATGTGGCGCCGGCCGTCCCAGTTGTTGAAGTCGCCGACCACCGACACGCGCCGCGCATTCGGCGCCCAGACGGCAAAGGCCACGCCCTTCACGCCGTCGATCTCGCGCAGGTGCGCGCCCAGCCGCTCCCACGGCCGCAGGTGCGTGCCCTCGGCCAGCAGCCACACGTCGGTCTCGCCGAGCACGAACGGAAATCGGTAGGGGTCTTCGAGCCGCGAGGCGTGCCCGTTCTCCCAGTCGACCTGGAACGAGTAGCCCATGCGCGCCTCGGCCGCGGGCACGAGGCCGCTGAACAGGTCGGAGCCCTCGTGCCGCGCAAGGATCGACAGCGGCCAGCCGGTGCGCGAATGCACCACGGCCACCTGCCGCGCGCCGGGCATCAGCGCGCGAACCTCGAGGCCGTCGGCGGTCTCGTGGGGGCCGAGCACGGCGAACGGATCGCCGTGTTCGGCGCGCATCAGCGCGTGGATGTCGGCAGCTTGGAGGAAGGGAGAAGAAGGGGGCATGGGGTTCAGCGTCCTCCTGCTTCGGCAGTCGTGCCGAAGAACACGCCATAAGGCGCCAACGTCAGCAGGGGCTTTGGATCGGCGATGACGGTCGCGGTCGGCGCGAGCGGGTGGCCGGCCAGCGGCACCAGCGGCGCGGGCAACGGAATCGACACCGGTTCGCTCCCCGTATTGAAGATCGCATGCAGCACCGCGTCGCCGTCGCTGCGCACGATGTGCAGCAGCGGCGCGGGCGCATCGACGAACGCCAGCGCGCCCGTGCGCAGCAGCGGCTGGGTGCGGCGCCAGTGCAGCAGCGCGCGGCTGAAGGCGAGCATCGAGCCGGGGTCGGCTTCCTGCTGGTCGACGGCCAGCGGCAGGTGCGCGCCGTCCACCGGCAGCCAGGGCGTGCCGGTGCTGAAACCGGCGTTGGGCGCCTCGGCGGTCCAGGGCATCGGCGTGCGGCAGCCGTCGCGGCCCTTGAACTCGGGCCAGAAGGCGCGGCCGTAGGGGTCCTGCAGCAGTTCGAAGGGCACGTCGGCCTCGGGCAGGCCGAGCTCTTCGCCCTGGTAGAGGCTGGCGCTGCCGCGCAGTGCGAGCAGCAGCGCGAGCCAGAGCCGGTCGCGGCGCGTGTCGGGCGCCTTGCCGTCGCTCCAGCGCGTGGCGACGCGCGGCACGTCGTGGTTCGACACCGCCCAGCAGCCCCAGCCGCCCGTCACGGCCAGTGCGGTGTCGAGCGATTCGATCTGGTGGCGCAGGTGCTTGGGGCTGTGGTCGGCGGTGAGCAGGCTGAAGCTGTAGGCCAGGTGCAGGCGCTTGCCGCGTTCGGTGTACTGCGCCATGACGGGCGGTGCGTTCTCGTCGCCGACCTCGCCCAGCGCGACCGCGCCGTAGCCGTCGAGCAGCCGGCGCAGGCGCTCGAGGAACACGAGGTTCTCGGGCTGGCTCTTGTCGTACAGGTGGACCTGCATCGCATACGGGTTGTCGGCGCGCACGGTGCTGACCTCGTCGATCGACGCGGTCGTGGCCGGCGGGTTGTCGCGCAGCAGCGCGTCGTGGAACTGGTGGTTGCAGGCGTCGAAGCGGAAGCCGTCCACGCCGCGTTCGCACCAGAAGCGCACCTCGCCGAGCAGCGCATCCTGCACGGCGGGGCAATGGAAGTTGAGATCGGGCTGCTCGGCCAGGAAGCTGTGCAGGTAGTACTGCCGCCGGCGCGAGTCCCACTGCCAGGCCGAGCCGCCGAAGACCGAGAGCCAGTTGGTGGGCGGCGTGCCGTCGGGCCTGGGGTCGGCCCAGACGTACCAGTCGGCCTTGGGGTTGTCGCGCGAGCTGCGGCTTTCGGCGAACCAAGCGTGCTGGTCGGAGGTGTGCGAGAGCACCTGGTCGATGATGAGCTTCAGGCCCAGCGCATGCATGCGTGCGCGCATGGCGTCGAAGTCGGCCAGCGTGCCGAACAGCGGATCGACGGCGCGGTAGTCGGCCACGTCGTAGCCGAAATCTTTCATGGGGGAGCGGAAGAAGGGCGAGACCCAGACCGCGTCGACGCCCAGGCGGGCGACGTGGTCGAGCTTCGACGTGATGCCGGGCAGGTCGCCGACGCCGTCGCCGTTGCTGTCCATGAAGCTGCGCGGGTAGATCTGGTAGATCACCGCGCCCCGCCACCATTCGCCGTTGCTGCCGCTCATGCCTGCCCCTGTGGTCGAAATTCATTGTGGCATGCGAAATCCGGGCCAGCGGTACGCTGTGGCAGGCGGGCGCCGCGCGGAAGTGGGTAAATTCAGCAGGGCGGGGCGCTGCCGCCCCGACCCCCGACCGATGACCACCGACGACACCGCTTTCTCCCCTTCCGCCCCACCCATCGGCCTCGCCGCGCTCGAGCGCCGGCTCGCCCAGGACCTCGACTACCTCGGCTGGCCCGCCCGCGCCTGGGTGCCGCCGCGCCAGGTCGACGGCGAGCCCGTGCTCGACGTGGCCATCATCGGCGGCGGCCAGGCCGGGCTGGCCGCGGCGGGCGCGCTGGCGCAGCAGGGCATCCGCGCCGTGGTCTTCGACCGCGCGCCGGCCGGGCGCGAAGGCCCCTGGGCCACCACGGCGCGAATGGAAACCCTGCGCTCGCCCAAGGAGCTCACGGGCCCCGCGCTGGGGCTGCCCTCGCTGACCTTCCGCGCCTGGTTTGAGGCCCAGTTCGGCACAAAGGCCTGGGCCGCGATGGACAAGATCCCGCGCCTGCAGTGGATGGACTACCTGGTCTGGTACCGCCGCGTGATGGGCGTGGATGTGCGCAACGACACCGCTGTTACGGGCCTGCAACCGTTGCCCGACGCCAGCGCCGTGCGCCTGGACCTGCGCACACCCGAGGGCGAACGCCGCGTGCTGGCGCGCCGCGTCGTGCTGGCCACCGGCCGCGACGGCCTGGGCGGCCCGGCCGTGCCCGCCTTTGTCGACGGCCTGCCGCGCGCGGCATGGGCGCATTCCTCCGACGAGATGGACTACGGGCGCCTGAGGGGCCTGCGCGTGGGCGTGGTCGGCGCGGGCTCCTCGGCGATGGACAGCGCCGCCACCGCGCTCGAAGCCGGCGCGCACAGCGTCGAGCTGCTGATCCGCCGGCCCGACCTGCCGCGCGTCAACAAGGGCAAGGGCGCCGGCGTGCCGGGGCTCACGCAGGGGCACTACGACCTGCCCGACGAACTGAAATGGCGCATCCGCCACTACATCAACGTGCTGAACGTGCCGCCGCCGCACGGCAGCACGCTGCGGGTGTCGCGGCACGCCAATGCCTTCTTCAACTTCGGCTGTCCCATCCTGGCCGTGGCGCCGCGGGGCGAGGCACTGCGGGTGACCACGCCCAAGGGCGACTTCGAATTCGACTTCCTGATCGTGTCGACCGGTTTCCAGGTCGACTGGGCCGCCCGCCCCGAATTCGCGGGCATTGCCGCGCACATTCGCACCTGGAAAGACCGTTTCACGCCCGCGCCCGGCGACGAAGACCGCGAACTGGCCGATTCGCCCGACCTCGGGCCGGCCTTCGAATTCCAAGAAACCGCGCCCGGCGCCTGCCCGGGGCTGGACCGCATCCACTGCTTCTGCTACCCGGCGGCGCTGTCGCACGGCACGGTGTCGGGCGACATTCCCGCCATCAGCGACGGCGCACGGCGCCTGGCGGCGGGGCTTGCCAGCCTGTTCTACCGGGAAGACGCGGCCCACCACTGGGCGAATCTGAAGGCCTACAGCGAGCCGGAACTGTTCGGCGACGAGTGGACGCCCGCCCCGCCGCCGCAGGAAAGGGCCTGATTCCGGCATGGGGCCCGGGGGACGATCACGCACGGCGCGATAATCCGCCTTCCCGGCCGCCGTCGAGCCGGGCCCTGCCGAGATGTCATGAACCCCAGCTACAAACCCAGCGACGTCGAGTCCGCTGCCCAGGCGCAATGGCGCGCCGCCGATGTCTACCGTGTCACCGAGGACGCGAGCCGCAAGAAATACTACGCCTGCTCGATGCTGCCGTACCCGAGCGGCAAGCTGCACATGGGCCACGTGCGCAACTACACGATCAACGACATGCTCACGCGCTACCTGCGCATGAGCGGCTACAACGTGCTGATGCCCATGGGCTGGGACGCCTTCGGCCTGCCGGCCGAGAACGCGGCGCTGAAGAACGGCGTGCCGCCGGCCAAGTGGACCTACGAGAACATCGCCTACATGAAGGGCCAGCTCCAGGCCATGGGCCTGGCGATCGACTGGAGCCGCGAGATCGCCACCTGCGATCCGAGCTACTACAAGTGGAACCAGTGGCTGTTCCTGAAGATGCTCGAAAAGGGCATCGCCTACCGCAAGACCCAGGTCGTGAACTGGGACCCGGTCGACCAGACCGTGCTGGCCAACGAGCAGGTGATCGACGGCAAAGGCTGGCGCACCGGCGCCACCGTCGAGCGCCGCGAGATCCCCGGCTACTACCTGAAGATCAGCGACTACGCCGAAGAACTGCTCGCGCACACCCAGCACAAGCTGCCGGGCTGGCCCGAGCGCGTGAAGCTGATGCAGGAAAACTGGATCGGCAAGAGCGAAGGCCTGCGTTTCGCGTTCACGCATGACATCCGGGATGCGAGCGGCAAGCTCATCCAGGACGGCCGCATGTACGTGTTCACCACGCGCGCCGACACCATCATGGGCGTCACCTTCTGCGCCGTCGCGCCCGAGCACCCGCTGGCCGCGCACGCCGCCACGCTCGACCCGAAGGTCGCGGCCTTCATCGAGGAATGCAAGGGTGGCGGCACGACCGAGGCCGAGCTCGCCACGCAAGAGAAGAAGGGCGTGCCCACGGGCCTGACCGTGAAGCACCCGATCACCGACGAGCAGGTGCCGGTGTGGGTCGGCAATTACGTGCTCATCGGCTACGGCGACGGCGCCGTGATGGGCGTGCCCGCGCACGACGAGCGCGACTTCGCCTTCGCCAACAAGTACGGCATCGAGATCATCCAGGTCGTGCTGGTCGACGACGAGCCGCACTTCGACTATCACAAGTGGCAGGACTGGTACGGCGACAAGCAGCGCGGCGTGACCATC
This sequence comes from Variovorax boronicumulans NBRC 103145, assembly GCF_001591345.1. Classification (GTDB taxonomy): domain Bacteria; phylum Pseudomonadota; class Gammaproteobacteria; order Burkholderiales; family Burkholderiaceae_C; genus Variovorax; species Variovorax boronicumulans. The sequence continues at coordinate 28,782 of NZ_BCUS01000065.1, read as the reverse complement.
AACTCCGACAACTTCAGCGGCATGACCTACAAGGAGGCCGTGGCCGCCGTGGCGCATGCGCTGGGCCAGAAGGACCTGGGCGAGCTGCAGACCACCTGGCGCCTGCGCGACTGGGGCGTGAGCCGCCAGCGCTACTGGGGCACGCCGATCCCGATCATCCATTGCGAAGAACACGGCGCGGTGCCGGTCCCCGAAAAGGACCTGCCCGTGGTGCTGCCCACCGACTGCGTGCCCGACGGCTCGGGCAACCCGCTGAACAAGCACGAAGGCTTCCATGCCGGCGTGGTGTGCCCGGTGTGCGGCAAGGCCGCGCGGCGCGAGACCGACACGATGGACACCTTCGTCGATTCGTCGTGGTACTTCATGCGCTACTGCGACCCGACCAACGACAAGGCCATGGTCGCCGAGGGGGCCGACTACTGGATGCCGATGGACCAGTACATCGGCGGCATCGAGCACGCGATCCTGCACCTGCTGTACGCGCGCTTCTGGACCAAGGTCATGCGCGACCTGGGCCTGGTGAAGGCCGACGAGCCCTTCGCCAAGCTGCTCACGCAGGGCATGGTGCTCAACCACATCTTCTACAAGCGCAACGAGAAGGGTGGCAAGGACTACTTCCCGCCGCTCGAAGTCACGGCGGTGCTCGACGCGCAGGGCCGCATCACCGGCGGCACGCTGGCCGATGGCACCAAGGTCGAGTACGGCGGCGTGGGCAAGATGGGCAAGAGCGAACGCAACGGCGTCGACCCGCAGGACCTGATCGAGAAGTACGGCGCCGACACCGCGCGCCTGTACACCATGTTCACCGCGCCGCCCGAAGCCACGCTCGAGTGGAACGACGCGGCCGTCGAAGGCAGCTACCGCTTCCTGCGCCGCGTGTGGAACTACGGCGTGGCCCAGGCCGACGTGGCGCCCGTGGCGCTCGCCGGCCAGAGCTTCGGCAAGCCCGCCCAGGCCCTGCGCCGCGAGGTGCACACCGTGCTGCGCCAGATCGACTACGACTACCAGCGCATGCAATACAACACGGTGGTGTCGGGCGCGATGAAGCTGCTCAACGCGCTCGAGGGCTTCAAGTCCGACGGCAGCGCGGGCGACGCAGCTGCCGCGCGCGAGGGCTTCGGCATCCTGCTGCGCTGCCTGTACCCGGCCACGCCGCACATCGCGCACCAGCTGTGGCAGCAGCTCGGCTACGACGAGGCATCGGGCGACCTGCTCGACGCCCCCTGGCCCGTGGTCGACGTGGCCGCGCTGGCGCAGGACGAGGTCGAGCTCATGCTGCAGGTCAACGGCAAGCTGCGCGGCAAGCTGCTGGTGCCCGCCGGTGCCTCGAAGGACGAGATCGAGCGGCTGGCGCTCGCCTGCGACGACTTCGTCAACTTCGCCGAAGGCGCGCCGGCCAAGCGCGTGATCGTGGTGCCCGGGCGCCTGGTCAACGTGGTCATCTGAACCCGACACTGCAGAACGACGGAAACGACAGACGCATGAACATTCGCAATGCCTCGCAGCCGCGCCGCGGCTTTCTCCTGGGCCTCGGCGTGGCAGGCGCTTCGCTGGCCCTGTCCGGCTGCGGCTTCGCGCTGCGCAAGGCGCCGAACTTCGCGTTCAAGACGCTGTCGCTCGAAGGCAATACGGCGCTCATCAACCAGCTGCGGCGCGAGCTGCGCGCGGCCGGCAACGTGACGCTGGTGCCCAAGGAAGAGGCCAGCACCGCCGACGCCGTGCTGGTCGTGCTGGGCGAGGACCGCGACCGCTTCGTGATCTCGACCAACTCCGCCGGCCTGCTGCGCGAATTGCAGCTGCGCCTGCGCGTGCGCTTCAGCCTGCGCACGCCGGGCGGCAAGGAATTGCTGCCCGCGTCCGAGGTCTCGCAGACACGCGACCTGAGCTTCAACGAGACCAACGCGCTGGCCAAGGAAGGCGAGGCCGACCTGCTGTTCCGCGACATGCAGGCCGACATCGCGCAGCAGCTGATGCGCCGGCTGGCCGCGGTGCAGTCCCTGTAAGCGTCGCTTCCGTTCTTTTTTCAATGCAACTTGCCAGTGCCCAGCTCGGCGCCCACCTGCAAAAGGGCCTGAAGCCGCTTTACACGATCCACGGCGACGAGCCGCTGCTCGCGCAGGAGGCGGCCGACGCCATCCGCGCTGCCGCGCGCGCCCAGGGCCACACCGAGCGCAGCTCGTACACCGTGGCCGGCGCGCACTTCGACTGGAGCGCGGTGCTGGCGGCCGGGGGCTCGCTTTCGCTGTTCGCCGACAAGCAGATCGTCGAGATCCGCATTCCCTCGGGCAAGCCCGGCAAGGACGGCAGCGTCGCCCTGCAGCAGCTGGCCGAGGGCGCGCCCGGCAACGACAGCACGCTCACGCTGGTGATGCTGCCGCGCCTGGACAAGGCCACGCGCACCGGCGCGTGGTTCTCTGCGCTGGAGAACAACGGCGTGAGCATCCAGGTCGACCCGATCGAGCGCGCCGCGCTGCCGCAATGGATCGCGCAGCGCCTCGGGCTGCAGAACCAGCGCGTGATGCCCGGCGACGAAGGCCAGCGCACGCTGCAGTTCTTTGCCGACCGCGTCGAAGGCAACCTGCTCGCCGCGCACCAGGAAATCCAGAAGCTCGCGCTGCTGCACCCGGCGGGCGAGCTGAGCTGGGAGCAGGTCGAGGGCGCCGTCAACAACGTGGCGCGCTACGACGTGTTCAAGCTCTCCGAGGCCGTGCTGGCCGGCAACCCGCAGCGCGTGGCGCGCATGCTCGACGGCCTGCAGGCCGAGGGCGAGGCCGAGGTGCTGGTGCACTACACGATCGCCGAGGACATTCGCGCCCTCAAGCGCGTGAAGGACGCCATGGCCGCCGGCCGCCCGCTGCCGATGGCGCTGCGCGAGAACCGCATCTGGGGCCCGCGCGAGCGCGCCTTCGAGCGCGTGCTGCCGCGCCTGGACGACCGCATGCTGACCCGGCTGCTGCGCGCGGCCCACCTGGTCGACGGCATCTGCAAGGGCCTGAAGCAGCCCGACTGGCCCGCCAGCGGCTGGCAGGCGCTGCAGCGGCTGGCGCTGATGCTGTGCCGCGCCTGCAGCACGGCCGCGGCGCCGCGCCGGGCCTGACGCGCCCGCCGTCGATCGCCATCAAAAGGCCCGCGTCAGCCGGGCCGAAGGTCCGCGTGGGAAAATGCGCGCCATGAACGCGTTCAACGTCAGCGAGCACATGCAGACCCTCGGTCTGCAAGCCAAAGCCGCTGCATTCCTCATGGCCCGTGCGGATGCAGCTACCAAAAACAGAGCACTGAAGGCGCTGGCCCGGCGCCTGCGCGAAGCCGGCCCCGCGCTGGCCGTCGCCAATCAAAAGGACCTGGAGCGCGCCACGGCCGCCGGCCTGTCGGCCCCGATGGTCGACCGGCTCAAGCTCACGCCCAAGGTCCTGGAGACCGTGGCCGATGGCTGCGAGCAGCTGGCCGGCATGGCCGACGTGATCGGCGAGATCATCGGCATGAAGCAGCAGCCCAGCGGCATCCGCGTGGGCCAGATGCGCGTGCCGATCGGCGTCTTCGGCATGATCTACGAGAGCCGTCCCAACGTGACCATCGAGGCCGCGAGCCTGGCGATCAAGAGCGGCAACGCCGCCATCCTGCGCGGCGGCTCGGAAGCCATCGACTCGAACAAGGCGCTGGCGCTGCTGGTGTCCGAGGCGCTGGCCGAAGCCGGCCTGCCGGTCGATGCGGTGCAGCTGGTGCAGACCACCGACCGCGAGGCCGTGGGCCAGCTCATCGCCATGCCCGAGTTCGTCGACGTGATCATTCCGCGCGGCGGCAAGGGCCTGATCGAGCGCATCAGCCGCGACGCCAAGGTGCCCGTCATCAAGCACCTGGACGGCAACTGCCACGTCTACGTGGACGACACGGCCGAGTTCGACATGGCGCTGCGCATCGTCGACAACGCCAAGACCCAGAAGTACAGCCCCTGCAACGCCGCCGAAGGCCTGCTGGTGGCGGCCTCGGTGGCCGACCACTTCCTGCCCGAGATCGCCGCCATCTTCGCCGCCAAGGGCGTCGAGATGCGCTGCGACCCGGCCGCCGCCGCGATCCTGCGCGCCAGCGAGGCGCACCATCCGCAGGCGAAAGTGATCGATGCCGTCGAGTCCGACTGGTCCGAGGAGTACCTGGCCGCCGTCATCAGCATCAAGGTGGTGGCGGGGCTGGACGAGGCCATTGCGCACATCAACCGCTACTCGAGCCACCACACCGACGCCATCGTCACGCGCGACCACATCAACGCCCAGCGCTTCCTGCGCGAGGTCGATTCGGCCAGCGTGATGGTGAATGCGAGCACACGCTTCGCGGATGGTTTCGAGTACGGGCTGGGCGCCGAAATCGGCATCAGCACCGACAAGTTCCACGCGCGCGGCCCGGTCGGCATCGAAGGCCTGACCTCGCTCAAGTACGTGGTGCTGGGGCAGGGCGAAGTCCGCGGTTAATCGGGTCCGAAGGGCCGGGGCCATCGGGCCGGCGGCGCGGCGAGGCCCGTGCCGCGGTGTTCTTGCAACGTGTGTTGTGGATTGGGGTGCTTTGTTCTCTTTGGCTGCTTGTCATCGGGCGCGCCATCCCCAAATCCTACAATTCCACTCCACCTTTAAGCACAAAACCAACAAGGCCGCTGCATGGTTCCGCATCTCGTCACTGCCCTGACCGGCCCGATCAACGAACTGGAGCAGCGGGTGCTCGACTCGATGCCCGCCATCGAGCGCTGGTTCCGCCTCGAGTGGATGGAGCACACGCCGCCGTTCTACAGCGCCGTCGACATCCGCAACGCGGGCTTCAAGCTCGCTCCGGTCGACACCAACCTGTTCCCGGGTGGCTGGAACAACCTCACCAAGGAAATGCTGCCGCTGGCGGTGCAGGCCGCGCAGGCGGCCATCGAGAAGATCTGTCCGGAGGCGCGCAACCTGCTCGTCATTCCTGAAAACCACTCGAAAAACACCTTTTATCTCGCCAACGTCGCGCAACTGGTGCGCATCTTCCACATGGCGGGCCTCAATGTGCGCATCGGCTCGATCGATCCGGCCATCAAGTCGCCCAAGAAGATCGAGCTGCCCAACGGCGAGACCGTGACGCTCGAACCGGTGGTGCGTTCCAAGCGCCGCCTGGGCCTGAAGAACTTCGATCCCTGCACAATCTTGCTCAACAACGAGCTTTCTGCAGGAACGCCCGGCATCCTCGAAGACCTGCACGAGCAGTACCTGCTGCCGCCGCTGCACGCGGGCTGGTCGGTGCGCCGCAAGAGCAACCACCTGCACAGCTACGAAGAGCTGTGCAAGCGCTTCGGCAAGCTGCTGGGCATCGACCCCTGGCTGATCAACCCGATCTACGCGCGCGCCGAAGGCGTCGACGTGGCCGAAGGCCGCGGCATCGACGTGCTCACCAGCCATGTCGACGCGGTGCTCACCAAGGTGCGCCGCAAGTACAAGGAATACGGCATCAACGAGAAGCCCTTCGTGGTCGTCAAGGGCGGCCACAGCGGCAGCGGCAGCCCCGGCGTGGTCACGGTGCGCGATGCCAAGGAGGTCGAGGCGCTGATCGGCAAGTCGCGCACCGCCACCTCGTCGCCCGCCAAGACCAGCGCCGGGCGCGACCTGCGCGAGCCCACCGAGCTGATCGTGCAGGAAGGCGTGCTCACCAACGAGCGCGTGCACAACGGCGTGGCCGAACCGGTGGTCTACATGATGGACCGCTACGTGGTGGGCGGTTTCTACCGCGTGCACGCCGAGCGCGCCGCCGACGAGAACCTCAAGCAGCCGGGCGCCAGCTACGTGCCGCTGGCCTTCTCGGAAAGCGCGCAGCTGCCGCAGCCGGGCGCCAAGCCCGGCGCCAGCGCCCCCAACCGTTTTTACATGTATGGCGTAGTGGGGCGCCTGGCCATGGTCGCGGCCAGTTACGAGATGGAAGCGACCGACCCGGACGCCGAAATCTACGAATGAGCGGCGGGGGCGGGTTGCGGCGTCGGCGGGCAACGGCAAAATAGCGGCCCCACAGCAACGGAACCAAAAGGGCGGAGGGATGCGCGGTACGGCCGCGGCACCCCGGCGTGACTGACGCGTCGATCATTGCGAGCCAACCTTTTCCCATCGACCCCCGTGTCAGCCCCCAAAAACATCTCTGCCGGCCTCATCGTCGGCGCCATCGGCGTCGTCTATGGCGACATCGGCACCAGCGTTCTCTATGCGGTCAAGGAAGTCTTCGGTCACGGCCATGTGCCGTTCACCGTGGAGAACGTCTACGGCATCCTGTCGATGTTCTTCTGGACCCTCACGGTCATCGTCTCCATCAAGTACGTCGTGCTCGTGCTGCGCGCCGACAACGAAGGCGAGGGCGGCCTGGTCGCGATGCTCGCGCTGGCCTCCCAGGCCGTGGCCGACAAACCGAGGCTGCGCCAGCTGCTCTTGATCGTCGGCATCTTCGGCACCTCGCTCTTCTATGGCGACGGCGTGATCACGCCGGCCATCTCGGTGCTCTCGGCGGTCGAGGGCCTGGAGGTGGTGTCGCCGCACTTCAAGCACTACGTGATCCCGATCACGCTGGTCGTGCTGTTCTGCCTGTTCGCGGTGCAAAAGCGCGGCACGGCGGGCATCGGCAAGTTCTTCGGCCCCGTCACGCTGGCGTGGTTCGCGGCCATCGCGGTGCTGGGCGTGTGGCAGATCGCGCACCACCCCGAGATCATCAAGGCGCTGAGCCCCTGGTACGCGCTGAAGTTCATCTGGGACAACCCGGGCACCAGCTTCATCCTGCTGGGCGCCATGGTGCTGTGCGTGACCGGCGCCGAGGCGCTGTACGCCGACCTGGGCCACTTCGGCAAGAAGCCGATCCGCATCGCGTGGTTCTCGGTCGTCATGCCGGCGCTCACGCTCAACTACCTGGGCCAGGGCGCGCTGCTGCTGGAGAACCCCGAGGCCGTGAAGAACCCGTTCTTCATGATGGCGCCTGAATGGGCCCTCATTCCGCTGGTGCTGCTGGCCACGCTGTCGACGGTGATCGCTTCGCAGGCGCTCATCACCGGCGCCTTCAGCGTCACGCGCCAGGTGATCCAGCTGGGCTACCTGCCGCGCCTGAACATCGAGCACACCAGCGTGCGCACGGCTGGGCAAATCTACATTCCACTGGTCAACTGGGGCCTGTTCGTGGCCATCGTGATGGCGGTCGTGATGTTCCGCACCTCGAGCAGCCTGGCCGCGGCCTACGGCATCGCCGTGACCACCGACATGCTGATCACCACGATCCTGACCTTCTTCGTGATCCGCTACGCGTGGAAGCTGCCGTTGGCGCTGTGCATCGCCTCGACCGCGATCTTCTTCGTGGTCGACTTCCTGTTCTTCGCCTCGAACCTGCTCAAGCTGTTCGAAGGCGGCTGGTTCCCGCTGCTGATCGGCGGCGCCGTGTTCACGCTGATGGTCACCTGGAAGGAAGGCCGCCGCCTCATGGGCGAGGCGCAGCACGCCGATGCAATCGACCTGAAGTCCTTCCTCGGCTCGGTGTTCATGAGCCCGCCCGCGCGCGTGGACGGCACGGCCGTGTTCCTCACGGCCGAACCGGGCGTGGTGCCCAACGCGCTGCTGCACAACCTCAAGCACAACAAGGTGCTGCACGAGCAGAACATGTTCGTCACCGTGCGCAACCACGAGGTGCCCTGGATTCCGATGGACAAGCGCATCGAGATCGAGGCGCTGGGCAACCACTGCTGGCAGGTGATCGTGCACTACGGCTTCAAGAACGACATCGACCTGCCGCGCGCGCTCGACAACGCACGCATGCGCGGCTGCCAGCTCGAGCCGATGACGACCAGCTACTTCCTCTCGCGCGACGTCGTGATCCCCACGCTGGGCAGCGGCATGGCGCCGTGGCGCGAGAAGCTGTTCGCGCAGATGCACCACAACGCGAGCGGTGCGGCGGCCTTCCTGGGCTTGCCCAACAACGCGGTCGTCGAGCTGGGCTCGAAGATCGAAATCTGAGGCCCGCGGCGCCACGCCGCGCGCCCCGGCAGAATCGCGGCATGCGATTCTTCAAGGACCTGAGCCTTTCGGCCTTCACCGCGGGCTTCGTCGCCGTGCTCGTGGGTTTCACGAGTTCGGTGGCCATCGTGTTCCAGGCCGCCCAGGCCTTCGGGGCCACGCCTGAAATGGCGGCCTCGTGGATGTGGGCGCTGGGCATCGGCATGGGGCTGGCTTCGGCGCTGCCCTCGCTGTGGTGGCGCAAGCCCGTCATGATCGCCTGGAGCACGCCCGGCGCGGCCGTGCTGGCCGTGGCCGGCGCGGGCTACGGCATGGGCGAGGCGGTGGGCGCCTTCATCGTCTGCGCGGTGCTGATCGTGCTCGCGGGCGCCACGGGCTGGTTCGAGCGCGTGATGAACAAGATCCCGATGGCCATCGCCTCGGCGCTGCTGGCCGGCGTGCTCGCGCGCTTCGGCATCTCGGCCTTCACGGCGGCGCAGACCGCGCTGCCGCTGGTGCTGCTGATGCTCGCCACCTACCTCGTGGGCAAGCGCCTGCTGCCGCGCTACGCGGTGCCGCTCACGCTGCTGGTGGCCATCGCCTTCACGGCCGCGCGCGGCGAGCTGGCATGGTCCTCCGTGCACTTCTCGCTCACCTGGCCGGTGTTCACGGTGCCGGTGTTCACCTGGCAGGCCATCGTGAGCCTGGCGCTGCCGCTGTTCGTCGTGACCATGGCCTCGCAGAACCTGCCCGGCGTGGCGGCGATCCGCGCCAGCGGCTACAGCGACCTGCCGGTCAGCAAGCTCATCACGATCAGCGGCCTTGCCACGCTGGTGCTCGCGCCCTTCGGTGCCTTCGCGCTCAACCTGAGCGCCATCACGGCCGCCATGTGCATGGGCCGCGAGGCGCACGAAGACCCGGCGCGGCGCTACACGGCGGCCGTGAGCTGCGGCGCCATCTACGTGGTGATCGGCCTGTTCGGCGCGGCCGTCACGGGCCTGCTCACGGCCTTTCCGAAGGAGCTGGTCGCGGCCATCGCCGGGCTGGCGCTGCTGGGCACCATCGGCGGCGGGCTGGCCGCGGCGGTGCGCGACGAGGCCCACCGCGAGGCCGCGCTCATCACCTTCCTGGTCACGCTCTCGGGCGTGACGCTGGCCGGCATCGGCTCGGCTTTCTGGGGCGTGGTGGCCGGCGCGGTGGCGCTGGCGGTGCAGCAGGTCGGTCGCGCACGCAGCGCACAGGTGCCAAAGGAAAAAGCCCCCGCCGGCAAGGACATCGCCGCTTCCGGCAACATGCCGCCAGAAACCCCCTCCACAGCCGCCGCTCCCGGCGCCGGAAAGAACGCCTGATGAAAAACATCCTCTTCGTCGCCGACCCGCTCGATCACTTCAAGATCTACAAGGACACGACCTTCTCGATGATGCGCGAGGCCCAGCGCCGCGGCCACCGCATCGCGGCCTGCCTGCCGCAGGACATCCAGTGGACCTCCGGCGGGCGCGTCTCGGCCGTGGTGCAGCAGATCACGCTCACCGGCGACGCGAAGGACTGGTACCACGTCGACATCATCGAGTCGAAGGCGCTGAAGGACTTCGACGCCGTGCTCATGCGCAAGGACCCGCCCTTCGACGCCGAGTACATCTACTCGACGCACCTGCTGCAGCAGGCCGAGCGCGAGGGCGCGAAGGTGGTCAACTCGCCGCGCGCGCTGCGCGACCACCCCGAGAAGCTCGCGATCATGGAGTTTCCGCAGTTCGTCACGCCCACGCTGGTCACGCGCAGCGCGCAGGCCGTGCGCGACTTCCATGCCGAACACGGCGACATCATCCTCAAGCCGCTCGACGGCATGGGCGGCATGGGCATCTTCCGTGTCAAGCAGGACGCGCTGAACCTCGGCTCCATCGTGGAGACGCTCAACAAGGACGGCGCCGAAACCATCATGGTGCAGCGCTTCGTGCCCGAGGTGACGCAGGGCGACAAGCGCATCCTGATCATCGCGGGCGAGCCCGCGCCTTTCGTGCTGGCGCGCATTCCGCAGGGCACCGAGGTGCGCGGCAACCTCGCGGCCGGCGGCAAGGGCGTGGCCCAGCCGCTCACGGCGCGCAACCGCGAGATCGCCGAAGCGATCGGCAAGGTGCTCGCGCCGCGCGGGCTGCTGCTGATCGGGCTCGACGTGATCGGCGATTCGGTCACCGAGATCAACGTGACCAGCCCGACCTGCTTTCAGGAGATCACCGAGCAGACCGGCTTCGACGTGCCGAAGATGTTCATCGATGCGCTCGAGGCGCACCTGGCCTCGGCCTGAATGATCAGAAGTCGACCGACGCCGACAGCGTGAAGGTGCGCGGCGCGCCCAGCACCAGGTAGCCGTTGTTCGGGTAGCCGCCCACCGAGGCCCAGTAGTTCCGGTTGGTCAGGTTGTCGATGCGCGCGCGCAGCGTCACCAGCTTGCCGGCCACCTCGGTGAGGTAGCGCGCTCCGACATCGAAGCGCGTCCAGCCGGGCACGCGCAGCGTGTTGGCGGCGTCGGCGTAGCTCGGGCCCGTGGCCACCACGCGGCCGTCCAGCGACAGGCCGCGCACGCCTGGCACGTCCCATTCCACGCCGAGGGTGCCCAGCGTCTTGGCGATGCCGATGACGCGGCGGCCGTCGGTCGTGGCATCGCCCGTGGCGCGCTGCTTGGCGTCCAGGAAGGTGATGCCGCCCATCAGGCGCACGCCCTTGGCCGCTTCGCCGAAGGCGGTCAGCTCCAGGCCCTGGTGGCGGTCGCGGCCTTCGGCCACGTAGTAGCCGGCGCTGTTGACGAGCGCGCGCGGCTTGTCGGTCGTGAAGAAGGCCAGGCCGCCGCCGATGCGGCCGCCGTCGAACTTGATGCCGATCTCTTTCTGCTTCGACACATAGGGCGACAACTGCGTGCCCGCGTTGCGCACGGCGCCGCCGGTCGACACCGTGGGCGCGGTGTCGCCCTTGCTCAGGCCCTCGATGTAGTTCGCGTACAGCGACACCTGCGGCTGCAGCTTGAACACGAAGCCGGCCATCGGGCTGGTGCGGCTCTTCTCGTACGCGGAGGGCTTGCCGGTGTCGTAGGCGAAGTCGGTGCTTTCCAGCTTCTGGCGCCGCACGCCGAGCGTGAGCTGCGCGCGGTCGTCCAGGAACGACAGGGTGTCGCCGATCGCCAGGCTGCTCAGGCGCGTCTGCGTCAGCAGCTCGGGGTTGTCCATGTCGTTGCCGCGGAAGGCGCTCACCGTGTAGGCCGGGATCGGGTAGCCGATGGGCGCGTACAGGTTGCTCTTCAGGGGGTTGAAGAAGTCCCACTTGTAGGCGTTCTTCTCCTTCAGCTGGTAGTAGGAGTACGAGGCCACCACCGTGTGGTTCACCGGGCCGGTCGTGAACTTGCCGCGCACGCCGGCTTCGGCCGTGCGGGTGCTGTCCTGGCGCTGGTTCTCGAAGCGCGACATGTTGCCCGCGCCGAGGTTGTTCGTCACCGTGAGGCCGGCCAGCGCATTGCCCTCGTGGCTCTTGCGCGCGCCGCCGGCGATCCAGGCCGTGACGTTGTCGGTGATGTCGTACTCGCCGCGCAGCGAGCCGAAGGTGTCGCGCTCGTTGGAGTAGGTCCAGGGCTGTGCGTAGTTGAGCTGGTTGTCGGGCGCGGACGGCACGCGCGTCACGCCGGCGCCGAGCGTCACGTTCGGGCGCGTGCGCGTCAGGCGGTGTTCCTGGTGGCCGATGTCCGCCGAGATGCGCGCGTTGCGGCTGCGCCAGTCGAAGCCGACCGAGGCCACGTCGAGCTTCACCTGCTCGGCGTTCACGCCGGTGCCGCCGTCGCGGTGGGCCGCGTTCAGGCGCACGCCCAGGCTCTGGTCGGGCCCGAAGCGGCGCGCGATGTCGGTCGACACATAGCTCTGCGAGCCGCTGGCCGTGCCGAGCGTGACCTGCGTGAGCGGGTCGTTCGGCGCGCGCTTGGGCAGCAGGTTGATGTTGCCGCCGATGCCGCCGCCCGTGGGCGTGGCGCCGTTCAGGAAGGCGCTCGCACCGCGCAGCACCTCGACGCGCTCGAACAGCTCCGACGAGATGTACTGGCGCGGCAGCAGGCCGTACAGGCCGTTGTAGGCAATGTCGTCCGAATTCACCACGAAGCCGCGGATGAAGTACGACTCCTGGAAGTTGCCGAAGCCGCGCGCCACGCGCACCGAGGGATCGTTCTGCAGCACGTCGGCCACGCTCTTGGCCTGCTGGTTCTGGATCAGCTCGTGCGTGTAGCTGGTGCTGGAGAAGGGCGAATCCATCATGTCCTGGTTGCCCAGGATGCCCACGCGCCCGCCGCGCGCCACCTGTCCGCCCGCGAAGGGCTTGGTCAGGCCTTCGGCCGAGGCGTCGGCGCTGGCTTCGACGGTGACGGTGCTCAGCGTGCCGCTGGCAGGTTCAGCCGGCGGCGTCTGCGCCAGGGCCGTCAGGGCGTGAAGGGCCAGCAGCGAGGCGGCCACGGTCGGGCGGAGAAAGAAGCGGGGAGCGGGCATGAAAGATCGACCGGATGCAAATGAGAACAGTTATTGTTCATTGTTTGCACTCACTCATCGATACTTTCTTGCGCTGTTGCAAAAAAGTGTCAGCCAAAAGACTGAATGTCAGACCTCAGCGCGGCATCCGTTGCCCGTCCACGAACACATGCAGCTCGCCCGAGGCGAAGGGCGTCCAGGTCTCGTTGGTGGTGAGCGGCGCCGTCACCACCACGGCCACGCGGTCGGTGGGCGTGGTGTGCTGGGCGAAGTCGATCTCCAGGTCTTCGTCCGAGAGCTGCGCCGTCACGAAGGGGTGGCGGCGCTCCACGTACCAGAGGTTGGTGGAGGCATGCGCCCACAGCGCCTGCCCGTTCGACAGCATGAAGTTGAAGGTGCCGTGCGCCGCCAGCTGCGGCGCCAGTTCGCGCAGCGTGAGCGTGAGCTCCTCGACGCTGGGCACGCCCGCGTGCGACTTGGCCAGCTCCTGCATGATCCAGCAGAAGGCGTGCTCGCTGTCGGTGTTGCCCACCGGGTGGAAGTTGCCGTGCAGGCGCGGGCGGAAGTCCTTCAGGTCGCCGTTGTGGGCGAACACCCAGTAGCGGCCCCACAGCTCGCGCACGAAGGGGTGGCAGTTCTGCAGGTTGACCTCGCCCTGCGTCGCCTTGCGGATGTGCGCGATGACGTTGCGGCTTTGAATGGGGTAGCGCCGGATCAGCTCGGCTACCGGCGACTCGCAGGCCGGCTGGTGGTCGACGAAGTGGCGCAGCCCGCGGTCCTCGAAGAACGCGATGCCCCAGCCGTCGGCATGGTGGTCGGTGCGGCCACCGCGCTGCGCGAACCCCGTGAAGCTGAAGGTCACGTCGGTCGGCGTGTTGCAGTTCATCCCTAGCAATTGGCACATGGCTGTGATTAGACCGCGATTCAGGATTTGGAGGAGGAGGCGGGCAGCCGCAGCCACCCGAGCACGCGCTCGGTGCCCAGCTGCGTGCGCCCTTCAGCAAGTACCAGCGGCAGGCGTTCGCGCGAGGTGCCGAAGGGCCCGGGGTTCTGCTGCACGATCTCGACCGCGTCGGCGTCCACGCGCGACACGATCGCCACGTGGCCGTAGGGATTGAAGAGCCACGGCGCGAACACCACGATGTCGCCCACCGCCGGCGCACTCGCGCCGCCGTTGCGGTGCTGCACCAGGTTGCGTGCCGTGTTCAGCGCGCCGTCCGCCACGGTCGCGTCGAAGAAGGCCTTGGCATGGCCGCGCGCCTCGGGCATGCGGTGCTGGTGCCGCTCGTAGTAGTAGCGCTTGACGAACTCCACGCACTGCCAGCGCAGGCCGATGTTGTAGCCGTCGGGCGCCACGCTGCGTCCGTCGACGTGGTTGATGGCGCCGTTGTAGTACACGGGCACGCCCTCGAACTGGTCGATCACCTCGCCGGGCGCATGCGTCGGGTTGACGTTGAAGCGGCTCGCGGCCCACAGGCCGAGCAGGGCGACGAGGACGAGGGCAGAGAGAACGACGACGGTGCGGCGGTTGATGAAGCGGGGCATGGACGGTGAAGCAGGACGCGCGGCCACGGGCCGGCAGCGACGAGCTTAGTCCATGCAAAGACCCGCTTAGCCTCAGAGCCCGTGCAACGCCGCCATCTCGCCAATCAATTCACGCTGGAACGCATCGAAGCGCGCCGACGGCTGCTGCAGCCCGAAGAAGTCGCTGAACGGGTCTTCCACCTCGGTGCGGTGGCCCGACAGTTCTTCCACCACCGCCAGCCCGCAGAAGGGCACGCAGGCTTCCGAGTAGCCGCCTTCGTGCACCACCACCACACGCCCGTCGCAATGCTTCGCGGCCAGTGCGTTGACCTGCCGCATCATCTGGCGGAACGACTCGGGGTGCAGCTGCATGCGCGCCAGCGGATCGACGCCGTTGGCGTCCAGCCCGCTCGCCACCACGATCAGCTCGGGACGGTAGCGGTCGATCACCGGCGTCACGATGCGCTCGAAGGCGTGCATGTAGGCCGCGTGACCGCCGCCGGGCTGCAGCGGGATGTTCACGTTGAAGCCCAGCCCCGCGCCCGTGCCGCGGTCTTCGGCGCCGCTGTAGCCGGGCGGGAAGCAGTTCTCCTGGTGCAGCGACAGCGTGAGCACGTCGGGGCGGTCGTAGAAGATCTCCTGCGTGCCGTTGCCGTGGTGCACGTCCCAGTCGATCACGGCCACGCGGCCCAGGCCGTGGCGCGCCTTCATGGTCTCGATGGCCACCGCGATGTTGTTGAACAGGCAGAAACCCATGCTGTGCTCGCGCAGGCAGTGGTGGCCCGGCGGGCGCGTGAGCGCGAAGGCGTTGCGATGGCGGCCCTGCAGCACGCTGTCCATCGCGGCAATCGCCAGGCCACTCGAGAGCTTCGCGATCTCGTAGCTGCCCGGGCCGAAGGGCGCCACCTCGCCCAGGTCGCCGCCGCCGGCGTCGCTGGCGGCCTTGAATTTCTGCAGGTAACCCGCGGGGTGCACGCGCTGCAGGTCTTCTTCGCTGGCCATCGGCGCGCTCAGCACGTCGAGCTGCGCGCTCAGGCCCGACACGTCCATCAGCGACTTGATGCGCCGCTTGGAATCGGGCGACTCGGCCATGCCGCTGCCGGCCATGGGCTGCACCCAGCCGCCCACCGGCAGGAACAGGGCATGCAGCCCGCCGGGCACGTGCCAGAAGGTGCGTTCATCGTGAAAGAAGGCGGTGGTCTTCATGCGGTGCGTCCTTGTGTGGAGGGAGGAAGAGGTACGGGCAGCGAGGCTTCGTCGCACGGCGGCGGATGGCGCTGCACGCTCAGGCCGCGCCAGCCCCAGCGTTCGCGCGCCAGGCCCCACAGGCCGCGCGGTGCCAGCAGCATGACAGCGATGGCGATGCAGCCCATCGCGATCAGGTACCAGCCGCCCGACATCGCGAACCAGGTGTTGAACAGCTCGCGCAGCCCGAAGTAGATGACGGTGCCGATCAGCGGCCCCTCGATGGTGCCGATGCCGCCGATGCCGCCGATGATCACGATGAACATCGCCGTCACCACCCAGTTGATGTCGAAGGCCGAGTCGGGCGAGACGAACATCGTGCCCATGAAGTGCGCCCCGCCGGCCAGCCCGAAGCCCAGCCCCGACAGCACGAAGGCGATGAAGCGGTTGCGCCACACGTTCACGCCGATGCTGGTGGCGGCCAGCTCGTTGTCGCGCACCGCCATCAGGCCCAGGCCGAAGGGCGAGCGCATCAGCAGGTACACGCCGGCCACCGCCGCCAGGCCGATGGCGCCCGAGATCCAGAACGCGTTCTGCTGGAAGGTCTCGGCCTCCACCAATCGCACCGCCTGCAGCGGCACGCCCGACTCGCCGCCGAACAGCGGGAACTTGGCGACCAGCAGGCGCACGATCTCGGCCAGCACCCACATGCCGATCGAGAAGTAGGCATCGCGCAGGCGGAACATCAGCGGCGCCACCACGGCGGCCAGCAGCGCGCCGCCCAGGCCCGCCACCGGCACCATCCAGTAGGGCGAGATGCCCAGCCGGTCGGAGGCCACGAACAGCAGGTAGGCGCCGATGCCGGCAAAGGCCTGGTGGCCCATCGACACCAGCCCGGTGTAGCCGGCCAGCAGGTTCCACATCTGGGCCATGGCCAGCGTGATCAGCACCTCGCTGAGCAGGCGCAGCAGGCCGCCGTCGGCCACGGCGGGCGCGAAGGCGATGGCAAGGGCCGCAGCGGTGAAGCCGAGCCAGGCGGCGAGGGACGGAGGACGCATCGAAGTCATCTCAGGTACGTGCGCCAGCGATGCCGTTGGGGCGCACCATCAGGACCGCGAAGAACAGCAGGTGGGCGTACAGCGCGCCCGCATTGGAATCGAGCCGCTGGCCCACGAGCTGCGCCACGCCCAGCGCGATGCCGCCGACCAGCGCCCAGCGGAACGAGCCCAGGCCGCCGATGATCACGACCTCGAACGCGCCCAAGAGCCGCTCCACGCCCGAGAACGGCGTGAACGAGGTGCGCAGCGCCAGCAGCAGCCCCGCCACCGACGCGAAGGCCAGCGACAGCCCCATCACCACCGCATACACATGGCGCGGGCGCACGCCCATCGTGCGCACGATCTCGCGGTGGTCCGAGGTGGCGCGCACCACGAGGCCGAAGCGCGAGTGCTGCAGCAGCCACTGCAGCGCGCCGAAGGCCAGCACCGCGAGCACCAGCACCAGCACCGGGTACCAGCCGATGCGCAGCCCGCCGATCTCGAAGCCCGCCGTGGCCAGCGCGCCGCCGTCCAGCGCGCGCGGGTCGGCGCCGAACAGTTCGACCATCAGGTTGCGCAGCACCACCGCGATGCCGAAGGTGACCAGCACCGGCGTGAGCGGATCGTCGGTGGCCACCGCGCGGTTCAGCAGCAGCCGCTGCAGCAGGTAGCCCATGCCGAAGGCCGCCAGCGCCACCGGCGCGATGAAGAACAGCGGCGACACGCCGGGAAACTGCGTGGCCAGGAAGACCGCGAAGTACGCCGCCAGCACCACGAACTCGCCGTGCGCGAGGTTGACCATGCGCATCACGCCGAAGACCAGCGCCAGCCCGAGGCCGAAGAGCGCATAGAGGCCGCCGAGCAGCACGCCGTTGATGAGGGTTTCGAGCCAGGCCATGGTGGGGAGGTGTTCAGTGTCCGAAGTAGGCGTTGGCGATCTGCGCGGCGCTGAAGTCCGATGCGCGGCCCGCCAGCGTGACGCGGCCCTTGAGCAGGCAGTACACGCGCTGCGCGATGCGGCAGGCGCGCGTCACGTCCTGCTCCACCACCAGCAGCGCCGTGCCCTGCGCGCGGATGTCGCCGAAGGCGCGGTAGATCTGCTCGATGACCACGGGCGCCAGGCCCAGCGAAATTTCGTCGCACAGCATCAGGCGCGGGTTGGCCATGAGCGCGCGGCCGATGCTCACCATCTGCTGCTGGCCGCCCGACAGCTGCGTGGCCGGCCGGTGGCGGAACTCCTGCAGGATGGGGAACAGCGCGTACACGGTGGGCAGCGTCCAGTGGCCCGTGCGGCCGCACAGCGCGCCCATGCGCAGGTTCTCTTCCACGGTGAGCGAGGGGAACAGCATCCGCCCCTCGGGCACCAGCGCGATGCCGCGGCGTGCGATGCGCTCGGCCGGCTCGGCTTCGATGGCTTGGCCGTCGAAGCGGATGGCGCCACGGCTGCGCGAGCCCAGCCCGGCAATGGCGCGGATCAGCGTCGACTTGCCCGCGCCGTTGGCGCCGATGAGCGCGGTGGCTTCGCCTTCCGCCACGTCGAGCGACAGGTCGAACAGCGCCTGCAGGTCGCCGTAGTGGCTGCACAGCTCGCGCACTTCAAGCAGCGGCATGGGTGCTCTCCTGCAAGGTGTCTTCATCGCCCACGCCCATGTAGACCTCGCGCACCTCGCGGCTGGCCATGGCGGCGGCGGGTGTGTCTTCCAGCAGCTTGCGGCCGAAGTTCAGCACCATGATGCGGTCGGCCACGGCCATCAGCGCCTGTGCGATGTGCTCGATCCAGATCATCGCCACGTCCTGTTTCAGCTCGAGCACCAGCGCCACCAGCACCTGCACCTCGGCCTCGGTGAGGCCGCCGGCGATCTCGTCGAGCAGCAGCAGGTGCGGCCGCGCCGCCAGGCCCTTGGCCAGTTCGAGCCGCTTGCGGTCCAGCAGCGGCAGGCGGCCGGCCGGCACGTCGGCGCGGTCGGCCAGCCCGGTGCGTTCCAGCACGGCCCAGGCCTGGCGCGCGGCCTGCGCGCGCGGCAGCCGCGCGGCAAAGGTGGCAGCGGCCAGTGCGTTCTCGTAGGCGCTCAGGTGCGCGAAGGGCTGCGGGATCTGGAAGGCGCGCGCCACGCCCAGCCGCGCCCGCGCATCGGCGCGCAGCCCGACGAGTTCGCGGCCTTCGAGGCGGATGCTGCCCGCGTCGGGCACGGCCACGCCGGTGATCAGGTTGAACAGCGAGCTCTTGCCCGCGCCGTTCGGCCCGACCACGCCCAGGCACTCGCCGCGCGCGAGCGAGAGCGCCACCTGGTCGGCCACGACGATCTCGCCGTAGCGCTTGCACAGGCCGTCGATGACGAGGCAGTCGCTCATGCAGCTTTCAGCTGCGACAGCAGCTTGAGCTCGTCTTCCACCGGAATCTGTTTCGCGGTGCTGTTGTGCGTGATGACCAGCTCGTACGGAAACTTGCTGCCCGCCTTGGTCTTGCGCCACTGGCCCGCCACCATCGGTGTGACGGCGACGCTCTTGATCGGGCTGCCCTTGAAGTCGATGCGCCCCACCACCGAATCGAGCTGCAGGTTGGCCAGCGCGTCGCGCACGGCCTTCTTGTCCTTCGGGTTGGTGGCGTTCTTCAGCGCGGCAATGCCGACCTCGAACAGCGCGTGGCCGTAGCCGATGGGCTGCGTCCACTGCTTGCCGGTGGTGGCCTCCCAGTCCGCCGCGAGCGCCTTGGCGCTCTGGCCGGTGAGCGACGACTTGAACGGGAAGTTGGGCGTCCACCAGACCTCGGTCGACATGCCGTTGCCCGCCGCGCCCAGCGACTCCACCGCGCTCGGGAACAGGAACGACGCGGCCATCGTCACCACCTCGGGCCGGTAGCCCGCCTGCTGCGCCTGCTTCCAGAAGGTGGCGAAGTGGTTGGCGTAGGCAAAGCCCGAGACGATGTTCGCGCGCGCCGCCTTGAAGCTGGAGACCTGGTTGCTGAAGTCGTCGGTCGCGATCTTGAAGAAGCCGCCGTTGGTCTCCTTGTAGCCGCGCTGCTTGGCGCCGCCCGGGATGCCCGTAGCGGGATCGGCGAAGGCGTGGCCCGGCCCGTTGTCGATGTACAGCGTGCCCAGCGTGCGCTCCACCTTCAGCGGCTCCCACATGCCGAAGAAGTTCTTCAGCACGTCGTCGGCGCCCCAGAAGAAATGGAAGGAGAACGGAAAGCCTTTTTGCGGCGTGGAGCCGCGCCCGAAGGTGATGGCCTGCCACGGCCCCATGGTCGAGACCATCGGCACGCCGTTGACGTCGCACAGCTGGCCGGCGGCCAGCGCGGCGTCGCTGTCCTGCACCAGCAGCAGGTCGACCTTCTCGCGCAGCAGCAGTTCGCTGGACATGGTGGCGCCGCGGTTGGCATCGGACTGCGTGTCGCGCACCACGATCTCCACCTTGTAGGTCGTGCCGCCGATGGTCAGGCCGTCTTTCAGCGTGGCGCGCACGCGCTCCAGGCTCCACGGGTCGGCTTCGCCGAAGTTGGCGCGAACGCCCGACAGCGTGGTGAGGTAGCCGATCTTGATGGTCTTCGATTGCGCATGCGCCAGCGCAGGCACGCCGGCCAGCGCGGCCGCGCCGCCGCCGACGACGAGTTGGCGGCGCGTGAGGGCGCCGGAGGCTGCACGGAAAAGGTCGGAGGAGAGAGCGGCGGGCGTGTCGGCGGACATGGAGGTTCTCCTTGGCGGATGAAGGATGGACAGGTCCGCATCCTCTCTCTGCGCGCCGCCGCGGCGTTATCGAAAACTGGCAAAACGCGGGCCCGTGCCCGCGGATGTCATTCGGGCCGCAGGTTGACCGACTTGGCGATGGCGCGGTAGCGCTCCATGTCGGCCTGGTAGCCGCGGCGCAGCTCGGCCAGCGTCTGTTCGGGCGCCACCTTGCTGCCGCCGAGTTCCAGCGCGCGGCGCAGCTCGGGCTTGAGCATCATCTGGTTGAAGGCCGTGTGCAGCCGCTGCTGCGCCTCCTCGGGCACGCGGTGCGACACCTGGATGCCCGCCCACAGGCTGTAGACGAAGTCGTCCAGGCCCTTGCTGTTGCGGATCAGCGGAATGGCCGTGAAGCGCTCGTGCGGCGCCGAGGCCGCGATGCCCAGCGCCTTGACCTTGCCGGCGTCCAGCAGGTCGGGCACGTTGCCGGCCAGCGGCGCGAACACCAGGTCGATCTGCCCGCCCAGCAGGTCGTTCACCAGCGGCGCGAAGCCCTTGTAGGGCACGTGCAGCATCTTGGTGCCCGTCTGCTGCATGAAGCGCTCGCCCAGCAGGTGGTACAGCGACCCGGGGCCGATGCTGCCGTAGCTCAGCTCCTTGGTGTCGGGCCGGCGCAGCAGTGCGATGAGTTCGTCGACGCTGCCCGCGCCCAGGTCCTTGCGCGCCAGCAGCACCATCGAGGTGACGGCCATCACGCCGATGGGGCGGAAGTCCTCGGCCTTGTAGCGCGCGCTGCTGAGCGTGAGCGGCGTGAGCATCAGCTCCATCGGCGACCCCACCAGCAGCGCCGTGCCGTCGGCCGGCGCGTTGGCCGCCTTCATCACGCCGAGCGAGCCGCTGGCGCCGGGCACGTTGTCGACGATGGCCGGCTGGCCCAGCAGCCGCGACAGCTCGGGCGCGGCCAGCCGCGCGTTGATGTCGGAGCCGCCGCCCGCGGGGTAGGGCACGATCAGGTTCAGGGTCTTGCCCCCCAGGCCCTGCGCCAGGGCGGGCAGGGCGATGGGGGACAGGCCGGCGGCCAGGCCGGCAGCAATCAGCGAACGTCTGCGCATGGGTTCTCTCCTCGGGTTGTGTGAGATGTGTCGGAGTACGGGAAACAGGGGGCTTGCTACTGCTGCAGCAGTGGCGACTGCACGTTCGCGAAGGGCACGGCCTGGTGCCAGCCGTGCGCCATGCGCAGCACGTCGAGGTCGGCGCCGGGGCGGCCGATGAGCTGCAGGCCCATCGGCAGGCCGCGCGTGCCCTCGGCCTGCGAGAAGCCGGCCGGGATCGCCATCGCGGGCAGGCCGGCAAGCGACGGGCCGATGGTCACTTCCATCCAGCGGTGGTAGGTGTCCATGGCACGGCCACCGACCTCGCGCGGCCAGTGCACGTCGGCCGGCAGCGGGAACACCTGCGCGGCTGGCAGCACCAGGAAGTCGAAGCGTTCGAAGAGCTTCAGCAGCGCGGCATGCCACTGCGTGCGCGTGACGGCCGCCTCGTGCAGCGCGGCGGCGCTCAGGCGCTCGCCCTGCTCGATCTCCCAGCAGGCCTCGGGCTTGAGCTGCGCGCGCGTGGCCGGGTCGGCATGGAGCCCGCGCAGCGCGCCGGCCACGATGAAGCCGCGCAGGCGCAGCCAGGCGGTCCACAGGGCGTTGAAATCGAAAGCGGGCACGGCAGGCGCAACGCTGCAGCCCGGTGTGTCGAAATGCCGCAGCGCCGATTCGCACAGCGCCATCACGCCCGGGTCCATCGGCAGGTGGCCGCCGAGGTCGCCGAGCCACGCGATGCGCTGGCCGCGCAGTTCCGCATCGAGCGGTTGCGCGAAGGCCTCGCCGTCGCCGGCCAAGCTCAGCGGCGAGCGCGCGTCGTAGCCGGCCTGAACCGACAGCAGCCAGGCCACGTCCTCGGGCGTGCGGCCCATCGGTCCTTCGCAGCCCAGTTGCTGGAAGAACAGCTCCGGCCCCGGCCCGGTGGGCACGCGGCCCAGCGACGGGCGCAGGCCGTACACATGGTTCCAGGCCGCGGGGTTGCGCAGCGAACCCATCATGTCGCTGCCGTCGGCCACCGGCAGCATGTGCAGCGCGAGCGCCACCGCGGCGCCGCCGCTGCTGCCGCCGGCCGCATGGTCGAGGTTCCATGCGTTGCGCGTGGTGCCGAACACCGTGTTGTAGGTGTGCGAGCCCAGGCCGAACTCGGGCGTGTTGCTGCGCCCCACGAAGAGCGCACCGGCGCGGCGTAGGCGCTCGACCATGATCGCGTCGTGCGGCGTGACCTGTCTGGCGAACACCGGGCTGCCCATGGTGGTGGGCAGCCCGGCGGTGGCGACGAAATCCTTCGGCGCCATCGGGAAGCCGTGCAGCCGGCCCACCGCGTCGCCGCGCGCCAACTGTGCATCGCAGGCGTCGGCCTGGCGCAGCATCTCTTCGGGCGCTTGCAGCGACACGAGCGCGTTGACCTGCGGGTTGAGGCGCTCGATGCGCGCGAGGCAGGTCTGCATCAGGTCGCGGCACGAGAGCTCGCGGCGTTGCAGGGCGGCGGCGAGCGAACGGGCGCTGGGAAGGGGGGGCAGCGTGGCGGACATATGGCGGTCAACGATAGCGACCGCCTCCGCAAGCAGGTATCAAAAAACGGCAAAACTGGCGCCCCGAAAACCGAGGGATTCCCCTCGGCCCGTGCACCGGATCAGTGCCTCGTGAGCGCCGCGCCGCGCAGCGTCTGCGAGGGCAGCTCGCCGAACTGGCGCCGGTAGTCCGTCGCGAACTGGCTCAGGTGCCAGAAGCCCCAGTGCGCCGCGATGTCCTGCACCGAGCGCGACTCGGGCCGCTTCAGTGCGCGGCGCACGCCGTTCAGGCGAAGCGCCCGCAGGTAGCGCGCGGGGCTCAGGCCCAGCGTTTCCTGGAAGCAGTAGTTCAGCTTGCGCTGGCTCGCACCGATGCGGCTGCACACCTGCAGCATCGACAGCGGCTCGTCGGGCCGCGACATCATCAGCTCGCAGGCGCGGCGCACCACGCGGCGGTGCGCCTCGGTGGAGCGCAGCTCGCGCAGGTCGACGTCTTCGGGCAAGGCGTTGAGCCAGGCCAGCAGCACGTCGTCGCGCAGCTGCACCGTGGCGACGGAGTCGTCGAGCAGGCCGGGCATCGCGTCGAGTGCGCTGAAGGCGCCGCGCAAGGTGCCGCGCAGCGACTGCATGGTGGGGTCGTCGAAGTGCAGCACCACGCGCCGTTCGAGCCAGGCCGGCGGCGCGCGGTCGTTCAGGCGTTCGGTGAGCGACTGCAGCAGCGCGTTGTCGACCACGATGCCCGTCAGCTCGAAGCCCGGCGGGCTGCACAGGTCGAGCTCGTCGCAGCGCCCGACCATCACCGACTCGGTGTCCAGCCGCTGGCCCGAGAAGCGCGCCTCGCCGTCCTGCCGGCAGGTGAGCGCGAAGCCGCAGCAGTCGGGGTTCATCTCGCCGTGCTGGCGCAGCGCGCGGTTGGTGGTCTCGCGCACCAGCCGCAGGCCGGGCAGTTGCACGTGGTCGAGAAAGCCGGCGAAGCTGCCGCCCGAGAGCATGTCGCACGCCAGGTGCCAGCCGTTCTGGCCGCTGGCGTAGGCGTCGATGTCGTGCGTGGACAGGGTCCAGCGCGTCGCGACGGTGGGGGCGGGGGCAGGAAGAACGGAGGCGGTCTGGCTGGTCATGGCGGTCCGGCGAAGCGGTGGCAGGGGCGTGAAGACCCGTGCCGGAAGCAATCTCCAGACCAGATTGTTTCGTTGACAACGATCTTAAAGTGACAGGGCAAACCCCTAAGCCACCCGACCGTGGCCTATTCGAGCTCGCCGCTGGGCTCGAAGCCGGTGGTGCTGTCGAACAGCTTCTGCACGATGGTCTGCAGCACCTGGCGCTCGTCCGCCGTGAGCTGCGAGAACAGGCGCTGCGCCGTGTCGTGCGCCAGCGGCACCATGTCGCGGTACAGCGCCAGGCCTTCTTCCTCGAGCGACACGATGACCTTGCGGCGGTCGTCGGCCGAGGGGTGCATGTTGGCCAGGCCCAGGTCCACCAGCCGGTGCTGCGCGCGGCTCACGCGGGCCTTGTCCATGCTCGTCTTCTGTGCGATTTCGAGCGCCGACAGTGCACCGTACTTGCCCAGCACCACGACGATGCGCCACTCCGGAATCTGCAGCGAGAAGCGGCTCGCGATCGACTGGCCCACCGTCTGGCTCACGCGGTTGGCGACCACCGAGAGCTGGAAGGGCAGGAAGGTCTCGAGGTCGAAGGCTGGGGCGCCGGCAGCGCTGCTGCGTGCCTTGGGAAGGGCCTTGGCGCTCGGTCGGGAAGGGGTGCGTGAACGGGGCACGGTGAGGTCGTGGCGTGGAGGCGTCGTGAAAGAGGATCGGCGCGGACAGTATAGGAAGCCCTTTGCGCGCGACGCACGAGGCCGCGCGAGGTTTGCCAGTTTTCGATAACGCGCCAAGGGGCTCGCTCCCTATCGTGCAGGGCATGGACTACCCTGAACTCGCACTGCACATCGCCGGCCAATGGCGCACGCAGACCGCCGGCGGCCGCCGCGCGGTCGTCAACCCCGCCACCGAAGCCACCATCGCGCAGCTGCCGCTGGCCGGCCGCGACGAACTCGCCGAAGCGGCCGCGTCCGCACGCCGCGGCTTCGTGCAGTGGCGCGGCAAGAGCGCGCTCGAGCGCTGCAACATCCTGCGCACCGCCGCGCAGACCCTCCGCGAACAGGCCAAGACGATTGCGCACGTGCTCACGCTCGAGCAAGGCAAGCCGCTGGCCGAGTCGCTGCGCGAGGTCACGCTGTCGGCGGACATCATCGACTTCCAGGCCGAGGAGGCCAAGCGCTTGTACGGCCGTCTCGTGCCACCGCGCGTCGAAGGCATCCTCTCGCAGTCGGTCATGCGCCAGCCGGTGGGGCCGGTGGCGGCCTTCACGCCGTGGAACTTTCCGGCCAACCTGCCGGCGCGCAAGCTCGCGAGCGCACTGGCCGCGGGCTGCAGCGTGGTCATCAAGCCGGCGGAAGAAACGCCGGGCACCTGCATGCTGCTGGTGCGCGCCTTTCTCGACGCGGGCGTGCCGCCCGATGCGTTGAACATGGTGTGCGGCGATCCGGCCGAGGTGTCGTCCTTCCTCATCGACCATCCGGCGATCGCCAAGGTGTCGTTCACCGGTTCGGTGGCCGTGGGCAAGCTGCTGGGCGAGCAGGCGGCGCGGCATGTGAAGCGCTTCACCGGCGAGCTGGGCGGCCACGCGCCGGTGATCGTCTGCGACGACGCCGACTTTCCGTTCGCGCTCAAGCAGTCGCTCGCCGCCAAGTTCCGCAACGCGGGCCAGGTGTGCGCGTCGCCGATCCGCTTCTACGTGCCGCGTGCGCGCTTCGGCGAATGGAGCGACGCCTTCGTGCAGGCCGCGCGCGCGCTGCGCCTGGGCGACGGCACCGACCCCGCCACGCAGATGGGCCCGCTCGCGCACGCGCGCCGCATCGAGGACATGCAGCGCTTCGTCGACGACGCCGTGGAGCGCGGCGCGCAGCTGCTGTGCGGCGGCCACCGCGTGCAGCGCCCCGGCTTCTTCTTCGAGGCCACCGTGATCGCGAACGCACCGGCCGACAGCCGCGTGATGCGCCAGGAGCCCTTCGGCCCCATCGCCGTGCTGCAGCCCTACGACACGCTCGACGAAGCCATCGCCCAGGCCAATGCCTTGCCCTACGGCCTGGGCGCCTACGCCTTCACGCGCGACCT
Organism: Variovorax boronicumulans NBRC 103145; assembly: GCF_001591345.1. Classification (GTDB taxonomy): domain Bacteria; phylum Pseudomonadota; class Gammaproteobacteria; order Burkholderiales; family Burkholderiaceae_C; genus Variovorax; species Variovorax boronicumulans. The sequence goes on along the minus strand of NZ_BCUS01000065.1, from coordinate 3,139 downwards.
GCACACCGCGCACCGCCTGGGCGACGCGCTCGAAGCCGGCATGGTCGGCATCAACCACTTCGGCGTCTCGCAGCCAGAGATGCCCTTCGGCGGCTGGAAGGAAAGCGGCATCGGCCAGGAGATGGGCGCCGAGGGCCTGCTGCACTACACCGAGGTCAAGACCCTCACCGTCGGCGTGCCGTCCTGAGCACACCCCCCATACTTCCGGAGACCTGCATGACAACGAAAGAAGCCGCCGCCTTGGCGGCGCTCAAGCAAGACAACGCCCAGTACCTGTGGCACCCCATGGCGCATCCGCAGGCCATGCTCAAGAGCAAGCCCGACATCATTGCGCGCGGCCAGGGCTGCTGGATCTGGGACATCGACGGCCACAAGATGCTCGACGGCGTCGGCGGCCTGTGGGCCGCGAACCTGGGCCACAGCAACCAGCCGGTGCGCGACGCCATCGTTGCGCAGCTGGACGAGCTGCCCTTCTACAACGTGTTCCGCGGCACCACGCACCCGCGCGCCATCGAGCTGTCGGCGCGCCTGGTCAAGACCATGGAACCCGACGGCGTGGCCGCGGTGTTCTTCAGCAACGGCGGCTCCGACGCGGTCGAAGGCGCGCTCAAGCTCGCGCGCCAGTACTGGAAGCTCAAGGGCCAGGCCGACCGCTTCAAGTTCATTGCGCTGCGCCAGGGCTACCACGGCGTGCACTTCGGCGGCATGAGCGTCAACGGCAACCTGAACTTCCGCCGTGCCTACGAGCCGCTGCTGCCGGGCTGCTTTCACGTCGACACGCCGTGGCTGTACCGCAACCCCTACACGCAGGACCCGGAAGAACTCGGCGAGATCTGCGCCACGCTGCTGGAGCGCGAGATCCAGTTCCAGGGCCCCGACACCGTGGCCGCCTTCATCGCCGAGCCGATCCAGGGCGCGGGCGGCGTGATCGTGCCGCCGCCCAACTACTGGCCGCGCGTGCGCGAGATCTGCGACAAGTACGGCGTGCTGCTCATCGCCGACGAGGTCGTCACCGGCTTCGGGCGCGGCGGCGCGATGTTCGGCACGCGGCTGTGGAACGTGAAGGCCGACCTGTGGTGCCTGGCCAAGGGCATCTCGTCGGGCTACGTGCCGCTGGGCGCCACCGCCATCGGCAACAAGGTGGCCGAGGTCTTCCTCAACGACCCCACGGGCCAGGCCGCGGTGGGCCACGGCTACACCTACAGCGCGCACCCTGTGGCGGCAGCCGCCGCACTCGCCACGCTGGACCAGATCGAGGCGCTCGACGTGCCTGGCAACGCGGCGCGCGTGGGCGCGCATTTCCAGGCGCGCGTGCGGCCCTTCGTCGACAAGTTCAGCTTCGTCGGCGACGTGCGCGGCATGGGCCTGATGCTGGGCATCGAGATGGTGGCCGACAAGGCCACGCGCACCACGCTGCCGCGCGGCAACCCGATCGCCGCGAAGGTGGCGCAGGCGGCCTACCAGCGCGGGCTGATGGTGCGCATCTCGGGCCCGAACCTCATCCTCTCGCCGCCGCTGGTCATCACGCGCGAGGAGGTGGACTTCATGGTCGATGCGCTCGAAGGTGCGTTCGCCGACGTGGAAGCGACGCTGTGAGTGCATCGCCCACGATCCTGCTGATCGGCACCGCCGACACCAAGAGCGCCGAGCTGCTGTTCATGCGCGAGTGCATCGAGGCCGGCGGTGGCCGCGTCGTCGTGATGGACGTGGGCGTGCTCGACGGCGCGCCCTTCACGCCCGACATTCCCAACACCGAAGTCGCCGCGGCTGCCGGCAAGACCGTGGCCGAAGTGGCGGCCAGTGGCGACGAGAACAGCGCCATGACGCTGATGGCGCGCGGCGCCGCGAAGCTCGCCGCGCGCTGGCAGGCCGAGGGCCGCATCGATGGCCTGCTCGCGCTGGGTGGCACCATGGGCACCGACCTCGCGCTCGACGTGGCGCAGGCGCTGCCGCTGGGCGTGCCGAAGGTGCTGGTGTCGACCATCGCCTACTCGCACCTGCTGCCGCCCGAGCGCATTCCGCCCGACCTCATCATGGTGCTGTGGGCCGGCGGGCTCTACGGCCTCAACAGCCTGTGCCGCTCGGCCTTGAGCCAGGCCGCGGGCGCGGTGCTCGGCGCCTGCCGCCAGGCCTGCGTGCCGGCCTTCCAGAAGCCGCTGGTGGGCATGACCTCGCTGGGCTCCAGCGCGCTCACCTACATGAAGACGCTCAAGCCCGCGCTCGAAGCGCGTGGCTACGAGGTCGCCGTGTTCCACACCACCGGCATGGGCGGTCGTGCCTTCGAGGCACTCGCCGCCGAGGGCCGCTTCTGCGCGGTGATGGATTTCAGCCTGCAGGAGCTGGCCAACCAGCTCGGCGGCTCGTGCGTGACGGCCGGCCCCGACCGCCTGCTCGGCGCGGGCCGCGCAGGCACGCCGCAGATCGTCGCGCCCGGCGCCATCGACATGCTCGACTACCCGGCCTGGCAGTCCACGCCCGAAGGCCTGGAAGGCCGGCCCACGCACATCCACAACCGGCTGCTGGCCTCGGCACTGAGCGCGCCCGCATTCCGCCGTGGCGTGGCCGCCGAGATCGCACGCCGCCTCGCGCGTGCCGAGGGCGCCACCTGCCTGCTGATGCCGCTGCAGGGCATCGAAGGCTGGGACCGGCCCGGCGAGCCGCTGCACGACCCCGAAGGCCTCGCGGCCTTCACCGAAGCGCTGCGCAGCAGCGTCGACCCCGCGCGGCTCGTCGAGCTCGACGCGCACATCAACGACAGCGCGTTCTGCGACGCCGCACTGCAGGTGTTCGACGCCTGGGTGGCCGACGGCACCGTGCCCGCAGGGAGCCGCGCATGAGCCCCGCCGCACAAGCCCTCGTGCTCGACTTCGGCGGCGTCATCAGCCGCACGCTGTTCGAGACCCACGCCCTCACCGAAGAGGCGCTGTCGCTGCCGCGCGGCACGCTCACCTGGCGCGGCCCCTTCGACCTCGCGAGCGATCCGCTGTGGCGCGACATGCAGGCCGACAAGCTCTCGGAGCGCGACTACTGGATGGCGCGCACGCGCGAAGTGGGCGCGCTGGTCGGCGAACGCTGGGACCGCATGGAGACCTTCGTGCAGCGCGCGCGCGGCGCCGACCCCGAGGCCGCGATCCGCCCC
>NZ_BCUS01000064.1 GCF_001591345.1 Variovorax boronicumulans NBRC 103145 | reverse complement strand
CCGCGGTGCAGCAGCACGCAGGTGGCGCCCAGCGCGGCCAGCCGCGTGGCCGTGGCGTAGCCGATGGCGCCGAGGCCGCCGGTGATGACGGCGATCTTGCCGTGGAGTCGGGATTGGGGATCGAAGCTCATGGGATGAAGGGAAGTTGCAAAATCAGGGGATCGGTGGGCGGGGGAACTTCATCTCGCCGGGTTCGAGCTGGAAGTCGTACTGCAGCGTGGCGCTACCGCGGTCGGGCGCGAGCGCGAAGCGGCCGATGAGCTGGCGCGTCACGCCGAAGGTCGGGTCGCTCTCCAGGTTCTCGTCGTCGTCGGCGAACACCTGCGTGACCAGCACCTTGTGGCCCGGCTTGCTCAGCATGAAGTGCAGGTGCGCAGGGCGGTTCGGGTGACGTTGCTGTGCGCGCAGCAGCACGCCGCAGGGCCCGTCGGTGGGCACCGGGTAGCCGGCGGGGCGCACGCTGCGGAAATGAAAGCGGCCTTGCGCGTCGGTGGTGAAGCGCCCGCGCAGGTTCATGTCGTCCTGTTCCGGGTCCTGGTTCTCGTAGAGCCCGACCGGTGAGGCCTGCCACACGTCGACCGTGACGCCGGCCATCGGCTGCCCGCCCACGTCGCGCACCGTGCCCGTCACCTCCAGCGGCGTGCCGGGCGTGCCCGAGCGCGCGATGCTTTCGCCCGCTGCGCAGGCCGGCGAGTTGGCGCGCCAGAAGGGGCCCAGCAGCGCGGCCGGCGATTCGCCGTGCGGGTCCTGGTTGTTCTGCAGCGCCACCACGGTGGACACGCCCAGGATGTCGGCCGCCAGCACCACCTCGTTCTTGGTCTCGCCTGTGGCGTGGCCGATGGCGACGATGAATTCGAGCGCCTGCTCGAACTCTTCCTCGGTCAGCTTCACCTCCTGGACGAAGGCGTGCAGGTGGCGCGTGAGCGCGTCCATCACGGTGCGCAGGCGCGGATCGGGGGTGCGTTGCATGGCGTCGAGCGCAAAGCCGAGCACCGAATCGGGGGAGGTGGCGATGTTCATCTGCAATTCTTGCAATCGTTTGCATGATCTTAAGTCAGATTCTGGAAAAGTAAAATGGAGGGTATCCGGGACGCCAGAATGGGAATTCGCCAACCATGGCGCACCGGATGACCAACAATCGTTTGCACCAATGAGCACCCATCCCCCTTCCAGCCCCGTCACCATCCGCGACGTCGCCCGTGCCGCCGGGGTGCATGTGTCGACCGTGTCGCGCGCGCTCAGCCCCGAGAAGCGCTCGCTGATCAGCGACGAGGTGTTGCGCGTGGTCGAGGAGGCCGCGCAGCGCCTGGGCTACCGGCCCAACCGCGCGGCCTCGGCGCTGCGCACGGGCCGCACGCACACCATCGGCGTGCTGGTGCCTGACATCACCAACGCGGTGTTCCCGCCGATCCTGCAAGGCATCGAGGCCAGCGCGGCCGCGCGCGGCTACTTCGTGTTCGTCACCAACGTGGTCGATCCGGCGCTCGCGCGGCCGGTGCTCGAGCGCATGCTGGCGCAGCGCGTGGACGGCGTGATCCTGGCCACCGCCACGCGCGACGATCCGCTGGTCGACTTCGTCGCCAAGGCCGGCATGACCGCGGTGCTGGTCAACCGCGCCGACGAAACCGGCCGCCTGCCTGCCGTGGTGAGCGACGACCGGCTGGCGATGAAGCTCGCGGTCGACCACCTCGTGGGCCTGGGCCACAAGCGCATCGCGCATCTGGCGGGGCCGCAGACCATCCCCACCGGCGTGGGCCGCCTGCTGGGCGTGGAGCAGGCGCTGCGCGACCACCGCATGAAGCCGGCCCGCATCGTCGAGTGCGCGAGCTACAGCCGCGAGGCGGGCGCGGCCGCGATGAAGCAGATGCTCGCGGCCGGCGCCGCGCCGCAGGCCGTGGTCTGTTGCAACGACCTCGTGGCGCTGGGCGCCTACGACGCGCTGCGCGAGGCCGGCCTGCGCGTGCCGAAAGACATCTCCATCACCGGCCACAACGACATGCCGCTGGTCGACATGGTCGATCCGCCGCTCACCACCATCCGCCTGCCGCACCGCGAACTCGGCTGGCGCGCGGCCGAGATGCTGTTCGAGGAGATCGACGGGCAGGCGCTGTCGGCCTCCACCGTGGTGCTGCGGCCGGAGCTGGTGGTGCGCAAGTCGACGGCCGCGCCGGCCGCGCGCTGAACGAAGACGAAAACAAATGCATCCGCAGGGCGAAGCGCGCACTTCGCACGGAGAATCGTCGGCCATTCTTGGCTCCGTGTTCCGCTTCCTTTTCGCATGCGCTTTCGCCCCGTCTTCCTGCTTCTTTCCCTCGGTCTTTTCCTCCCGCTGCTGACCCACGCCGCGTCGCCGCGCACCTGCCTCGTCGTCGGCGTGAGCGACGGCGACACGCTCACCGCGCGCTGCGGTCGCAGCGGCGCCTATGAACAGGTCAAGGTGCGCATCGCTGCCATCGACGCGCCCGAGAAAGCGCAGCCCTACGGCCAGCGCAGCCGCCAGGCGCTGAGCCGCCTGTGCTACGCCGAGAAGGCCGTCATCACCGAGCGCGACACCGACCGCTACGGCCGCACCGTGGCCGACGTGCGCTGCAACGGCGAAGACGCCGGCCGCCGCCTGGTGGCCGAGGGCTGGGCCTGGGTGTACGACTACCACGGCATCGCGAAGAAGCGTGGCGGCGATCTGTTCCGCCTCGAGGCCGCGGCGCGCGCGCAGCACATCGGCCTGTGGGCCGACACCGCGCCGACGCCGCCGTGGGACTGGCGCCGCGAACGGCGGGAGCAGCCGCGCAACAACAACAGCAACCACGGCGGTAGCTCGCAGCCATGGGGCGACGTGCGCTTCGAACCCCTGTCATGACGGCTTCATGGGCGCGCGGGAGCATCGCAGGCTCCCACGATTCCCACGGACCTTCAGGACATGGCCAAAGACTTCGCGCGCATGGAGGACTCGAACCCCTCCGGCAATCCCACCATCCACGACGTGTCCGATCCGCAGCGGCGGGTCTTCGTGCGCGGCGGCCTGGCAGCGGCCGTGGCAGGCCTGTTCGGGCCGCTGGCCGGCTGTGCCAGCACGGGCAGCGGCGGTAGCAACAACGCCGTGAGCGGCCTGGGCCGCAGCATCGGCTTCAAGAGCGTGCCCATGGCGGCGGTCGACCAGGTGGTCGTGCCCGAGGGCTACCGCACGCAGGTGCTGTACCGCTGGGGCGACCCCACGGGCATCGCGGGCCGCATGCCCGCCTTCAAGACCGACGCTTCCGACTCCGCCGACGACCAGGCGCTGCAGGCCGGCATGCACCACGACGGCATGGCCTTCTTCCCGCTGGACGGATCGAACCGCGGCCTGCTGGTGCTGAACCACGAGTACGTGGACGACGGCCTGCTGCACACCGACGGCATGAAGACCTGGAGCGCCGCGAAGGTGCGCAAGTCGATGCATGCGCACGGCGTGTCGGTGATCGAGCTGCAGCGCGGCGGCGCGGCCTGGCAGCAGGTGCTGCCTTCGCGTTTCGCGCGCCGCATCACCGCGCTCACGCCGATGACGCTCACCGGCCCCGCGGCCGGCCATCCGATGCTGCGCACCGCGGGCGACCCCTCGGGCACGCAGGTGCTCGGCACCTTCAACAACTGCGCCAACGGCCAGACGCCGTGGGGCACCTACCTGACCTGCGAGGAAAACTTCGCCGACTACTTCGAGGGCACCGCCACGCCCGACGCGCACCAGAAGCGCTGGGGCCTCAAGAAGGGCAACGGCGCCAAGTACCGCTGGTACGAGCACGAAGAGCGCTTCGACGTCGCCAAGCACCCGAACGAATCGAACCGCTACGGCTGGGTGGTCGAGATCGATCCGCAAGACCCGAGCTCCACCCCGCGCAAGCGCACCGCACTGGGCCGCGCCGCGCACGAAGGCGCCGCCGTGGCGCTTACCGACGACGGCCGCGCCGTGGTCTACATGGGCGAGGACTCGCGCTTCGAATACATCTACAAGTTCGTGAGCCGCGACAAGGTCCGCCCCGGCGGCGCCGCCGCCAACCGCGACCTGCTCGACCACGGCACGCTCTACGTGGGCCGCTTCGACGTCGACGGCACGGGCGAATGGCTGCCGCTGGAGCAGGGCAAGGGCGGGCTGGTGGCCGACAAGGGCTTCGCCACGCAGGGCGACGTGCTCATCAAGTCGCGCCAGGCCAGCGACATCCTCGGCGCCACGAAGATGGACCGCCCCGAGTGGACCACCGTCGATCCGCTGACGAAGGAGGTCTACTGCACGCTCACCAACAACAGCAACCGCGGCGCACCGGGCCAGCCCTTCATGGACGCGGCCAACCCGCGTTCCAACAACACGATGGGCCAGATCATCCGCTGGAAGGAAAGCGGCGACCTCGACGCCACGAAGTTCGCGTGGAACCACCTCGTGCTCGCGGGCGACCCGAAGCAGACGCGCTACGAGGCGCAGGGCAACGTCAAGGGCGACGCCTTCGGCAGCCCCGACGGCCTGATGGTCGATGCGCGCGGCGTGCTGTGGATCCAGGCCGACGTGTCGACCTCCACGCTGGGCAAGGGCGAGTACACGAACCTGCCCAACAACCAGATGCTGGCCTGCGACCCGACGAAGGGCGAGATCCGCCGCTTCCTGCTCGGCCCGGCCGGCTGCGAGATCACCGGCCTCACGGCCACGCCCGACCTGCGCACGCTGTTCATCAACATCCAGCACCCGGGCGAGCCGGCCAACGAGCGCAGCGACCCCGAGCGCCCGCTCGCCGTGTCGAAGTGGCCCGACGGCGCAGGCCGGCCGCGCTCGGCGACCGTGGTCATCACGAAGATCGACGGTGGGGTGATCGGCAGCTGACGCAGCCAAGGGGGCGCCTCGCGGGGCGCCCTCGGGGCTTCAGCAGTGGCCCGAGTACCGGCAGCGCATCTCGGGCATGAGCAGGCCCCAGACGAAGCTGATCGCGCACACGACCAGCATCAGCAGCGCGAACATGCGCAGGCCCTCGGCGCCCCAGCGCGGCGCGAAGATGCTCACGAGAAAGCCCGAGAGGAATGTGCCTTCGAGCCAGGCCGCGCCGCCCCAGCGCAGGATCCAGAGCCAGAACAGCGCATCGAGCGCATGAAAGACGACCCACCAGAGCAACGTCATCGCGCGGCGTGGGGCGTGCCTACGACTCGCTGCGGCCCTGCACGTCGGCCACCACGCGCGCGTTGCGCTGGAAGCTCCAGTAGGCGCTGGCCCAGTCCCACATCACGACGACGCGGTTGCGGAAACCGATGAGGAAGTACGCGTGCGCGAACAGCCAGAACAGCCACGCGGGCCGGCCGCTGAAGCGCAGCGGGCCGAAGGGCGTGCCCAGGTCGACCACGGCCGAGTTGCGGCCGATGGTGGCCAGGTTGCCGTAGTCGGCGTAGCGGAATGGCACGGTGGGCTGGCCCGCCAGGCGGCGCAGGATGTTCGCCGCCGCCGCACGGCCGGCCTGCTTGGCGCCGGGCGACACGCCGGGCACCGGCTTGGGCGGCTTGCCGGGCGCGTGGCTCATGGCGGCGGCCAGGTCGCCCACCACGCTGATCTCGGGGTGGCCCGCCAGGCTCAGGTCGGGCTCGACCTTGATGCGGCCCGCGCGGTCGCACTCGACGCCCGTGGCGTTGCCGAGCAGCCGGCCCAGCGGCGAGGCCGCGACACCGGCCGCCCACACCACGCAGCTGCTGGGAATGCGGTAGCTCTGCAGCGGCGCGCCGTCGGGGCCGCCGCCGGTCTGCACTTCGAGGCCGGCGTTGTCGATGGCGGTGACGCGCGCGTTCAGCCGCACCTCCACGCCGAGCCGTTCCAGTTGTTCGAGCGCCTTCTGGCTCAGGCTTTCGGGCATGGCCTGCAGCACGCGCGGGCCGCCCTCGACCAGCAGCACCTGCGCGCTGCCGGGGTCGATGCGGCGGAACTCGCCCGCGAGCGTGTGCTTGGCGATCTCGGCCAGCGTGCCGGCCATCTCGACGCCGGTCGGCCCGGCGCCGATCACCACGAAGGTGAGCAGGGCGCGGCGGCGTTCGGGGTCGGCGGTGGTCTCGGCCGTCTCGAAGGACATCAGCACGCGGCGGCGGATTTCGAAGGCGTCGGCCAGCGTCTTCAGGCCCGGCGCGGCGGGCGCCCACTCGTCGTGCCCGAAATAGCTGTGCGTGGCGCCGGCCGCCACGATCAGGTGGTCGTAGGCCACCTGGCTGCCATCGGCCAGCTGCACCGTGCGCGCGGCCGGGTCGATGCCCGTCACCTCGGCCAGCAGCGTGGTCACGTTGGCCTGCTTGCGGAACAGGGCGCGCACCGGCGCCGCGATCGATGGCGCAGCGAGCCCGGCGGTCGCCACCTGGTACAGCAGGGGCTGGAACAGGTGGTGGTTGGTCTTGTCGATCACCGTCACATCGACGTCGGCCCGCTGCAGCTTGCGCGCTGCCTCGAGTCCGCCGAAACCGCAGCCGATGATGACAACGTGGGGCCTAGCCGAAGGAGAGGGGGTTTGCATCGTCCGGATCATACGCAGCGGGCCGGGGCGTTCCGGGGCCGCTTGCGCGCAGGACGGGATCCCGCGGCGGCGCGGCGGCGGCGTCTTGTCCTACGTGCTTTTGTCGCCCGAATGGGCTAAAACTTCCCGCTGACCTGAGAAGGTGTGAACGAACCCGCCATGCCCGCTCATCCCGCGCAGACGCGTGCCCTCGGCGTTGCAAATGCTCGCCGCAGCCCGAGCTGCGACTGCGCTTTGCGCCTTGATGGCACACGCCTGCGCGGGCCGCTCGGACACGGCGGATTCATTCACACCTTCGAACTGGAGACACCATGATGTTTTCCCGGCCGATCGCCCCCGTGGCGAGCGCCTTGCGCGAGCAATTCCGCACGGTGCGCGCCGCCAGCCTGGCGCTGGCCGCGCCGCTGTCCGCCGAGGACCAGTGCATCCAGTCGATGCCCGACGCCAGCCCGACCAAATGGCACCTGGCGCACACGACGTGGTTCTTCGAGACCGTGCTGCTGCAGCCGCATGCGGCGGGGTACCGACCCTTCGACGCGCGTTTTCATTACCTCTTCAACTCCTACTACGAGGCGCTCGGCCCGCGCCACCCGCGGCCGCAGCGCGGCCTGCTCACGCGGCCGTCGCTGGACGAAGTGCACGCCTACCGCCGCCATGTCGACGAGGCGGTGCTCGCGCTGCTGGCGGCGCCGGAGGCGCTCGACTGGGCGGCCATCGAGGCCATCGTCGCGCTCGGGCTGAACCACGAGCAGCAGCACCAGGAGCTGCTGCTCACCGACATCCTGCATGCGCTGTCGTGCAACCCGCTGCTGCCGGCGTACAAGCCCGCGAGCGGCCCCGCACGGCGGCTGGCCGCCGTGCCGGCCGAGGTGCGCTGGCTAGAACAGCCGGGCGGCACGGTCGAGGTCGGGCATGCGGGCGAGGGCTTCTGCTTCGACAACGAGACGCCGCGCCACGCCGCCTTGCTGCGCCCCTACGCCATCGCCGACCGGCTGGTGAACTGCGGCGACTTCGCGCAGTTCATTGCCGACGGCGGCTACCGGCGGCCCGAGCTGTGGCTGTCCGACGGCTGGGCCACGGTGCAGGCCCAAGGCTGGCGCCACCCGGCCTACTGGCTCGAAGCCGACGACCCGCGCATCGCCACCCTCGGCGCGGGCGGCGGCCATGCCGCTCCCGCCGGCTGGCAGGTGTTCGGCCTGCACGGCGTGCGGCCGATGGAGGCCGACGCACCCGTGTCCCAGCTGAGCTTCTACGAGGCCGCCGCGTACGCCGAATGGGCCGGCGCACGGCTGCCCACCGAGTTCGAATGGGAGACCGCCTTCGACGCGCCCGGCATCGCGCAGATGAGCGGCCACGTCTGGCAATGGACACGTTCCTCGTACGACCCGTACCCGGGCTTTCGTCCGCTGCCCGGCATCGCGGCCGAATACAACGGCAAGTTCATGGTGGGCCAGCTGGTGCTGCGCGGCGGCAGCGTGGCCACGCCGGCCGGCCACACGCGGTCGAGCTACCGCAATTTCTTTCCGCCGGCGGCACGCTGGCAGTTCTCGGGGCTGCGGCTCGCGAAAGACCTTTGACCGACACCTCGATGGAGCCGAGCACCATGCGCAATCCGACCGCCCCGTTCGTCCTCGCCAGCCACCTGCAGCGACAGGAAGCAGCGACCCCGCCCGACACCGCCCCGTGGTCCGAGTTCGGCCGTGCCATGCAGGCCGGCCTGGCGCGCACGCCGCGCCACATCTCGCCCAAGTTCTTCTACGACGTGGCCGGCTCGCAGCTGTTCGACCGCATCTGCGAGCTGCCCGAGTACTACCCCACGCGCACCGAGCTGGGCATCCTGGGCGCCTGTGCCGGCGAGATCGCCGCGCAGATCGGGCCGAACGCCGAGATCGTGGAGTTCGGCGCGGGTTCGCTCACCAAGGTGCGGCTGCTGCTCGATGCGCTCGAATCACCCAAGCGCTATCTGCCGATCGACATCTCGGGCGAGCACCTCGAAGCCGCGGCGGCGCGCCTGAAGGCCGACTACCCGGCGCTCGCGGTGCAGCCCATCGCGGCCGACTACACCATGCCGCTCGTGCTGCCCGCGCCCCTGGCCGGGGCGGGGCGGCGCGTGGGCTTCTTCCCGGGCTCGACCATCGGCAACTTCGAGCCCGACGAGGCGCTGGCGTTCCTGCAGCTCGCGGCGCGCATGCTGCGCGGCGGCGGCCTGCTCATCGGCGTCGACCTGGTGAAAGACCCCGACCGGCTGCACGCGGCCTACAACGACGCGCAGGGCGTGACGGCGGCGTTCAACCTCAACCTGCTGCGGCGTGCGAACGCGGAGTTGTCGGCCGACTTCGACCTCGACGGCTTCTCGCACGCGGCCTTCTACAACGCGCCGATGCGCCGCATCGAGATGCACCTCGTGAGCCGGCGCGCGCAGAGCGTGCAGCTGCGCGGCGAGCGTTTCTCCTTCGAGGAAGGCGAGACCCTGCACACCGAGTACTCGCACAAGTTCACCGTCGAGGGCCTGCAGGCCCTGGCGGTGCGCGCGGGCTTCCGCGTCGGGGCGGTGTGGACCGACCCCGAGCGGTTGTTCAGCGTGCACTGGCTGCTGAGCTGAACGGCCCTCAGCGCTCAGGACAGATCGGCGCCGTTCACGAGCCTGACCGGGATGCTGGCCAGGTCCACGCCTTCCAGGCAGCGTGCATTGATGGCCCATCCCGTGAACGGCAGCTTGCCTTCGGCCGTCTCTTGCGCGGTCGGCGCGCTGGGAATCCGGAACGGCATGATTCCGCAGGTGGGGCAGAAGTAGTCGCGTGCGGTCCGCGTGTGCCATTCATAGACCGTGAGGTCTTCCAGCGGCGTGAGCAGGCGAAGCGCCGATGCGGGCACACGGTGAATCAGCGCGCCCCGGCGCCGGCACACGGAGCAGTTGCAGCTGCGGACATGGTCGAGGTCGGTGTCGACCTCGAAGCGGCACGCGCCGCAGTGGCAGGCGCCTTGGTACGTTGTCACGGGCAGCGCGTTCCTAGCTGTCCAGCCCCGCCAGGCACACGTACTTGATCTCGAGGAAGTCGTCGAGCCCGTACTTCGAGCCCTCGCGCCCCAGCCCCGACTGCTTGACGCCGCCGAACGGCGCCTCGGCCGTGGACACCAGCCCGGTGTTCACGCCCACGATGCCCGACTCGAGCGCCTCGGCCACGCGCATGATGCGGCCGATGTCGCGGCTGTAGAAGTACGCGGCCAGGCCGAACTCGGTGTCGTTGGCCGCGGCGATGGCCTCGGCCTCGGTGTCGAACGCGAAGATCGGCGCCAGCGGGCCGAAGGTTTCCTCGCGCGCGAACAGCATCTCGGGCGTGGCGCCGCCGATCACGGTCGGCTCGTAGAACAGGCCACCCAGCGCATGGCGCTTGCCGCCCGCGAGCACGGTGCCGCCCTTGGCGACGGCGTCGGCCACGTGCTCCTCGATCTTCTCGACCGCCTTGGCGTCGATCAGCGGGCCCTGGTTCACACCGGCCTCGGTGCCGTTGCCGACCTTCAGTGCGTTGACCTTGGCCACCAGCTTCTGCGTGAAGGCTTCCAGCACACCGCGCTGCACGTACAAGCGGTTGGCGCACACGCAGGTCTGGCCGGTGTTGCGGTACTTGGAGACCATCGCGCCTTCGACGGCGGCATCGACATCGGCATCGTCGAACACGATGAAGGGCGCGTTGCCGCCGAGTTCGAGCGACAGCTTCTTGATGGTGTCGGCCGACTGTTTCATGAGCGTGCGGCCCACCTCGGTCGAGCCGGTGAAGGTGAGCTTGCGCACGATGGGGCTGCGCGTCATCTCGCCGCCGATCTGGCTGGCCGAGCCGGTGAGCACCGACAGCAGGCCCTTGGGCACGCCCGCGCGTTCGGCGAGCACGGCAAAGGCCAGCGCCGAGAAGGGCGTCTGCGTGGCCGGCTTCACGACCATCGCGCAGCCGGCCGCGAGCGCGGGCCCGGCCTTGCGCGTGAGCATGGCGGTGGGGAAGTTCCAGGGCGTGATGGCCGCGGTGACGCCCACGGGCTGCTTGAGCGCGAGGATGCGGCGGTCGGCTTGCGGCGCGGGAATGGTGTCGCCATACACGCGCCGCGCTTCTTCGGCGAACCACTCGATGAACGAGGCCGCGTAGGCGATCTCGCCGCGGCTCTCGGCCAGGGGCTTGCCCTGCTCGGTGGTCATGATCAGCGCGAGGTCGTCCACGTTCGCGAGCATCAGGTCGTTGAGCTTGCGCAGGATGGCCGAGCGTTCCTTGGCGGGCACCTTGGCCCAGGCCTTCTGCGCCTTTTCGGCGGCGGCGATGGCGCGCACGGTTTCCTCGGTGCCGCACATCGGCACGGTGCCGATCTGCTCGCCGGTGGCGGGGTTGGTGACGGCGACGGTGGTGCCGTTGTCGGCATTCACCCAGGCGCCGGCGATGCAGGCCTGCTGGCGCAGCAGGGTCGGGTCTTGGAGCTTCAATGGCATGGAATGTTGTCTCAGGCTTGCAATGCGGCGGCGAGGATGTCGAGGCCTTCGCCGAGCACCGCGTCTTCGATGGTCAGGGGGAACAGGAAGCGGACCACATTGGCGTGCACGCCGCAAGTCAGCAGCAGCAAACCCGCGTCGCGCGCTCGGGTTTGCACCTGCTTCGTGAACTCGGGGTCGGGCGCGCCGTCGGCGCCCGCGAACTCGACCGCCACCATCGCGCCCAGGCCGCGCACGTCCGCGATCTGCGGCACCTTGGCGCGCAGCCCTTCGAGGCGCGCCTTGAGCCGGTCGCCCAGCACCTGCGCGCGCTCGCACAGGCGTTCGTCCTCGATCACGTCGAGCACCGCATGCGCGGCCGCGATGGCCAGTGCGTTGGCGGCGTAGGTGCCGCCGAGCCCGCCGGGCGCGGGCGCGTCCATGATCTCGGCGCGGCCGCACACGGCCGACAGCGGCGTGCCGCCGGCCAGGCTCTTGGCCATCGTCATGAGGTCGGGCACCACGTCGTGGTGGTCCATGGCAAACCATTTGCCGGTGCGCGCGAAGCCGGTCTGGATCTCGTCGGCGATCAGCAGGATGCCGTGGCGGTCGCAGATCTCGCGCAGCGCGCGCATGAACGCGGGCGGCGCGGCGTAGAAGCCGCCTTCGCCCTGCACCGGCTCCAGGATGATGGCCGCCACCTGCTCGGGCTCGATGTCGGCCTTGAACAGCTTGTCGATGGCGCGCAGCGAATCGTCCACCGACACGCCGTGCAGCGCGATCGGCGCGGGCACGTGGAAGATGCTGCCGGGAAAGGGCCCGAAGCCGGTCTTGTACGGCACCACCTTGCCCGTGAGCGCCATGCCCATGAAGGTGCGGCCGTGAAAGCCGCCGCCCAGCGCGATCACGCCCGGCCGGCGCGTCGCGGCGCGCGCGATCTTGATCGCGTTCTCGACCGCCTCGGCGCCGGTCGTGAAGAAGGCGGTCTTCTTGGCGTGGGTGCCGGGCGTGAGGCGGTTCAGGCGCTCGGCCAGCGACACCACGCTCTCGTAAGGCACCACCTGGTAGGCCGTGTGGGTGAAGCGCTCGAGCTGCGCGCGAATGGCCTCCACCACGCGCGGATGCCGGTGGCCGGTGTTGAGCACGGCGATGCCCGAGCCGAAGTCGATGTAGCGCCGGCCTTCGACGTCCCACAGCTCGGCGTTGAGCGCGCGCTCAGCGTAGATGGGAAAGCCGATGCCGACGCCGCGCGGCGTGGCGGCGATGCGGCGCGCGTCGATGGCGGCGTTGGTCCTGGATGTCATGAGATTCCTTTGTTGCTTGTGTTGGTTGGAGGCTCAGTGGCTGCCCGGCGCCACCATGCGATGGCGGATCTGGTCGGCGACCACGGCCACGATCAGCAGGGCGCCCAGCACCACCATCTGCAGGTACGAGCCCACGCTGGCCAGGTTCATGCCGTTCTGCACCAGGCCGATGAAGATGGCGCCCATCACCACGTTGGGCACGCGGCCGATGCCGCCGCGCAGGCTCACGCCGGCGATCACGCAGGCCGCGATCGATTCGAGCGCCACGGTGCCGCCGAGGTTGGCCTCGCCGGTTTCCACGCGCGCCGTGAGCAGCAGGCCGCTCACGGCCGCCAGGCCCGCGCACAGCAGGTAGGCCATGAGCAGCACGCGGCGCGTATCGATGCCCGACAGCGCCGCGGCCTTCGCATTGCCGCCCACCGCGAGCAGGTGCGTGCCCGTCGGCAGGCGCCCCATGAGCACGCCCATGCCGGCCACGCACACGGCCGTCACGAGAATCGGCACCGGCACCCCGAGCACGGCGCCGAAGCCGAACAGCTCGCTGAACTGCGCCGGCATGCCCGACACCGGCACGCCGCCCGTGAGGAACAGCGCAAAGCCGAAGCCGATCGACTGCACGCCCAGCGTCACGATGAAGGGCGACACGCCGATCACCGCCACGCCGAAGCCGTTGACCAGGCCCACCACCAGCCCGGCGAGCATCCCGCAGGCGCAGCCCACGAGCACCACCATCCAGGCCGCGTCGGGAAAGGCCGCGCCCAGCGCCTGCATGGCGAGCGCCGAGACCACCGAGGTGATCGCCATCACCGTGCCCACCGAGAGGTCGAAGCCGCCGGTGACCAGCGCCAGCATCTGGCCCAGCGACACGAGGATCAGGTAGACCGACTGGCGCAGCAGGTTCACGAGGTTCTGCACCGTGAGGAACTGGTCGGACAGCGTGGCGAACACCACGCAGGCAATCACCAGCATGAAGGGCAGCACGCCCAGGCGCAAAAAGAGGCTGCGCAACAGGCCGAGGGCGCGCCCGGCCAGGCCGGGCGTGGGAGCCGCCGGGGCGGCGGTGAGTGAAGGCGAAGTCATGAGGAGGGGTTCTCGCTGGGGCCGAAAAACAGGTTGAGCACGGCGGTTTCCTGGATGGCGTCGCCGTGCAGCTCGCCGGCGATCTCGCCGCGGCACATCACGTACACGCGGTGGCTCAGGTGCAGCACCTCGGGCAGGTCGGACGAGATCACGACCACCGCGGCGCCGCCTTCGCAGAGCTTGCGGATCACCTCGTACAGCGCGCTGCGGGTGCCGACGTCCACGCCGACCGTGGGCTCGTCGAACACGTAGAGCGCGGCGTCGCGCGTCATGCCCTTGCCGAACAGCACCTTCTGCTGGTTGCCGCCCGAGAGCAGGCCCACGGGCCGTTCGAGGTTGCGCGGCGCGAGCTCGACGCGCTCGGCGGCCGTCGTCGAAAGCCGTCGCCCGAGGCGCTTGCGCAGCCAGCCGCCGCGCCCGCGCAGCGGCCCATGCACGAGGGGCAGGGTGATGTTGGCGCGCGAGGTGAAGCCGAGCACCAGTCCTTCGCCCTTGCGGTCGGGCGGCAGGTAGAACAGGCCCTCGTCGAGCAGCTGGCGCACCGTCGCGCCGGTGCGCGGCCGGCCCCTGAACAGCACGCGGCCTTCGCTTACGGGGTCGAGGCCGTAGATCGCGCGGAACAGCTCCGACTTGCCGCAGCCGACCAATCCGGCCAGCCCGACCACTTCGCCGCGCCGCACCGTGAGGCTGGCGTTCCGCACGCCGTTCGGCGAGGCCAGCCCTTCGACCTGCAGCACCACCTCGCCGGGACTGGCCGTGATGCGCGGGTAGATGTTGTCGATGGCGCGCCCGCTCATCAGCTCGATGAGCCGGTCGGCGCTGGTCGCATGCGCGTCCACGGTCGTGACCTTGCGGCCATCGCGCAGCACCGTGATGCGGTCGGCGATCTGCGCGATCTCCTGCATGCGGTGCGAGATGTAGACGATGCCCACGCCGCGTGCCTTCAGCCGCGCCACCAGTTCGAACAGGCGCTGCGTCTCGGTGTCGGTGAGCGAGGCCGTGGGTTCGTCGAGGATCAGCACCGACACCTCGCCGCGCAGGCCCTTGGCGATCTCCACCATCTGCTGCTGCGCGCGCGTGAGGCCCGCCACGGGCGCGTCGACATCGATCTCGAAACCCAGGTCGGCCAGCATCGTGCGGGCGCGTTCGCGCACCGCCGTGCGGTCGAGCAGGCCGCCCTGGCACGGCTCTTCGCCCAGGCTCAGGTTCTGCGCCACCGACAGCGTGGGGATCAGCGAGAACTCCTGGAACACCGCGCTGATGCCGTGGCGCCGCGCGTCGTGCACGTTGGCGAACTTCACCGGCGCGCCGTGCATGCGGATCTCGCCCGCCGTCGGCACGTTGGCGCCGGCCAGTAGCGAGATCAGCGTCGACTTGCCGGCGCCGTTCTCGCCGAACAGCACGTGCACCTCGCCGGCGCGCAGCTCGAAGTCCATCGCATCGAGCGCGAGCACGCCGGGGTAGCGTTTGCCCAGGCCGAGGGTCTGCAGCAGCACAGGTGCCATGGCCGGCTTACTTGACCTCGAACACCGGCTTGAAGCCGGTCGGCGGCAGGATGTCGGCCTGCTTCACGGTCTTGATGTTGCCGGCGTCGACCACGAAGATCTTCGGGCCGACGTGCTTCACCACGTCCTTGTTCTCGAGCAGGCGCACGGCCTGGTCGACCGCGATGCGGCCCTGGATCACCATCGAGTCGGCCGGCGCGGCCACGATGCGGCCCTTCTGGATGCCTTCGTACACGCCCGGCGTCATGTAGAACGAGAGCACCTGCACCTTCTTGTCGAGGTTGCGCGCGCGCAGGATGCCGGTGGCGGCCTCGGCGGTCACTGCCGTGCCGGCCACGTAGGCCAGGTCGGGGTTGCCCTGCAGCACGTCCTCGACCAGCTTGGCCTGCGCCTCCTTGCCGGTGTCGCCGTACTTGGGGTCGAGCACCGTCACGGCGCTGCCCTTGATCGCCTCCATGAAGCCCTTGTGCGCGGCCTCGACCCAGCCCGCGCCGGCCGGGCCCGGGAACCAGCCGACCTTCACCGGCGGCGAGCCTGCGGGGTGCTTCTTGGCCAGGTACTCGCCGGTCGACTGGCCCATCGTGTAGAACGACACCAGCGACTTGGCCGACAGGTCGGGCGAGCTGATGCCGTTCACGAGGTCGATCACCGGCACCTTCTTGGCGGCCGTGGCCTTGATGACGTTGTTCAGCCCGTCGCCCGAGATCGCGCCGATGACCACGGCGTTGGCGCCGCGCGCCACGCAGTCCTCGATCTGCGAGACCTGCTTGCTCAGGTTGGTGTAGCCGCCCGCGTCGACCACCTGCAGCTTCACGCCCAGGCGGCGCGCCTCTTCGATCACGCCGTAGTCCACGCCGAGCCAGTAGGCGTCCTTCATGTGCGGGAACGACACGCAGATGTCCCACTTCTTCGACGCCTTGGCCAGCGGCGTGTAGTCGATGGGTTTCTTCGTGCCCTCGGCCGAGAAGGCGGGCTCGGTGGCCTCGGCCTTGTAGGGAAACCAGTCGGCGGCCGAGGCCGGGGCGTGCCACGCCAGGGCCGTGGCGAGCGAAGCGGCGATCAATGAAACGCGCAGGGGCGAGCTGTTCATGAAGAACTCCTTGGGTGACAGCGGTGAAGAAAAGGGGAAGGGGAACGCGTCAGGCCGCGAGCGCGGCCCGCAGGCGATCGAGCCGTCGTCGGCGTTCGGCGCGGGCTTCGAGCGCCTGCGCCATGTCGACCTCGACGAAGCGCGCCTTGTGGTTGGGCTGCATCTGGGCGATGAGGTCCATGTCGGCGCTGATGACGGTGCCCACCATGGCGTAGCCGCCGCCCGAGACCGCGTCGCGGTGCAGGATGATCGGCTCGCGCCCGCCCGGCACCTGGATGGAGCCGTACGGGTAGCCCGCATCGACGATGTTCGACGGGTCGTCGCCCGCGCCGAAGGGCGGCGTGCGGTCCTGGAACTTCAGCGGCGTGCCGTGCTTGTAGCGGTAGCCGATGCGGTCGGCCTCGGAGCCGACGGTCCAGGTGTCGGCGAAGAAGCTGTGCACCGACACCTCCTGCAGGCGGTGGAAGTAGATGCCCGGCAGCACGCGCAGGGCTACTTCCTTCTCGAGCACCGGCAGCAGCGCCGCATCGACCGTGCGGCCCGCGCGGGCGCTGGCCGAAGGCGTGCCCACGGGCAGCTTGTCGCCGGCCAGCAGCTTGCGGCCGTTGAAGCCGCCGAACGCGCCCAGGCCGTAGGTCGAGCGGCTGCCCAGCACCACCGGCACGTCGATGCCGCCGGCCACGGCGATGCACATGCGCGCGCCGAGCTTCATGAAGTCGAAGCTCAGCTTGTCGCCGGCCTGCACCGTGAACGAGGTGTTGCGCGGCGCTTCGTTGCCGTTGAGCTTGATCTTCGCGTCGGCGCCGGTCACCGCCACCAGTGCGGGTGCGTCGAACTGCAGCTCGGGCCCGAGCAGCGTGCTTTCGATGACGGCCGCGCCTTCGTCGTTGCCCACCAGCAGGTTCGCGAGCACCAGGCTTTGCTGGTCGAGCGCGCCCGACAGCGGAATGCCCAGGTGGTAGTAGCCGGGGCGGCCGGCGTCCTGCACGCTGGTCGCGAGGCCGGGCTTGAGCACTTCAATCGCCATGGAGCACCTTCAGCAGTTGTTGGTTGTAGCCGTCGGGGTCGGCCAGGAAATCGTTGAGGGAGAACGACACCGGCGCGATGCGCAGCGCGTAGGTGCCGGCCTCGACCTGCGCGACCTGGCGGTCGTACTCGGCGCGCTCGATGGGTTTCCACTTGACGATGTCGCCGGGCTGGAAGAACACCATCAGCTCCTTCAGGTACGACAGCCGCTGGGCCGGGTCGAAGATCGGCGCGGGCGTGACGCCGAACATCTGGTAGCCGCCGGCGCCGCGCACCGAGTAGATGCAGCTGAAGCAGCCGCCGTGGCCCAGCGTGAGCTTGGGCGTGTCGGTGCGCGGGCTCAGGTACTTGGGCACCTGGATCTGGCGCTGGCGCTCGACCATCTGGAACAGGAAGGGCAGGCCGGCCACGAAGCCGACCATCGACACGAACCACGGCGCCGACGAGTGCGCCTCGATGAAGGCCTCGACCGAGGCGTGGCCGTTGATGCGCGCCGCGTACTCGATGTCGGTGCTCGACGGGTCCTGGTGGCGCTCGCGAAAACGCATCAGCGTCTCGTGCGTCCACGGGTCGTTGTAGAGCACCGGGATCTCGACGATGCGCGTCTGCATCTGCAGGTCGGCATCGCCCAGGCCCGCTTCGATGTCCTTCAGCGTGGCCAGCAGCGCGTCGGGCGCGATCGTGTCGGGGTCGAAGCGCACGAGGTAGGCGGCGTTGGCCGGGCAGATCTCGGTCACGCCGGGCAGCGCGCGACGGCGCAGCTCGTTGCAGATCGCCATGCCCTTGAAGAAGGCGGGCAGCGACATCTCTTCGCTGATCTCGACGAACAGGTGCTCGTCGCCGCCGAAGCTGTAGCGGGCCTGGACGGGGAGGGTGCTTGCAGCGGTCATGCGGCCACCTTCAACATGGGAGGCGCGTCGGCGAGTGGATTCGCCGCGAGCCAGGTTTCGAGAAAACCGGTGTGGAACTCGGCCTTGGCGACATCCGCGTCCTCGCACAGCGCGCGGTGCAGCGGGATCGTCGTATGGATGCCTTCGACCTGCAACTCGTCGAGCGCACGGCGCATGCGGGCCAGCGCACTGGCGCGGTCGGTGTCGTGCACGATGAGCTTGCCGAGCAGCGAGTCGTAGTAGGCCGGCACGGTGTAGCCGGGAAACAGGAAGGTGTCGAAGCGCACGCCCGGGCCGCCCGGCACCACGAGCTGCGACACGAGGCCGGGGCTCGGCATGAAGTTCTTCGCCGCGTTCTCGGCGTTGATGCGCACCTCGATGGCCGCGCCGGTCAGGCGGATGTCGTCCTGCCGCAGGCGCAGCGGCTGGCCCAGCGCGATGCGCAGCATTTCCTTCACGAGGTCGACACCGGTGACCATCTCGGTGATCGGGTGCTCGACCTGGATGCGCGTGTTCATCTCGATGAAGAAGAACTCGCGCGTGTCGTCGTCGTACAGGTATTCGAGCGTGCCCGCGCCGCGGTAGGCCACGGCGCGTGCGAGCCGCAGTGCCGATTCGCACAGCGCGGCGCGCGTGGCCTCGCTGATGGCGGCCGAGGGCGCTTCTTCCCACACCTTCTGGCGCCGGCGCTGCAGCGAGCATTCGCGCTCGAAGCAGTGCACCACGCGCTGGCCGTCGCCCAGGATCTGCACCTCGATGTGGCGCGCCTGGCGGATGAAGCGTTCGAGGTACACCTCGCCGTTGCCGAAGGCGGCCTGCGCTTCGGCGGTGGCGGTGGCGAACTGTTGGCGCAGCTCGGCCTCGTCGTGCGCCACGCGGATGCCGCGCCCGCCGCCGCCGGCCGAGGCCTTGATCATGATCGGGTAGCCGATGTCCTTGGCCACCTCGACGGCGGTGTCGGGGTCGGTCACCACGCCCGCGCTGCCGGGCACGGTGGGCACGCCGGCGCGCAGGGCGGCGGCGCGTGCCGCGGCCTTGTCGCCCATGGTGCGGATCGCATGCGGCGTCGGGCCCACGAACACCAGGCCTGCGGCCTCGACGCGCTCGGCGAACGCGGCGTTCTCCGAAAGAAAACCGTAGCCCGGATGCACCGCGCCGGCGCCGCTGTCGGCGGCGGCCTGCAGGATCGCGTCGATGCTCAGGTAGCTCTTGGTGGCGTGCGCCGGGCCGATGCGCACGGCCTTGTCAGCCATGCGCACGGCGAGGCTCTGCGCGTCGGCGTCGCTGTAGACGGCGACGGTCTTCAGCCCCAGCTCCTTGGCGGCGCGGATGATGCGCACCGCGATCTCGCCCCGGTTGGCGATCAGCAGTGTGTCGAATGCGGCGGTCATGGGCGGTTGCCTCAGGCCGTTTCGATGACGGCCAGCAGCTGGCCCGGATCGACCGGCTCGCCGTTCTCGACGGCGAAGCTGGCCAGGCGTCCCGCCGCGTCGGCCGTGACTTCGCTGAACTGCTTCATCACCTCGACCAGGCCGAGCACGTCGCCCACGGCCACGGTGTCGCCTTCGGTCTTGAACGGCGGCGCGTCGGGCGCCGAGCGGCGGTAGAAGGTGCCCGGCAGTGGGCTCAGGACTTCATGGGTAGCGGGCATCGGGGCACTCCTGGAACAGGTTCGGGTAACGAGGAAAAAAACTCAGGCGGGCTTGGCCAGGCCTGCAACTTCGATGCCGTTGTCGGCAAGGGCGCGCCGTGTGGCCTGCACCAGCGCGAGCGCGCCGGGCGTGTCGCTGTGGATGCAGACCGAGTCGAAGCCGATCGCGACGTCTTCTCCTTCGACCGTGCGCACCACGCCCTCGGTGCAGGCGCGCAGCACCTTGGCGGCCACGGCCTCGGGGTCGAGCGCGCCGACGCGGCGCGTGAAGACGATGGAGCCGCTCAGGTCGTAGTCGCGGTCGGCATAGAACTCGCGCACCACCGGCTGGCCCAACTCGCGCGCCACCTGGAAGGTGACGGACGATTCCATGCAGAACAGGCGCAGCGTGGGTTCGATCTGCTGCAGCGCGGTGACGAGGGCGCGCGACAGCGCCTCGTCGCGCGCCGCATGCATGTACAGCGCGCCGTGCGGCTTGATGTGCTGCAGCGTCATGCCGGCCAGGCGCGCGAACTCGCGCAGCGCGCCGAGCTGGTAGACCATGTCGTTCACCAGCTCGTCGGCCGGCGCGGTGATGTGGCGGCGCCCGAAGCCCACGAGGTCGCGAAAGCCTGGGTGCGCGCCGATGCCCACGCCGTGTTCGCGGGCCAGCAGCACCATCCTGCGCATGATGTTCGGGTCGCCGGCATGGAAGCCGGTCGCGATGTTGGCCGAGCTGATCAGCGGCATGAGCTGCTCGTCCACGCCGTCGCCGATGGTCCAGGGGCCGAAGCCTTCGCCCATGTCGGAATTCAGATCGATCCGCGTTGTCTTCGTCACGTCGTCCCGCCTTTGTGTGGTGCGCATCGCCAAGGGGGCGATGCAGGTTGGCGCGAAGGTTAGCCAGCGGTCGAAAGGCCGAAAAGCATTGTTTTCAGGCGGTCCGGTATCTGAAAAACAGATGCTGCAAGCCGCTGGAATGGGCGCTACGCTGGAGGGAAGCGATCGCGCGGTATCGGGTTTTCGCCCGAGGCAGGCAGCGCGTATCCGTAAATACCCTAGGAAGACGGTGCCATGTCCCTGACCCTTCGCCAGCTCAAGTACTTCTCGGCGGTGGCCGAGGTGGGGCGCATCTCGCACGCGGCGCTGCAGCTGAACATCTCGCAGTCGGCCGTGACCACCGCGATCCGCGAGCTCGAGGAGCTGATGGGGCAGCAGCTCTTCGAGCGGCATCCGCACGGTGTGGAGCTCACCAAGGCCGGGCGCCGCTTTCTCAGCCACGCCTACGCGGTGCTGTCGGCGGCCGACGAGGCGGTGCGCATGCCGCACGAGGGCGAGAACGTCGAGGGCTCGCTCACCATCGCGGCCAGCTACACGGTGCTGGGCTATTTCCTGCCGCACCACCTGCAGCGCTTCGAGCAGCTGCACCCGCAGGTGACGGTGAAGGTGCACGAGGTGGCGCGCGAGGCCATCGAAGAGGGTCTGATCACGCAGCGCTACGACATCGGCGTGGTGCTCACCTCGAACGTGGTGCTGCGCGAGCTGTCGCTCGAAACCTTCTTCGGCTCGCAGCGCCGGCTGTGGGTGCCGGCCAAGCACCCGCTGCTGGACAAGGCCGAGGTGACGTTGGCCGACGTGGCGGCCGAGCCCTACATCATGCTCACGGTCGACGAGGCCGCCGCCACCGCGCTCAAGTACTGGAGCAAGACGCCGCACCAGCCGCAGATCCGGCTGCGCACGAGCTCGGTGGAGGCGGTGCGCAGCACGGTGGCCAACGGGCTGGGCGTGACGGTGCTGTCGGACATGGTCTACCGCCCGTGGTCGCTGGAAGGCAAGCGCATCGAGACCATCAACCTGCGCGACGCGGTGCCCACGATGAACATCGGGCTGGGGTGGAAGCAGGGCGTGGAGTTTTCGCCGGCGATGACGGCGTTCCGCAACTATTTCCGGCAGCTGTTTCTCGAGCCGGCCTCGGGGCGCACGGGGCGCGGCCGCGCCTGACACTGCAGGGGGAAACCCTGCCGGCATCGGGCCGGGATGACCCGGCGCAAGGAAAGCACGTCGCGCCAGCGTCACAATAGCCGCTGTCCCGAGCGCGCAATGCGGCATCGGCACCTTGCACCTCCCCGGAGATCGATCCCATGAAAGCAACCTGGAACGGCGTCACCATCGCCGAAAGCGACGACACCGTGCTCGTCGAAGGCAACCACTACTTCCCGATGAGTTCGCTCAACCGCGACGTGGTCACCTTCAGCAACCACAAGACCACCTGCCCGTGGAAGGGCTCGGCGAACTACTACTCGCTGCTGGTCAACGGCGAGCTCCACGCCGACGCCGCCTGGTACTACCCCGACCCGAAGCCCGAAGCCGAGGAAATCCGTGACCGCGTCGCGTTCTGGAAGGACGTGAAGGTCAGCGCCCAGTGAGCACCGCCGCCTTCGCTCCCCCGTTCACGCCGCCGGCCGAACTGGCCGGTGCGCTGCGCGAGCACGGCTACGCGGTGCTCAGCCCGCAGGGCGTGTGCGACTGGCTCGGCGTGCCGCTGGCGCAGCTCGAGGCGCTGCACGCCGACTGGAACGACCTGCCGCCCGACGAGTACCTGAAGGACGGCGGCCGCTACCGCACGCGGCGCCACGCCTGCTTCACGGTCGAGGCCGACGCCACGCTGGCGCAGGTGCCGCACCGCGCGCACTGGCAGCCGGTCGAATACAACGCGCTGCACGGCGGCATGCAGCGCTGGTTCGCGCCGATGCTCGAGGCCACGGTGGCGCAGCCCGTGTGGCAGCGGCTGATGCAGCAGCTGGGCCAGGTCAGCAGCGACATGCGCGGCGCACCGCAGCGCTGGTTCGTGGAAGCGCACCAGTTCCGCATCGACACCGCCGGCGGCATCGGCCGGCCGACGCCCGAAGGCGCGCACCGCGACGGTGTCGACCTGGTGGCGGTGGTGCTGATCGGGCGCCAGGGCATCAAGGGCGGCGAGACGCGCGTGTTCGAGGCCAACGGCCGGCGCGGCGAGCGCTTCACCATGACCGAACCGTGGACGCTGCTGCTGCTGGACGACGCGCGCGTGATCCACGAATCGACGCCGATCCAGCCGCTGGAAGAGGGTGGCGATGGGTGGCGCGACACGCTGGTGGTCACCTGCCGGTCTGAGGGTTTCCAGGGGGATTGAGACGCCTGCGGACTTCGCTGGTCGGAGTCCTACAGGGCGGGTTCTGCATAGCGGTTAAATTCGGGGCCCGACCCGGTGCGAACCGGGTCCGTCAGTCTGTCTGTCTGCGAACGCTAAGCGAGGTCCCGCCATGTTCAATCACATCCTGGTCCCCATCGACGGCTCCGAAACTTCCATGCTCGCGGTCAGCAAGGCCAGCGGTCTCGCCCTGGCCTTCGGCAGCCGCATCACGCTGATCCACGTGATCGACAACTACCCCTTCATCGGCGTGGGCGCGGACTATGCGCTCGGCCAGAACGAATACCTCGCGGCGGCCACCGCCAGCGCCAACGCGGCGCTCGCACGCGGCGTGGCCGCCCTGGCGGCCGAAGGCCTGCACAGCGACCAGCGCGTGATCGACGGCCACGTGGTGCACGAAGGCATCGTGGACACCGCCATCGCCATCGCGGCCGACCTGATCGTGATGGGCTCGCACGGGCGCAGCGGCATCGAGAAACTGCTGCTGGGCAGCGTGACGCAGCGCGTGCTGCAGGACGCCACCATGCCGGTGCTCGTCGTCAAGGGCCGCTGAGCACGAAGCCCGCCGCACATTCGAAGTGCAACGGCTCCCGCGTCGCGGGATGCACGAACCCCAGTTCCCTGGCATGCAGCAGCAGGCGCGGTGCGCGTGCCTGCAGCGCGGCGTCGCCGTACAGCGCATCGCCCAGGATCGGGTGCCCGATCGACAGCAGGTGAACGCGCAGCTGGTGTGAGCGGCCGGTGAGCGGCTCCAGCAGCACGTGCGTGGCCGCCGGGCCGCCGGGCGGCGACACGCTGCTCAGTGCGCGCCAGCGCGTGAGGCTGGGCTTGCCGGCCGGGTCGATCTTCTGCAGTGGCCGGCGCGGCCAGTCGGCCATCAGCGGAGCGTCGATGAGCGACCAGTCATCGCGCTGCGGCATCACGCCGTCGACCACGGCTTCGTAGCGCTTGTGCACCTCGCGGTCGGCGAAGGCCGCGCTCAGGACGCGCTGCATCTCCAGGCCGCGCGCCATCACCACGAGGCCGCTGGTGCCCATGTCGAGCCGGTGCACGATGAGCGCGTCGGGCCACTGGCGCTGGGCGCGCGCGCTCAGGCAGTCCTGCTTGTCCTCGCCGCGCCCGGGCACGCACAGCAGGCCGGCGGGCTTGTCGAGCACCAGCAGGTGGGCGTCTTCGTGAACGGGAAGCAGGTCGGGCGGCGAAGCGGTCATGGGGACAGCGAGTGTAGAGAGGCTCAGAAAGCCGGAAGAAGGCTGGGCTATCCTCGACCGATATGCCCGGCGCCGCTTCTCCTCCCTTGTCTCCCACGTTCACCGACCTGAGGCGCGAGCGCCCCTTCATGCAGCTGTGGGTGGCGCGCCTGTTCGGCACCGCCGCCTCGCAGATGATGCTCGTGGCCATCGGCTGGCACATGTACGAGCTGACGGGCAGCGCGTGGGACCTGGGCCTGGTGGGCCTGTACCAGTTCGTGCCCGCGCTGCTGCTCGCGCTGCTGGCCGGCCATGTGGTGGACCGGCACCACCGCGGTCGCATCGTGGCGGTGTGCTTCGCGGTGCAGGGCACGGTGGCGCTGGCGCTGCTGTTCGCGGTGCTGCACAAGAACGACACGCGCGGGCTGCTGCTCGGGCTGTCGCTGGTGCTGGGCGCGGTGCGCGCCTTCCAGATGCCGGCGCAGCAGGCGCTCACGCCGCTCCTGGTGCCGCCGCTGCTGCTGTCGCGTGCGATGGCGTTCAGCTCGGCCGGCATGCAGGGCGCGATCATCGGCGGGCCGGCGCTCGGCGGGCTGCTGTTCGTGGCGGGCATGGCGGTGGTGTACGGCGCGAGCGTGCTGTGCTTCGCGGTGGCCTGCGTGCTGGTGCTGCGGCTGCGCTACGACCACGCGCCGGCCGCGCGCGAGCCGGTCACCTTGGCCACGGTGTTCGCGGGCGTCAATTTCATCTGGAAGCGCAAGCCGGTGCTGGGCGCGGTGTCGCTCGACCTGTTCGCGGTGCTGCTGGGCGGTGCGGTGGCGCTGCTGCCGATCTATGCCAAGGACATTCTGCACACCGGCCCCTGGGGCCTGGGCTTGCTGCGCAGTGCGCCGGCGGTGGGCGCGCTGGTGATGTCGATTGCGCTCACGCGCCGGCCGGTGGAGCGCAACGTGGGGCGCACGCTGCTGCTGGCGGTGGGGGCGTTCGGGCTGTGCATGGTGGTGTTCGGCCTGTCGAAGAGCTTTGTCGTCTCGCTCGTTGCGCTTGCGGTGTCGGGCGGGGCCGACATGGTCAACGTCGTGATCCGCCAGACGCTGGTGCAGCTGGAAACGCCCGACGCCATGCGCGGGCGGGTGAGCGCGGTCAACTCGATCTTCATCGGAGCGAGCAACCAGCTCGGCGAATTCGAGTCGGGCGCCACCGCGGCGCTGCTGGGGCCGGTCGGCTCGGTGGTGCTCGGCGGCGTGGGGACGATGCTGGTGGCGCTGACGTGGTTCCGCCTGTTCCCGTCGCTGGCGCAGCGCGACCGGCTGGTGGTGGCTGCACCGGCTTCGGTTTCGGCGCGGTCCTGATCGTCAGTCCAAGAGGGCGCGCGCCTGCGGCGTGTCGAGCGTGAGGTCGCTCTGCGCCACGGCCACGCAGGGAAGAATCCAGCCGTCGATCTTTTCGTCGAAGCTCAGGCCCGGCCATTCGATGAGGTGGCGGCTCTCGCCGGAGAGCCGCTGGCAGATGCAGGTGCGGCAGGTGCCGTTGCGGCACGAACTGGGCAGCTCGATGCCGGCCGCCTCCGCCGCATGCAGCAGCGTGACGCCCGCCTCGGCCTCGAATTCGAGGCCCGACGGTTCGAGGCGGACCTTCATCGCGCGGGAGGTTCTTGCTGCTGTTGCTGCTGTTCGCGGCGTTGCTCGCGCAGCATGAAGAGGTACAGGCTCTCGACCTTGTCGCGCGCCCAGGGCGTCTTGCGCAGGAACTTGAGGCTGGAACCCACGCTGGGCTCGCTGATGAAGCAGCGGATCGGCACCAGGTGCCCCAGCTGCTCCCAGCCGTAGTAATCGGCCAGCGCGGTCACGATGGCCTCCAGCGTGAGGCCATGCAACGGGTTGCGCGGCTGCGCCGGCTTGGGGGCGGGCGCGGGGACGTCGGTCACTCGGTCACTTGTTCTTGAGCTTGCCGCGCGGAATCACCGCCGTGGTGACGGTGCGCACGGGCTCGATGCCGCCGGTGGGGGCCTTCGGCGGCGAGGTGTCCTTCTTCGGTTTCTTCGCTTCCTTGTTGGTGCGTTGCTGACCCTTGGCCATGTGCTTTCTCCAGTTGATACGTGCGGATGCGGGAGGAGTTTAGCGGTGCGGCGACAATAGCCGGTTCCACACGTTTTTCCGCTTTCATGTCCGATTACGAAGTTCGCCCCGCCACGATGCGCGACGCCAAGGCCGTCGCCGAAGTCCATGCCCTGTCCGCCAAGGCTGCCTACGAAGGCATCCTGTCCGAAGACGACCTGCGCGTGCTGGCCCCCGCCTCGCGCGAGGCCAAGTGGCGCGAGGCCATCGAATTCAGCGAACCCCAGGTCCATGTGGTGACGCACGGCAGCGAGATCGTCGGTTTCGTGGGCTTCGACCGCTCGCGCGACCCCAAGACGCCGCCCACCACGGGCGAGATCTGGGCCATCTACGTCAAGCCCGAGCACTGGGGCAAGGGCGCCGGCGTGGCCCTGTGGGACGCCGCCCGCGAAGGCCTGGCCGAAGAAGGCTGCACCACGGTCACCATCTGGGTGCCGCTGCGCAACGACCGCGCCATGCGCTTCCACGAACTCGCCGGCTTCAAGCGCGAGATGAAGACCGCCAAGACCACCGCCCTGGGCACGGTCCGCGTCGAAGAAATCCGCCTGAAGCGGGCGGTGGACTGATCCACCCCCGGATGCCGCGTACGGTCTTCACCGGCGCGGCCACCGGCTGCGGATAAGCTCGCCGCTTCTTCCACAGCCTGACTTTCGCCCATGGCCACCAGCCTGCTCCTGCTGCTCGACGACATCGCCACCGTGCTCGATGACGTCTCCGTCCTCACCAAAGTCGCAGCCAAGAAGACCGCCGGGGTGCTCGGCGACGACCTCGCGCTGAACGCGCAGCAGGTCACCGGCGTGCGCACCGAGCGCGAGCTGCCGGTGGTGTGGGCCGTGTGCAAGGGCTCCCTCGTTAACAAGGCCATCCTGGTGCCGGCCGCACTGGCCATCGGCACCTGGCTGCCCTGGCTGGTGACGCCGCTGCTCATGGTGGGCGGTGCGTTCCTGTGCTTCGAGGGCGCCGAGAAGCTGGTCCACAAGTTCCTGCACAAAAAGGAGCACGAGGCCGACACCGCGCGCCACCAGAAGGCCGTGGCCGACACCACGGTCGACGTGGTCGCGGTCGAGAAGGACAAGATCAAGGGCGCGGTGCGCACCGACTTCATCCTCTCCGCCGAAATCATCGCCATCACGCTGGGCACCGTGCAGGGCCAGCCGTTCACGACGCAGCTCAGCGTGCTGGTCGGCATCGCGCTGATCATGACGATCGGTGTCTACGGCCTCGTGGCCGGCATCGTGAAGCTGGACGACGCGGGCCTGTACCTGAGCCAGCGCAGCAGCGCGGCGGCGCGCGCCCTGGGCCGCGGCATCCTGGCGGCGGCGCCCTGGCTCATGAAGGGCCTGTCGGTGGCCGGCACGGCCGCCATGTTCCTCGTGGGCGGCGGCATCCTGGTGCACGGCGTGCCGGCGTTCGGCCATGCGGTCGAAGACTGGGCCAAGGCCACGGGCGGCGTGTTCGGCACGCTGGGCTCGATGGGCGTCAACGCCGTCGTGGGCATCGTGGCCGGCGCCGTCGTGCTGGCCGTGGTGGAACTCGTCGGCAAGCTGCGCGGCAAGAAGGCGGCGGCGCACTGAGCGCCTGTTGACCTTGCGGCCGGGCCTCAGCGGTCCGGCTTGCCGCGCTGGAACAGGCCGACGCCGACCAGCGCCACCCCCAGCGCGAGCGCGAACCAGCCGACGAGGTACGCGCCGGCCACCATCTCGAACCAGCGCGTGCCCTGCAGGAAGCGCGGCCCCAGCAGCACGGCGACGCCGATCAGGAGGCAGAGGATGCCGCGCTCGATGGTGCGCAGCTGTCGTTGGGGGCGTCGGGCCATGGGGGTCTTTGCAAGGGAAAACGGAAGCGGCCATTGTCCCGCGCCGCGCGGGCAGGCCGGTGGCCACCGCAAAACGTCGCATGCGCGCATCGTCCGGCGCGCAAAAATGCTTCCAAACGTTGCAGAATCGCAGGCCATGCCATACCGCCACCTGCCCACCGGTTCCGCCTTCTTCCTTCCGTTGCGACGCGCCTGCGTGGGCGCCTCGCTGGCCCTGGTGGCCGCCACGGCCTTCGCGCAGCCGTTGCCCGACCCCGCCGGTTTTCCGCTGGACTCGGTCGGCTACCTCAACGAGGAGCTGCCGCGCATGGAAGCGGCCATTACCGCGAAGGACCGCAGCTTCTTCCTCGGCGCGATGACGCGCATGGTGCAGTTCTCCGAGCGCTGGGGCTTCAAGGCCAAGGCCAACCCCGAACTGGCCGCCTACCCGATGTGCACGGCGGCCGTCATGGACTACGCGGTGGTCGGCATGTGCAGGCTGAACCCCGCCGACGACGCCTGCGAGCCGGGCCTGGCGCCGCGTTTCGATGCGAACGTGAAGCGCTGCCGCGAGCTGGCCGCGCAAAAATAGGCCTCCGGCCTTTCGTCCTTCCTCTCACCGAACGAAGTCCCCGCGCCATGGCCGTGCGTGCGGGGCGGAGACACACGCATGGACTACTCCCGCTACCAGACCCTCGCCCTCACGCGCCGCGGCGCGAACGGCGCGGTGCTCGACATCCAGATGCGCGCCACCAACGGCAAGCTGCCCACGGCCGGCCATGACGGCCACCGCGAGCTGGCCGAGATCTGGCGCGACGTGGCGGCCGACGACACGGTGCGCTGCGCCGTGCTGCGCGGCGAGGGCATGGGCTTCTCGGGCGGCGGCGACCTGGGCATGGTGCAGGACATGACCACCGACGACACCGTGCGCCAGCGCGTGTGGAAGGAAGCGCGCGACCTCGTCTACAACCTCGTCAACTGCGACAAGCCCATCGTGAGCGCCATGCACGGCCCGGCCGTGGGCGCGGGGCTGGTGGCGGGGCTGCTGGCCGACATTTCCATTGCGAGCAAGAACGCGAAGATCGTCGACGGTCACACCCGCCTGGGCGTGGCGGCGGGCGACCATGCGGCCATCGTGTGGCCGCTGTTGTGCGGCATGGCCAAGGCCAAGTACCACCTGCTGCTGTGCGAGCCGGTGAGCGGCGAGGAGGCCGAGCGCATCGGCCTGGTGTCGCTGGCGGTGGACGAGGCCGACCTGCTGCCGCGCGCCTACGAGATCGCCGACCGCCTCGCGGCCGGCAGCCAGAGCGCGATCCGCTTCACCAAGTACGCGCTGAACAACTGGCTGCGCCAGGCCGGGCCGACCTTCGACGCCTCGCTGGCGCTGGAGTTCATGGGCTTCGCGGGCGCCGACGTGCGCGAGGGCGTGGCCTCGCTGCGCGAGAAGCGCGCGCCGAACTTCGGCTGAGCCGAAGTCCGCCGGGTCAGGCGCTCTTGAGGCCTTGCAGGGTCTGCAGGAGCACGACGCGCGTCTGGCCCAGCACCATGCCCTTCCACTCGTCGTTGTCGCAGTAGAACGCGTCGCGCAGGCGGCGGCGGATCTCGCGCTTCTGCGCTTCGGGCGCCTCGGGGTGGCGGCGCAGCCAGGTGTCGGCGCGCAGGCGGTCGAGCACTTCCAGGTCGGGCAGCGTGCCGAACTCCAGGCCCATGGGCGCGACGCGCGCATTCGGGCATTCGTCGTAGGCCGTCGATATCACCGGGCCCGACACGTCGGCCGAGGCCGAGTCGCCCGCGAAGGGCGCGAACACGTCGGCGCCCCACCAGGCATGGGCCAGCGCGAGGTCTTCGGGCGTGTTGCGGCCCGGGTAGATCTTTTCGCCGTGGCCGTAGGGCCCCAGGCCCGTGTGCACGTCGATCCAGCCCAGGTGCGTGGCCGAGGCCGCGTAGCCGCGCAGGATCGCGCGGATGGTGCGGTTGCTCCACGACGGCGCGGTGCCGCCGTAGAACAGGCCGTCGGGCGAGGTGTACTGCCCGCGCGTCACGGCCGCGCGGAAGGCGGTCATGCCGTGCGTGGCGATGTAGGCGGCCACCGCCGCGTCGTCGGCCGGCGTCGGCGGCCAGCTGGCGGGCAGCACCAGCGGCTCCACGTCGGCGTACTCGGCGTTCACCGGCAGCGGCGCGCTGAAGTCGATGTGGTTGCGGTTCAGGTCGATGTTGTCTTCGTTGGTGCGGTGCAGGTGCGAGAAGCCGTGCGGGTTCACCGCGTGCACCAGCAGCAGCGCGACACCCGCGCGTTCGAGGCGCGCGAGCAGGTCGGCGTCGTTCAGCGTGGCCACCTGCGCGCCCGAGCCGCAGAAGCCCTCGGGGCCGTGCGTGCCCGAGGTGACGAGCAGCACCTTCCTGGCGTCGGCCGCGCCGATCAGCGCGACGTCGGTGGCGAGTTCTTCGCCGAGCGCGCCGCGGTGCGTCGGGTGCACGAACGACTCGATGGTGGCGCCGCGCGCCGCGGCGGCCTCGAGGAACTTGGCGCGGGCTTCGACGTACGTGCCCGAGAAATGGCGGGTGGCGGCGGTGGCAGGCTGGGACATGGCGGGAAGATTCCTGTGCATGAAGGCGGGAAGGAGGAAGACGGTATCAGGCCGGCGCGTGGGCGTTGGCCGCATCGATGTCGCGGCCCGTGTGGTCGCGCAGCCAGAGCAGGCCGAGCAGCGACACGAGCGTCATCGCCACGAGGTACCAGGCCGGCGCGAGCTTGCTGCCGGTGGCGTTGACCAGCCAGGTGCTGATGAAGGGCGCGAAGCCGCCGAAGAGCGCCACGCCGACGCTGTAGACCAGCGACATGCCGCTGGCGCGCACGCGCTTGGGAAACATCTCCGGCAGCATCGTGATGCCCGGCACCGTCTGCACCACCAGGCCGATGCTCAGCACGCCGAGCACGGTGAACAGCACCACGGGCGTGGGCGAGGCGTTGAGCCACAGAAAACCCGGGTAGATCAGGATCGCCATCACGATGCGGCTCCAGAGGATGAGCGTCTTGCGGCCCACGATGTCCGACCACTTGCCCACGAAGGGCGCGAGCGCGAACGACAGCAGGCCCGTGAGCGCCGCGCCGAACAGCGCCACCGAGGGCGTGAGGCCGAGTTCCCGCACCGCGTACGTCGGCATGTAGAAGGTGACCACGTAGGCCGCCGTGGTGCCGCCCACCAGCGCGAGGATGGCGGCCAGCACCGTCCTGCCGTGCTGCGTGCAGACGATCTTCAGGCTGCTCTCGCGCGGCGCCTTCGCGTCTTCCGGCGAGATGTGCAGCGATTCTTCGAGGTGGCGACGGATGTACATGCCCACCGGCGCGATCAGCATGCCGAGCACGAACGGCACGCGCCAGCCCCAGCTCTGCATGGCCTCGGCGGACAGCGAGACGGTCAGCACGCCGACCACCACGGCCCCCATCAGCACGCCCAGGCCCTGGCTCGCGAACTGCCAGCTCGCCATGTAGCCGCGGTTGGCGGGCGTGGCGTGCTCCACCAGCAGCGTGGTGGATGCGCCCACCTCGCCGCCGGCCGAGAAGCCCTGGATCAGGCGCGCCAGCACGATCACGATCGGCGCCGCGACGCCGATGCTCGCGTAGGTCGGCGTGAACGCGATCAGCGCGCAGCCCAGCGCCATCAGGAAGATCGTGAGCGTCATGGCCTTCTTGCGGCCCGCGCGGTCGGCGTACGCGCCGATCACGATGCCGCCCAGCGGCCGCATGATGAAACCGACGCCGAAGCTCGCCACCGTCAGCAGCAGCTGGCCGTAGGAACTGAAGGTGGGGAAGAACAGCTTGCCG
Source organism: Variovorax boronicumulans NBRC 103145 (assembly GCF_001591345.1). Lineage (GTDB taxonomy): Bacteria > Pseudomonadota > Gammaproteobacteria > Burkholderiales > Burkholderiaceae_C > Variovorax > Variovorax boronicumulans. The sequence continues at coordinate 4,143 of NZ_BCUS01000064.1, read as the reverse complement.
ATCACCAGCGCGAGAAAGCCGTAGACCGTGAAGTCGAAGAATTCCAGGCCGTTGCCGATGGTGGTGGCCACGATGGTCTGGCGCCGGCGGGCCGGCGAGGAAGGCGAGGGCTGGGAAGCGGGGGTGTTCATGTGTCTCCTGTGTGTATCGGGGGCGCAGGCCGCGTGGGCCCGAACCGCGGCGGATGCTAGAGACTCACCGCTGTCATGAAAAGACAATAATTGGGCGTCAACGATAACTTTTGGTTGTCACTCCAAAGATGAAACCCAATCAGTTGCATGCTTTCGTGGCCGTGGTCGAGCAGCTCAGCATCCGCGCTGCCGCGCGCGTGCTCGGCATTTCGCAGCCGGCCGTGACCAAGATCGTGCGCGAGCTGGAGCGCGAGGTCGGCGCGCCGCTGGTGGAGCGCAGTGTGAAAGGCGTGCGGCTCACCCAGTTCGGCCTGGCCTTCGCGCCGCGCGCGCGGCTGCTGCTGGCCGACATGGAACGCGCCCGCGACGAAATTGCACAGATCCGCGATGGCGCCACCGGCTCCGTCTCGCTGGCCGTGAGCGCTTCGTTTGCGCTCACCGTGCTGCCCGCCGCCTTCAAGGACTTCCACACCCGCCTGCCGGCGGTCGACGTGCAGTTCAGCGAGGCCGTGCTGCCGTGGATGCTCGCGCGGCTGCGCGACGGGTATCTCGACTTCGCGGTGGCGCACATCGTGCCCGGCACGCTCGATCCGCAGTTCGAGGCGCTGGAGCTGTTCCCGGTGCAGCTGGTGGTCGGCCTGCGCGAGCGCCATCCGCTGCGCAACGCGCGCTCGCTGAACGACCTTTATGCCGCCGAATGGGTCCTGCCGGGCGACGACCATGGCGGAACCAACGCCGTGGCGCCGCTGTTCACCCCGCTCGGGCTGTCGCCGCCCACGCGCGTGCTGCAGGGGCACTCGGTCACCGTGGCGCTGGCGCTGGTGGGGCACATGGACCTGATCGGCCTCTTCGTCGAGCCGCTGGCCGGGCTCAGCTTCAAGCGCCACGGCATCCGGCGCGTCGACGTGCGCGAGACGTTGCCGATGCTGAACGTGTGCGTGGTGCGCCGGCGCGGGCAGCCGTCGACGCCGGCGGCGCAGCACTTCATCGAGTGCATTCAGCGGGCGTCTGCGATGAGGGCGACGTAACGGCCCGCCGGGCCTTTGCTCAACGCGAGAACAGCACCAGCGCCACGAAAAGCAGTTTGACGCCGAAGGCCACGAGGGCGCTGGCGACCACCATCAGCACCACGAAGGCGACGAAGTAGGCCACGCGTCGGCCCCAGTGCGGCACGCTCGGCACGGCATACCAGTAGAGCAGTGCGGCCGCGCCGAGGTTGATGGCCTGGACTGCATGCATGGTGACGCGCGAGGCTTCGGGCGAGTCAAGGACCGACGGGCCCAGCCACATGCACAGAAGTCCCAGCAGCGGAACCACGGTGACCCAGGCGAGCACGCCGAGCGCCAGGCGTCCGGCCGTCTTCATCGCAGGGCCTCCCGTCTGGTCGATGTTTCACTGGCAGTCATGAATTCCTCCTTGATGGCGTTTCGACATGGAACGCTCTGGCGTCCGATCCTATCGGCAGGGTCCGGCAACTGTTGTCAAATGAGAACCCCTCTCATTCATAATCCCTCCCGCTTCCGCACGCCGGAAGCGTCACCAGGCCGCCGGGAGGTGCGCCGCCAGAAGAACATCCAAGGGATTTGAATGAAGAGAGTTTGTGTGGGCCTTGCGCTCGCCGTCGTGCAGGCAGCGCATGCCCAATCCGTGCCTGCGTCCGCTGCCCCCGAATCGCGGGCAAGCGAACTGAGCACCGTCAACGTCGAAGCCTCGCGCGCCAACGGCTTCCTGGCCGAGACGATCGAGGCGGGCACGTTCCGGGGCGCGTCCGTGATGGACGTGCCGGCCACGGTCAACACCGTGACGCGCGAGGTGATCGAGCTGCAGGGCGCAACGGGCGTGTACGACGTGCTGCGCAACACGGCCGGCGTGACGCGCCAGCAGAACGGCGGCGACACCTTCGACCAACTCGTCATCCGCGGCATCGCCGTGGAGAACCGCACCAACTACCGGCTCAACGGCGCGCTCGCGATCCCCAACGTGTCGGAAATTCCGATGGAGAACAAGGAGCGCGTCGAGGTGCTCAAGGGCGCGTCGGCGCTGTACTACGGCTTCACCACGCCGGCGGGGGTGATCAACTTCGTCACCAAGCGCGCGGGGCGCACGCCCGTCACCTCGCTCGGGATGAGCGTCGACAACCAGGGCGGGCTGCAGGGCCAGGTCGACATCGGCCGCCAGTTCGGCGAGAACGACCAGTTCGGGTTGCGCCTGAATGCGGCCGGCGGGCAGTTAGGTTCGACCATCGACGGCGTGGACGGCGACCGCAAATTCGTTTCTGCCGCGCTCGACTGGCGCGTGAACCGCCGGCTCACGCTCAAGGCCGACATCGAGCACTACCGCAAGCGCATCACCGAGCAGGCCGGCATCGCGCGGCTTGCGGCCGTGAACGGCGTCATCGCGCTGCCGGCGCTGCCCGATCCGCACAAGTTGCTGGCGCCGCCCTGGGCCGTGTTCGAAGCCGAGGTCACCAACACACAGCTGCGCGCCGACTACGCCTTGAGCGACCACTGGGCGCTCAGCGTGGAGGCCGGCCATTCCGAGGCCGAGCGCGACCGGCGCCTGGCGCAGTTCGGCACCTACAACGTGCGCACTGGCCTGGGCCGCCTCACGGGCAATGTGCAGCATCTCGAGCAGCGCTCCGACCTGCTGCGCGCCGAGCTGTTCGGCACCTTCGCCACCCGCGCGCTGCAGCACGAGCTGACGCTCGGCGCGGCGCGCAGCGACAAGACGCAGGCGCCCGTGTTCCAGCGCAACTACGGCGGTGCGACCACGCTGCAGAACCTGTACAACCCCGTGCCCATCGGCGCGCTGGCGCTGAGCGCGATGCCGTCGCGGCCCACCTCGGGCGCGCAGGACAGCGAGGAGCTCGGCCTGTACGCGCTCGACCGCATCACCTTCTCGCCGCAGTGGCAGCTGGTGGCCGGCCTGCGCCACACGCGCTACCAGAGCTGGCAGGGCGCGAGCGCCACGCTGCCGGCCCTCGACTACAGCGTGCGCAAGACCACGCCGCTGGCGGCGCTGAGCTACAAGTTCACGCCCGAGCTCATGGCCTACGTGTCGTACGCGCAGGGCGTGGAAGAGGGCGAGGTGGCGCCGGCCGGCACCGCCAACCAGAACACGCGCATGCCGCCGGGCGTGAGCCGGCAAAAGGAAATCGGCCTGCGCTGGCTGACCGGCGGCGGCACGCTGCTGTCGGGCGCGCTGTTCGACATCGAACGGCCCGGCGCCTACACCGACAGCGCCAACACCTTCGTGGCCAGCGGGCGCCAGCGCTACCGCGGCCTCGAGGTGTCGGCGCAGGGGCGGCTCACGCCCGCGCTGGCGTGGCAGCTCTCGGGCCAGTGGCTGGACGCCGAGTTCCGCCGCATCAACGCGCAGTACGACGGCAAGCGGCCCGAGAACACGGCGCGCACCACGGCGAGCGCCTTTGTCTCGTACGACATCGCGGCGGTACCGGGGCTGTCGGTCAACGGTGGAGCGTACTTCACGGGGCGCCGTCCCATCGACGACCTGAACCAGGGCTTCATCGGCGGCACCACCGTCTTCGGCCTGGGCGCGCGCTACGTGGCGCAGTTCATGGGCAGGCGCACCACCTTCCAGCTGAACGTCGACAACGTGGGCGACAAGCGCTACTGGTCGGCGGCCGGCACGCGGCTGGCGGTCGGCACGCCGCGTACGATCAAGGCTCTGGTCAAGATCGATCTTTGAACCCGCGCGCCCCGCCTTGGCGGGGCTTCCTGTTTTTCGTTTTCTTCTGTTTTTCATGGCTTTGCTGCGACGCGTCTGGTTCCAGATCCATTGGTTCATCGGCATCACGGCGGGCAGCGTGCTGGTCGTCATCGGCCTGAGCGGGGCGACGCTGTCGTTCCGCGCCGAGATCACCGACCTGCTGAACCCGATCCCGGCGGCGTCGGCCGCACCCGCATTGGCACCGCCCGCGCTCGTCGCGCGCGTGCAGGCCGAGATGCCCGGGCGGCGCATCGCGACCGTCGCCGTGTCGACCGAGCCCGGG
>NZ_BCUS01000063.1 GCF_001591345.1 Variovorax boronicumulans NBRC 103145 | reverse complement strand
GAGCCCGCCACCGCACTGATCCTCACCATGACCTACCTGCAGCACCAGGCGCTCGCGCGCCGCGAGAGCCGTTGGCCCGCGCACCTGCGCGAGCGCGTGGCACGCGATGCGGTGGCGCACGGTGCGCTCATCAACGCGCTGCGCGTGGAGCCCGCGCTGGGCTCGCCGGCGCGTGGCGGCCTGCCCGGCACCGTGGCGCGGCGCACGCCCGAGGGCTGGCGCATCGACGGCCACAAGCTCTACACGACCGGCATCGAGGGCCTGTCGTGGCTCGCGGTCTGGGCGCGCACGGACGAGGCCGCGCCGCGCACCGGCGTGTTCCTGGTGCCGCGCGACGCGCCCGGCATCCGCGTGATCGCGAGCTGGGACCACCTGGGCCTGCGCGCCTCGGGCAGCCACGAGGTCGTGTTCGAGGACGTCGCCATTGCCGCCGACCACGCCGTCGACCTGCGCGCGCCCGCCGACTGGGCGCCCGGCGCCGGCAGCCAGACCGACATCCACGCCCATGCGGCGCAGCAGGCCTGGATGGTCGTGCTGCTGGGCAGCCTCTACGACGCCGTGGCGCGCGCCGCGCGCGACTGGCTGGTCCACTTCCTGAACCGGCGCGCGCCCGGCAGCCTGGGTGCGCCGCTGGCGAGCCTGCCGCGCGTGCAGGAGCAGGTGGGCGAGATCGAGGCGCTGCTGCGCACCAACCGCGTGCTGCTCGACGACGCCGCTGCCGCGGTCGACAGCGGCCACACGCCGCCCGCCGCCGACAGCGGCCTGCTCAAGCACACCGTGACCACGCACGCCATCCGCGTGGTCGAGCTGGCGCTGCAGCTGAGCGGCAACCACGGCCTCACGCGCCGGAACCCGCTCGAACGCCACTACCGCGACGTGCTGTGCAGCCGCATCCACACGCCGCAGAACGACGCGATCCTGGTCGCGGCGGGGCAGCGTGCGCTGCAGGCTTCAGGAGCTGCAGCATGAGCGCGCTGCCGATTTCTCGCCGCACCTGGCTCGCGCAAGGCGCCGCGCTGTCGCTGGCCGCGGCCGGCCCGCTGCGTGCGGTGGCGCAACCCCAGGCCACGCTGGTGCTCGGCGACCAGGCCGGCGGCCTGCGCTCGCTGTTCGAGGCCTCCAGGGCCCTCGACGACGCGCCCTTTGCCTACCGCTGGGCCAACTTCCAGGGCGCCGCGCCACTGTTCGAGGCGCAGCGCAGCGCCGCGGTCGACACCGCGATGGCCGGCGACCTGCCCGTGCTCGCGGCGGCCGTCGGCAAGACGCCGCTGAAGATCGTCGCCACGCGCGTGGGCAAGGCCGAGTCGCTGGGCATCGTGGTGCAGCCCGACTCGCCGCTGCGCCGCGTGGCCGACCTGCGCGGCCAGACGGTGATCGTCTCGTCGGCGCGCGGCAGCATCTCGCAGTACCAGCTCTACGGCGCGCTCGAAGAGGCCGGCGTGCGGCGCGACGAGGTCACGGTGAAGTTCGTGCTGCCCACCGACGCGGCAGCCGCGTTCGCCTCGAAGCAGATCGACGCCTGGGCCATCTTCGACCCCTACTACGCCATCGCGCTGCAGCAGGGCGGGCGCATCCTGCGCGACGGGCGCGGCATCAACACGGCGCTGGGCTTCATCACCGCGAGCGAGCATTCGCTGGCCGATGCGGCCCGGCGCGCGGCCATCGTGCAGTTCCTCGAGCGGCTCGCCCGCGCGGGCGACTGGGCGCTGGCCAACCCCGAGGCCTATGCGCAGGCCTACAGCCAGCTCACGCGGCTGCCGATCGCGTCGGCGCGCCTCATCACGGCGCGCGCCTCGGTGGCGGGGCGGCCCGTGAGCGAGGCCGACATCACCGCGCTACAAACTGTGGCCGACCGCTCGGCGCGGGACGGTATCCTTCCCACACGCGTGGATGTGCGCGCGATCACCGACACCCAACTCTGGAAACGCCCCGCATGATTGCTCCGCTGCGCGATTTCGTCGGCGCCTTCGGCCGGCTGCTCGACAGCCGGCCCGACGAGCCGCGCATCCTGTCCGAAGGCGGCGCGCTGCTGCGCACGCTGGTGGCGCGCGACGACTGGCTGCCCGACGCCTTCGCCGTGGCCGACCCGACCTACTACCAGCAGTTTTTGCTGCATGCCGACAGCACCGAGCGCTTCTCGGTCGTGAGCTTCGTCTGGGGTCCGGGCCAGGCCACGCCGATCCACGACCACACGGTGTGGGGCCTCATCGGCATGCTGCGCGGCGCCGAGTACAGCCAGCCGTACGCACTCGACGCCGACGGCACCGCGCGGCCCCAGGGCGAGCCGGTGCGGCTCGACGCGGGGCATGTCGAGGCCGTGTCGCCCACCGTGGGCGACCTGCACCGCGTGCACAACGCGCACGCCGACCGCGTGTCGATCAGCATCCACGTGTACGGCGCCAACATCGGCGCCGTGCGCCGCCACACCTATCCGGCCGAAGGCGGGCGCAAGCCCTTCGTCTCCGGCTACTCCAACACGCTGCTGCCCAACCTGTGGGACCGCTCCGCCGAACTCCGAAACACTGCCGCATGACGACGACCACGACCGCCTCCTTTCCCCTGCTGCCCTTCGCCGCGCTGCGCGAACGGCTGATCGCGCGCGAGGAGACCGCGCTGCTCGACCTGCGCGAGGAAGACCCCTTCGCCCAAGAGCATCCGCTGTGGGCCGCCAACCTGCCGCTGTCGCGCATCGAGATCGAAGCGTGGCGGCGCATTCCGCGACGCGACACCTTCATCGTGTTGTACGGTGCGCACGACGGTGTCGATCTCGCGCCGCTGGCGGCACGCACCTTCGCCGCGCTCGGCTACACCAACGTGCACCTGCTCGACGGCGGCCTCGAAGGCTGGCGCGCAGCGGGCGGCGAGCTGTTTCGCGACGTCAACGTGCCGAGCAAGTCCTTCGGCGAGCTGGTCGAGCACGAGCGGCACACGCCGTCGCTGTCGGCGCCCGAGGTGAAGGCACTCATCGACAGCCGCGCCGACGTGGTCGTGCTCGACGCGCGCCGCTTCGACGAATACCAGACCATGAGCATTCCCTCGGCCACCAGCGTGCCGGGCGCGGAGCTGGTGCTGCGCGTGCGCGAGCTCGCGCCCGACCCGGCCACGCGCGTGATCGTGAACTGCGCGGGCCGCACGCGCAGCATCATCGGCACGCAGTCGCTCGTGAACGCGGGCATCCCGAACCCGGTCGCGGCGCTGCGCAACGGCACCATCGGCTGGAAGCTCGCGGGCCAGGTGCTCGACCACGGCGCGGGCCGGCAGGCACCGGCTGCAGTGTCTGAGGCGAACCGCGCGCAGGCGCAGGCCGACGCGCGCCGCGTGGCCGACGCCGCGGGCGTGCACCGCATCGCCCTCGACGCGCTCGGCACGCTCGAAGCCCCCGGCCGCACCGTGTACCGCTTCGACGTGCGCACGCCCGAGGAATACACCGCCGGCCACCTGCCCGGCTTCGCAAGCGCGCCCGGCGGGCAGCTCGTGCAGGAAGCCGACCACCAGGTGCCGGTGCGCGGCGCACGCATTGTGCTGGCCGACGACGACGGCGTGCGCGCGTCGATGAGCGCCTCATGGCTCGCGCAGATGGGCTGGGAGGTGTACGTGCTCGATGCGGTTCCACCGGCCGCCGCGCTCAGCGAAACCGGCACGCCGACGTCGGCCTACCCGCCCGTCGCGACCACGGTCGCCGAGATCGCACCGCAGGCCTTGGCCGAGTTGCTGAAGCAGCAGCCCGCCACCGCCGTGATCGACGTGACCACGAGCGCCAACTACGTGAAGCGCCACATTCCCGGCGCCTGGTACGCGATCCGCGCCCAGCTGGCACAGGCGATCGACACCAAAGCCATCCCGTCCGCGCCGCGCTACGTGCTCACCTGCGGCAGCAGCCTGCTCGCACGCTACGCCGCAGCCGACCTGCGCGCCATGCTCGACGCACGCGGCCAGCGCGACGTGGAGGTGCAGGTGCTCACGGGCGGCAACACCGCCTGGTTCGCCGCCGGGCTGCCGGCCGAGACCGGCGAGACGCGCCTGGCCACGGCCCGCACCGACCGCTACCGCCGGCCCTACGAAGGCACCGACGCGCCCGCAGAAGCCATGCAGGCCTACCTGGACTGGGAGTTCGGGCTGGTGGAGCAGCTGGGGCGCGACGGCACGCATCACTTTCGCGTGGCCTGAGCGCGCGCAGCGCAGACGAAAAAAAGCCGGGCATGCCCGGCTTTTTGCTTTCACTGTCGTGCGGCCCCGGTTCAACCCGGCTCGGCCGCCTTGAACAGTGCCGCGACCTTGCGCTTGCTCTTGATGTTGCTCGAGATGCCGCGTGCGGGCGCGGCCTTGGCCGACGCTTCCCAGGCCGGTGCGGCTTCGCGCTCGCCGGATTCGTAGGGCTTGTCGAAGAACGGATCGCGCGGCGCGGACGGCGCACGGTGCGGGCGTCCGCCACCGCTCATGCTGCGGCGGGTGTCGGCTTCGCGGCGTTCGCGCGGCTGGTCGAGCACGTCGCGTGCGTCGCCGGCTTCGCCTTCTTCACGCCAGTGGCGGCGTCCGTCGTTGATGCGGCCGCGTGGGCGGTCTTCTTCGAACTCGACGGGTTCGAGCTCGATCTTCTTCTTGATCAGCTTCTCGATGTCGGCCACCAGGCGCGCATCGTTGCCGCCGCTGGCGAAGCTCACGGCCAGGCCCGAGGCGCCGGCACGGCCCGTGCGGCCGATGCGGTGCACGTAGTCTTCGGCGTTGAACGGGATGTCGAAGTTGAAGACGGCGGGCACGTCCTTGATGTCGAGGCCGCGGGCCGCGACGTCGGTGCACACCAAGAGGTCGACTTCGCCGGCCTTGAACGAGGCGAGCGCCTTCAGGCGTTCGTCCTGGCTCTTGTCGCCGTGCAGTGCGGTGGTACGCAGACCGTCGCGCTCCAGCGAGCGTGCGAGGCGCGCGCAGCCGAGCTTGCTGTTGACGAACACGAAGGCCTGCGTAATGCCGCGCTGCTTGACGATCTGCTTGAGCGCACGGCGCTTGTCGTCGTCAGAGACGCTGTAGAAGTGCTGTTCGACGGTGGAGGCCGTTTCGTTCGGCCGTGCCACTTCGATGGTGACCGGGTTCTGCAGGTAGCTGCTGGCCAGCCGCTTGATCTCGGGCGAGAAGGTGGCCGAGAACAGCAGCGTGGTGCGCTGCTTGGGCAGGTAGCTCAGGATGCGCTGCAGGTCGGGCAGGAAGCCGATGTCGAGCATGCGGTCGGCCTCGTCGAGCACGACGTATTCGACCTGGTTGAGCACCGCGTTCTTGGCTTCGATGTGATCGAGCAGCCGGCCCGGCGTGGCCACGAGCACTTCGACGCCCTTCTTCAGCTCCAGCGTCTGGGGCTTCATGTCGATGCCGCCGAACACCACCGTGCTGCGCAGGTTGGTGTACTTGGCGTACAGCTTGACCTGTTGCGCGACCTGGTCGGCCAGTTCACGCGTGGGCAGCAGCACCAGCGCACGCACCGGATGCCGCGCGGGCGAGGTGGAGGCGTTTTCGTGCTTGAGCATGCGCTGCAGCAAGGGCAGCGAGAACGCCGCCGTCTTGCCGGTGCCGGTCTGCGCGGCGCCCATCACGTCCTGGCCTGAAAGCACGACCGGAATGGCCTGTGCCTGGATGGGCGTCATGGTCTCGTAGCCCATTTCGGCCACGGCGCGGGCCAGCGGTTCTGCCAGCGATAGATTGGAGAAGGACATTGTCATTGAGCCTTCTATTGTCGCATTGCCGCAAAAAACGGCAGTGACAACGAAACGACAACATCCGCGCAGGCCGAATTGCTACTTATTCAATAGCAAAGATCCCAATGAATCCGGGGCTCTCGGGAGACAGTCTTTACAGATTGCGCGCGTTGAAGGTGTCGCAGGACTTCATTTCACCCGTCTGGTAGCCCGTGCCGAACCAGCGTTGGCGCTGTGCACTGGAGCCGTGGGTGAAGCTGTCGGGCACCACGGCCCGGCCCGCCGAGCGCTGCAGGGCGTCGTCGCCGATCTTCTGCGCGGCGTTCATGGCGGCCTCGATGTCGCCCGGGTCGAGCCACTTCTTCGACTCCTGCGAGTGGTGCGCCCACACGCCCGCGAAGCAGTCGGCCTGCAGCTCGACGCGCACGCTGACGGCGTTGTTCTGCGACTGGCTCAGGCGCCCGCGCATGCCGTCGACCTTGGCGGTGATGCCCAGCTCGTCCTGCACGTGGTGGCCGACCTCGTGCGCGATGACGTACGCCTGCGCGAACTCGCCGGGCGCACCGAGCTGGTTCTTGAGGGTGTCGTAGAACGCCAGGTCGATGTAGACCTTCTTGTCGCCCGGGCAGTAGAACGGCCCCATGGCCGATTGACCCGTGCCGCAGGCCGTGGGCGTGGCGCCGCGGAACAGCACGAGCCGGGGTGCCTGGTAGTTGCCGCCGCTCTTGCGGAACAGATCGGTCCAGACCACCTCGGTGTTCTTCAGCACGGTGGAGACGAAGGCCGCCTCGCGGTCGCCGGTGGGCGGCTTGGGCGCGGGGCCTTGTTGCTGTTGCTGCACCTGGACCGGGTCGCCGCCCCCGCTGAGCAGGCTCAGCACGGTGAGCGGGTTGATGCCGAAGATCCAGCCGGCGATGAGCGCGACCGCGATGGTGCCGATGCCGATGCCGCGCCCGCCGATGAAGCCGCCGCCTCCGCCGCCACCCCCGCCGTCACGGCGGTCTTCGACGTTGTCGGATTGTTCGTTGCCTTCCCATCTCATCGCAGTCTCCTTGCCGGCTTGCTGAACGGCGTATTTGCCGGAACGTCGCAGGATGGTACTTGGCCCGGCCGCCCGGAACGTAACCGGCGGTCAGGATGCCTGTATCAGGCTGTCAGGTCTTGGGCAGCGTGACGCCGCGCTGGCCCTGGTACTTGCCGCCGCGGTCCTTGTAGCTGGTCTCGCAGACCTCGTCGCTCTCGAAGAACAGCACCTGCGCGCAGCCTTCGCCCGCGTAGATCTTGGCGGGCAGCGGCGTGGTGTTGCTGAACTCCAGCGTCACGTAGCCTTCCCATTCGGGCTCGAACGGGGTCACGTTGACGATGATGCCGCAGCGCGCGTAGGTGCTCTTGCCCAGGCAGATGGTCAGCACGTTGCGCGGGATGCGGAAGTACTCCACGGTGCGCGCCAGCGCGAAGCTGTTGGGCGGAATGATGCAGTAGTCGCCGTGCATGTCGACGAAGCTCTTCTCGTCGAAGTTCTTCGGGTCGACCACCGTGCTGTGGATGTTGGTGAAGACCTTGAACTCGGGCGCGCACCGGATGTCGTAGCCGTAGCTCGAGGTGCCGTAGCTGATGATCTTGTGGCCGTCGTTCTCGCGCACCTGGCCCGGTTCGAAGGGATCGATCATTCCTTCGTTCTCGGCCATGCGCCGGATCCATTTGTCGCTCTTGATGCTCATATGCGCTCGCTGATGCTGCTGCGGGGGAAATCGGGGCCGAATTGTGGCATGGGCGCCCTGCGCGCCCTCCCCCCGCAGGCGCCGCTCAGCCCGCCTGCGAAATCACCGTGCGCTCGACCAGCCGGTCGTCGCCCAGCACGATCATCGCGAACAGCAGCTCTTCGAGGTTGTTGGCCACCGAGGTCTTGCGCGCCAGCAGCGGCGTGGCGGACGGGTTGAGCACCAGGAAGTCGGCCTCGCAGCCCGGCTGCAGGTTGCCGACCACGCCGTCCAGCCCCAGCGAACGCGCCGCGCCGCCGGTGTGGTGCCACCACAGCCGCGAGGGCGCGATGCTCAGGCCGGTCTTGGTCTGGCCCTCACGGCCCACGTAGTACGCGGCCAGCATGGTGTGGAAGGGGCTGAAGCTGGTGCCGCCGCCCACGTCGCTGGCCAGGCCGTAGGGTTGATCGAGGCGGTCGGCCGCGCCGAAGTCGAAGAAGCCGCTGCCCAGGAACAGGTTGCTCGTGGGGCTCACGGCGGCGGCGGTCTTCGTCTCGTGCATGAGCGCACGGTCGGTGTCGTCCAGGTAGATGCAGTGGGCGTACACGGCGCGTTCGCGCAGCAGGCCGAAGTCGGCGTACACGTCGAGGTACGAGCGCGACTTGGGGTACAGCTCGCGCGCCCACTTCACCTCGTCGCGGTTCTCGGCCACGTGCGACTGGATCCAGGTGTCGCCGTACTTCGCGGCCAGCTCGCCGGCACCGCGCATCTGCGCGTCGGTGCTGGTGGGCGCAAAGCGCGGCGTGATGGCATAGCCCAGGCGGTCGACGTTGTGCCACTTGCGGATCAGCGCCTCGGTGTCGACCAGGCTCTGCTCGGTGTCGTCGCGCACGCCGTCGGGCGAATTGCGGTCCTGCAGCACCTTGCCGGTGATCATGCGCAGCTGGCGGCGCTGCGCGCTCTCGAAGAAGGCGTCGACCGAGGCGACGTGCGAGGTCGCGAAGGTCAGCGAGGTGGTCACGCCGTTGCGCAGCAGCTCGTCGAAGAACACGTCGGCCACCACGCGCGAGTGGGCGGGGTCGGCGAACTTGCTTTCGGCCGGGAAGGTGTAGTTCTCGAGCCAGGGCAGCAGGCCGGCGGCGGGCGCGCCGATGATGTCGGTCTGCGGGTAATGCACGTGCATGTCCACGAAGCCCGGCGCCAGGATGCGGCCCGGCAGGTGGGTGGTGTGGGCGCCGGCATGGCGCTGCGACACGTCGGCATGGCTGCCGGCGTCGAGCACGCGCTGGCGGCCGGTGCTGTCGGGGGCGACGACCAGCAGGCCGTCCTCGTCGAAGACAGGCAGGCCGGCGGCGTCGAATCGCAGGAGGGAGGCGCGGTAGGCTTTTTTCATCGTGGATGCGGAGGGTAATCCAGCCCCGGACGGCGGGAATTGCCCTGCGCGTATGAGTGCTATACGCGCAACGCTCTCTTCAGGCGGGGCAAAAGGCCGCGCTCAGCGCGTCACCCGCCCCTGCACGCCCTCGGCCAGCCAGTTCATCTGCAGGATCTGTTCGTCGCTCAGCTGCGCGCCCTTGGCGATCGCGACGCGGCCTTCGTTGTCGCGCACATCGGCCGCCACCGCGCGGAACGGCTGCAGCTTGCCCGCCGCGATGTCCTTCTGCCGCGCCAGCACCTCGTCCTGCACGGCCTTGGGCACCTTGGTACCGAAGTCGCCGACGCGGATCATTCCTTCCTTCACGCCGCCCCAGAGGTTGCCGCTCTTCCAGGTGCCGTCGAGCACGGCCTTCGCGCGTTGCGTGTAGTAGCCGCCCCACTGGTGCGTGACCGCGACGATCTGCGCGTCGGGCGCGATCTTGCGCATGTCGGAGTGGTAGGCCACGGCCATCTTGCCGCGCTCCTGCGCGGCGGCCATCACGGCGGTGGAGCCGGTGTGGAAGGCGAGCACGTCGGCGTTCTGGTTGAACAGCGCCATCGCCGCGTCGCGCTCCTTGGGCGGATCGAACCACTCGTTGAGCCACACCACGATCACCTTGGCCTTCGGGTTCACCGAGCGCATGCCGAGCGTGAAGGCGTTGATGCCCTGCAGCACCTCGGGAATCGGAAAGCCCGCGACGTAGCCGGCCACGTTCGTCTTCGTCATGCGCCCGGCCGCGATGCCCGCGAGGTAGCGGCCTTCGTAGTAGCGGGCGTTGGCGGTGGCGACGTTGGGCGCGGTCTTGTAGCCGGTGATCGATTCGAACTTCACGCCGGGAAAGTCCTTCGCGACCTTCAGCGTCGGCTCCATGTAGCCGAAGCTGGGCGTGAAGATCAGCTGGCTGCCCTGCTGCGCGAGGTCGCGGATCACGCGCTCGGCGTCGGCGCCCTCGGGCACGTTCTCGACGAAGACGGTGTTCACGCGGGGGCCCAGCGCGGCCTCGACGGCCTTGCGGCCTTCTTCATGCTGGCGCACCCAGCCAGCATCGGTGACCGGCGTGACGTAGACAAAGCCGATCTTCAGCGCGTCCTTGGCCAGGGGCGGCTTCGGCGGTGCGGTCTGGGACAGGGCGGGAGATAAAAAGCAAGCGGCTGCCAGCGCCAGAACGGCGCGGCCCGCGAGGTTTTTGTACATGGTGGTCCTCTACATGGCCCCGGAAAAGCAAAACCCCGCAGCAGGCCGGGACGCCCTGCTGCGGGGTGGAGATTTTAAGCGTCGGGGCTCAGCGAGCCCTGCTCGCCGCCCACAGCCACGCAGGCACAGGTGTCATGCCCGCGCCGCCGCATCCGCCCCGTTCGCCCGGTAGCGCGCCGCCGGCGCCGTGCTGGACAACCGGCCCGACATCGCACGCCGCGCCGCGTCGAACGCATCCCACTCGGCCAGATCGGGCAACGCCGGAATCGTGACCTGCTCGCCCTGGTCGAGCCCCGCAAGGGCGGCATCGACCATGTCCTGCGCCGTCATCACGATCTCCTTGGGCAGGTGCGCCATCGGCACGCCTGCGACGCCCCAGAACTCGGTGGCTGTCGCACCGGGCAGCACCGCCTGCACGCGCACGCCCTTGTCCTTCAGCTCGTGCTGCAACGACTGGCTCAGTGCCAGCACGAAGGCCTTGGTGCCGCCGTACACGCCGTTGAGCGTCTCGGGCGAGATCGCCACGATGGAGGCGATGTTCACCAGCGTGCCGGCACCGCGTTCGACGAAACCGGGCACGGCCGCATAGGTGAGCCGCGTGAGCGCGCTCACGTTGAGCTCGATCATGTCCGCCATCTTGTCGATGTCCGAGCCGAGCAGCGGCCCGGCGGCGCCGAAGCCGGCGTTGTTCACCAGCAGGGTGATGTCGCCGCGGGTGCGCAGCACGGCTTCCACGGACGCGATGTCCTTCCGGTCGGACAGGTCGGCCGGGAGAACCTCGACCTTGCGCCCGGTCTCGTCCGAGAGCTTCGTGGCCAGCGCGGCAAGGCGCTCGCGGTTGCGCGCCACCAGGATCAGGTCGAAGCCGCGCCGCGCGAGACGGTTCGCGTACACGGCGCCGATGCCCGACGACGCGCCGGTGATGAGGGCCGTGCCCTTGTTCGGATTTGCTTGGGTTGCAGTCATGGAGTTTCCTTCGTCGCCACGGGTGTGTGGCCGTGGGGAGAAGTCTCTTCCTGCAAGGCGATGGCGTAAATGTCATATAAGCCACCTTTCAGGACATGCGCAGCTCAAGCCGTCGCGGCTTCCCGACGGGCCACGCGGCGCACGCTCTGCGGCGGATGCCCCAGCGTGCGCAGGAAGGCGCGGCGCATGCGCTCGGGGTCGCCGAAGCCGGTTTCGCGCGCGACCACGCCGAGCGCGAGGCTGCCCTCGTCGATCAGCGCGCGCGCCGCCTCCACGCGCAGGTTCTCGACCGCATGCGCCGGCGACTGCCCGGTCTCGGCCTTGAAGGCGCGGCTGAACTGGCGCGGGCTGAGGTGCGCGACCTCGGCCAGTTCGTCCACCGACAGCGTCTCGCGCAGGTTGGCGCGCGCATGCACCAGCGCCTTCTGGATGCGGTCCGACTTGGGTGCCAGCTCGAGCAGCGCGGAATGCTGCGACTGCCCGCCCGCGCGGCGGTGGTACACGACCAGCTTCCTCGCCGCGAACCGTGCCGCCTCCACGCCGAGGTCTTCCTCCACCAGGGCCAGCACGAGGTCGATGCCCGCCGTCATGCCGGCCGAGGTCCACACCGGCCCGTCGTTGATGAAGATGCGGTCGGGCTGCACCTTGACGGCGGGATGGCGCTTCTGCAGCTCGCCCGCAAAGGACCAGTGCGTGGTCGCCCGGCGTCCGTCGAGCAGGCCCGCATCCGCCAGCCCGAAGGCGCCAGTGCAGATGCTGGTCACGCGGCGCGCGTTGCGCAGCCCCGCGCGCAGGAAGCGGCACATCTTCTCGGACGTGGGCGCGATGAAGAGCGCGCCGCTCATCACCAGCGTGTCGAACTTCCCCGTGCCGAAGCGCTTGCTGTCGGTGACCACGCCCGACGAGCTGGTCACGGGGCCGCCCTCTTCCGACAGCAGCTCGACCTGGTAGACCTGCTTGCCGGCATGGAGGTTCGCGAGCTCGAACGCGGCAATGGCAGCGAGGTCGAGGATCTGGAAACCGGGGAAGACGAGCATGCCGATGCGTTTCATGGCCATGTCCTGAAAAGAGGGTTGTTTGAAGCAGCAGACACAAGGCTAGACCAACCCGTCCCACCGCGCCAGCGGGAGGGATACGGCCCGCGCCCTTCCCGCGCGGCGATGGGTGTCCCCACCAATCGGCGAGCGCCAGCCCGCGCGGGTCGTCCCACAATGGGCGTTCCCCACCATGACCAACCCGACGACAACGACAACAGGCGCCCCTGCAGCCGAACCGGGCGCCCACGCACACTGGCAGCGCAACCTCGCCGTCTGCATGTTCGGCTCCTTCACGACCATCATCGCGATGACGCTGCTGCTGCCCTTCCTGCCGCTGTACGTCGAGCAGCTTGGCGTGAAGGATCACGCGGCCATCGTGCAGTGGTCCGGCGCAGCTTATGGCGCCACCTTCCTGAGCGCGGCGCTGGTCGCGCCGCTGTGGGGCCGGCTGGCCGACCGCTACGGGCGCAAGCCGATGCTGATCCGCGCGAGCCTCGGCATGGCGGTGGCGATGGCGCTGATCGGCCTGGCGGCCAACGTGTGGCAGCTCGTGGGCCTGCGGCTGCTGGCGGGGCTGCTCGGCGGGTACGCCTCGGGCTCGATGGTGCTGGTCGCCACGCAGACGCCCAAGGACCGCACCGGCTGGGCGCTGGGCACGATGTCGTCGGCCATCATGGCGGGCAACCTCGTGGGGCCGCTGGTGGGCGGGGTGCTGCCGCCGCTGGTCGGCATCCGCAACACCTTCTTCGCGGCGGGCGCGATGATCTTCATCGCCTTTCTCGCGACGGCCTTTCTCATCCGTGAAGAGAAGAAGGCGCCTTCCGCATCGAAGCAGCGCGGCGCCTCCGACAACACCGGCTGGGCCGCCGTGCCCGACAAGCGCCCGCTGGTCGCGATGCTCTTCACCGGCATGCTGCTGATGCTCGCGAACATGTCGATCGAGCCGATCATCACGGTCTACGTCGCCACGCTGCTCGACGACCCGCAGCGCGTGACGATGATGGCCGGCCTCGTGATGTCGGCCGCCGCACTCGGCAGCATCCTCTCGGCCTCGCGGCTGGGCAAGCTGGCCGACCGCGTGGGGCACTGGAACGTGATCGTCGGGTGCCTGGCGGTGTCGGCGCTGCTGCTGATTCCGCAGGCCTTCGTCACGTCGGGCTGGCAGCTGGTGGTGCTGCGCTTTCTCATGGGGCTGTCGCTCGGCGGGCTGCTGCCCTGCATCGCCAGCGTGATCCGCCACAACGTGCCCGAGCGCGTGGCCGGCAACATGCTCGGCTACTCGACCTCGGCACAGTACGCGGGCCAGGTGGCGGGCCCGCTGCTGGGCGGCTTCGCGGGCGGGCACATCGGCATGCGCGCCGTGTTCCTCGGCACCTGCGTGCTCATGGCCGCAGGCGCCGGGTGGAACTGGCTCGCGCAGCGAGCCGCGTCCCGTACGTCGTCCGCTACTCGCTGACGACGGCGCTGCGGTAGGCCGCGTCGGCCTTGATCTCCGCTTCGGAGAACGGCACCTTGAGCCACTGACCCGCGCTGTAGGCCTTGGTGTAGTCGGCGTTGTGCGCCGAGGCCGGGTCATCCGACAGCGAGAACGTCAGGAAGGTGTGCGCCTCAACGCCGCCCTCGGGGAAACGCACGATCTGCATGTAGCTGTTGCCGTTCGGGTTGCCGTCCATGGTGTAGCCGCCCTTGTCGAGCCGGTTCTCGGAGCAGGCGATGGTGAAGTAGCCCGGGCCGTGGCAGCCGCCGTACAGCGGGATCTTCTGGCCGCCGCGCGTGGCGAACAGGTAGTCGCCACGCTGTGCATCGAGTGCGAAGCCGCTGGCCTCCACGCGCGCGACGGCCGCGCCGAAGGCCTGCTGCAGGGCACTCGCGGCACCGGCCTTCAGGTCGCGTGGCGTGTGGATCGGATCGCTCGCGCTGAAGGGCACGTTGTAGAGCGTGGCGGCGGATTGCAGCGACGCGCGGTTCCAGAACTCGTCCCAGATGTGTGCGCCGCGCGCGCCGAGCGTGCCCGTGTTGTTCCAGGCCCTGAGCACCGCGCAGGCCGGGCCGGTGTCCACGTCGCGTCCGATGGCGCCGCCGCCTTGCGGATCGGTCGCCACGTTGATCGTCGGCGTCGCGCACACCATGGCCAGCGCCTGGTCCTTGAACAGTTCGGCCGTCAGCACGCGGCTGTTGAGCACCATCTGCTTGACGGTCTCGGGCGTGGCCGCCTTGCCAGCGTAGCTGTCGGTGCCGTCGATGCGCGCCTGCGCCATCAGGTTGCCCAGGCGCGTGCGGAAGCTCACTGGCGCCGTGCCCGCGGGTCCCATGATGGCCGGGTAGCCGGTCATCGGTGCCTTCGGGTTCGCGAGCCAGTAGCTGTCGTTCGAGTTCTCCACGTAGTCGTCGCGCAGCAGGCTCGGCAGACGGGCCGCGCCGATGGCGCCCTTCTGCGCCGAGTCGGCATCGGTCTGCCAGTCGCATTCGCTCTTCGAGCCGTCGAAGAACGGCGCGAGCGGGAACGAGGAGGCCGCCGCCGCACCCAGCGGCGTCGTGCAGCTGGCCACCTGGGCGGACGACACGTTGGGAACCGCGCCGATGTCGGCATACCAGGCCTTGGCCGCGCCGCGGCCCACGGCCACGGTGTTGACCCACGGAATGGCCGCTTCCTCGCGCTGGATGGCAATGAACTCGTCGAGCGACTTGGCCTGGTTCCAGCGCAGCCAGTTCTTGAAGGTGCGGTAGTTCTCGCCGTTGATGTCGCGGATCGCGAAGGCGGTGGTCTGGCTCCAGGCATAGGGCGCACCCGCCGCGGCCAGGTTGACCATCGGCCCGTACTCCGACTTGTAGAGCGTGCGCGTCACCGGCGCCACGCTGCCGTCGGCCTGCTTCACGTTGACCGTGATGCTCAGCGCCTGCATCTTCACGGGCTTGCCGTCGCGCATGTAGCTGGTCGGGTCGCCCGCCGCGAGCTTCAGTTCGTAGAAGCCGAAACGCCGCGCGGTCGACACCGTGTGGCTCCACGCGATGTTGTCGTTGAAGCCGATGAGGATCACCGGAATGCCGAGGAACGAGGTGCCGCTGATGTTGAGCTGGCCCGGAATCGTAAGCTGTGCCTGGTAAAAGCGGTCCGGCCCGCGCCAGTACCAGTGCGGGTTGCCGAAGAGCAGCGGGCTGCTGTCGCCGGTGGCAGCCGTGCCGAAGCCGATCATGTTGCTGCCCACGCCCTCCTTGCCGCCCACCTGCAGCAGCTTGGGCACGGGCACGCTGGCCGCCGCCAGCTGCAGCGCGGGCTTCTTCGCGCCGCCGCGCGCGGCCATCTTGGTGGGCGCCGCCGGTGCCGGTGCGATCGCATTGGCGATGTTCGGCAGGAAGACGCTGTAGCCGCCCGCGAGGTTGGCCGCGTACATGCGGCGGTAGATGTCCTCGGCCGTGATGGGCTTCACCCAGGCTTCGTTGCGACAGGCCTGGTGCGCCGTGCCGCCGGCCTTCACGTCGCGCACGTAGCGGTTGTAGCCGGCAGCGAAGCCCTCGACCAGCTGCTTCAGGTTGTCGGGCTGGGCGGCGATCATCTTCGCGAGCACGTCGGCCGAGATCACCTGCTTGTGGAAGAAGTCGGAGTCGATGTTCTTCGGCCGCGCGATGGTGCTGCTGGCCACGAGCTGCGCATCGCCACCGAGGTACTGCGAACGCTCGCCGCGGTAGGTGAGGAAAGAGTCGGCCATCGTGCACAGGTCGTCTTCGGCCTGCGCAAAACCGTAGCCGTAACCCACGCCGGGCCAGTTGTCGGCCTTGATGTGCGGCACACCCAGGGCGGTGCGGCGGATCTCGGCCTTGTAGCTGCCTTCGGCCGGTGGGTTGGTGGGCGGGTTGCCGCCGATGGGAAAGAACGGGAACCCGTTGCCGCCGCCACCACCGCCACCGCAAGCGGTGAGTGCAGCGGCCGTGGCCAACGCGAGCAGGGACAGCGGCATGGCGCCGCGCGAGGATGTCTGTCTCATGGATGTCTCCGGTTGGTGCTCTCTTGATGGAGCACCACCAGCTTAGGCACGCAGACCGGCTGCGGCTTGAACGCAGCCGCTGTCCTGCGCCGCGCCTGGAGACCTTCGAAGGCGCCTCAGTGCGCGAGCCCGCGCCCCCACGCGTGCGAGGCCTGCTCGTCGGCCGTCACGCGCACCTGGTTCGACAGGAAGGACGGCGACAGGCCGAAGTAGCGCTGGAAGGTGCGGCTCATGTGCGCCGCGTCGGTGAAGCCGCTGGCCAGCGCCACGTCGGTCAGCGGGCGGCGCCCGGTGAACTGCTGCACCGTGCGGCGCACCTTGGTCCACAGCGCATAGCGCTTGATCGACACGCCCACCTGCTGCGCGAACAGGTGCGTGAGCCGGTCGGGCGAGAGAAAGGCCAGCGCCGACAGCTCGCGCAGCGGAATCTGCCCCGCGTGCGTGCGGATGGCCTGCAGCACGCGGTCGATGCGCGGGTCGATGGCGGCCTGCAGCTCGGGGCTCTCGGTGATCGACGTGACCAGCTTCGAGCTCAGCAGCTGCAGGCGCCGGTCGGACAGCGCGCCGTGCTGCGCCGGTTCGAAGTCGTCGCGCGCGCGGCCGAAACGGCGCGCGTCGAGCGGCTGGATGCCGTGGCCGCCCAGGTGCCGCGAGAGCATGCGGTAGGCGCTGGAGGCCGGGTCGAGGTTGAGCGACAGCAGCCCGCAGCCGTCGACGTCGAGGCGGCGCGACACATGCGGTCCCACCAGCGCGGCAGTGCAGCGCACGCGCGTGCCGTCGACCGCCTCCAGCGTGAAGGGATGGCCGCTCACCGACGCCAGCAGCGTGGCCGACGAACGGGCCGTGAGTCCCGACTGGATCGCCGGCGTGATGTAGAGGAACCTGTCGTCCCACAGGTGCAGGGAGTTGTGCCGCGTGGTGGTCATGCCGTCTCGCTTAGGTCTTGTCTCTTGTACTTGTCTCCAGCGGCGGATTCTCACGCATCGCGGCGGCGGCCCGCGCAAGGGCCTGCGCTCAGCGGGGTTGCACGGTCTCGACCTGCAGATGCTGGCGCACAGCCTCGAGCAGCAGCGTGGCCAGCCGGCTCGCCGGCGCCTCGGCGCGGGCCTGCGCGCGGTACAGCACGAGCGAGATCTGCGGCAGCGCGGGCAACGAAAGCACCGCGCGGTCGAGCGCGCGCACATGCGCAGGCAAGCCGAACGGCGTGCGCACGGTCAGGCCCAGGCCGGCCGAGGTCGCGGCCCACAGCGCCGCCAGGCTGGCGCTGCCGAAGGCGCGGCGCCACGGCAGGCCGGCGCGGTCGAGCGCGGTGATGACGATCTCGCGCAGCGGGCACGGAGCGTCCAGCATGATGAGCGGCAGCGGCTCCTTGCTCTTCACGGCGCGAACGCCCGCGCGGTGCTCGCGCTCGGTCCACCAGGGCGCATCGACGCGCTCGGGCGCCGTGGGGCCGATCCACAGCAGCGGCATTCGCGCCACGCGCTCGGCATGCGGCGACAGCGGCTGGTCGCCCGCGTCCCACGCCAGCGCCAGGTCGAGCTGGCCCAGCTCAAGCCGCTCGCGCAGCTCGCCGCTGCGCGCCACGCAGGCCTCGATGCGCACCTTGGGGTGGGCGCGCGCGAAGCGGCCGAGCACGGCCGGCAGCAGGGTCTCGCCGAAGTCTTCCTGCAGGCCCAGCCGCACCCAGCCCTGCAGGTCGGCGCCGCGCAGGGCGGCGCTGGCCTCGTCGTTGAGCTCGAGCATGCGGTGCGCGTAGGCCAGCAGCGTCTCGCCCGCATCGGTGAGCGCCAGGCCGCGGCCCTCCTTGCGGAACAGCACGGTGCCGGCCTGCGATTCCAGCTTTTTGAGCTGCGCGCTCACGGCCGAGGTCGAGCGGCCCAGCTTGTCGGCCGCGCGCGCATAGCTGCCGAGCGCCATGCCGGTGGAGAAGGTGCGCAGCACGTCGAGATCGAACATCACCTGGGTCATCGCGGGTCCTTGCATGAGGCTTCTCGATCATCCTGAATTTCAGGACGATCTGCTCATTATTTTCTGATTTTCAAAACCTTTGCAGCGGCGGACACTGCGCTGCAACATGACCCAATCGCCCTCCTCCCCTCCGTTGTCGCCCCGCCACCGCTGGAAGGTGCTCGCCGCCGGCGTGGCCGCCAACGCGGCCTTCTCGGTCGCCTTCAGCGGCATCCCGATGACCGCCGTGCTCATGCGCACCGGCTACCAGCTGGACAACGCCGCGCTCGGCCTGGTGCTCGGCCTCATGGGCCTGGGCATCGCCGTGAGCGAGCTGCCCTGGGGCCTGCTGACCGACCGCTGGGGCGACCGCCCCGTGCTGCTGGCCGGGCTCGGCAGCACGGCGATCGCGCTGGTGGCGATGGCGCTGTGGGCCGCGCCGGGCGCCGGCCATGTGCCGGGCCTCGGCGTGCTGGGTGCGGGGCTGCTGCTGGTCGGCCTGCTCGGCGGCAGCGTGAACGGTGCCAGCGGGCGCGCGGTGATGACCTGGTTCGACGCCGGCGAGCGCGGCCTGGCGATGAGCATCCGCCAGACCGCCGTGCCGATGGGCGGCGGCATCGGCGCGCTGGTGCTGCCCTTCGTGGCGCTGCACTTCGGCTTTGCGGCGCTGTACGGCCTGCTGGCGCTGCTGTGCGCGCTGAGCGCGGCGATGAGCTGGGCCTGGGTGCACGAGCCGCCCATCGTGCCGCACCCGAAGACCACCGAGGCCGCCGCACCGAAGACCGGCCCGCTGCGCGACGTGCGCGTGTGGCGCATCGTGGCCGGCATCGGCATCCTGTGCGCGCCGCAGTTCGCGGTGCTGTCCTTCGGCACGGTGTTCCTGCACGACTTCGGCCACGTGGGCCTGGGCACGATCACCGCCGCCATGGTTGTCGTGCAGGTCGGCGCGATGGCGATGCGCGTGTGGAGCGGCCGCTGGACCGACCGCCGCCGCAACCGCCCGGCCTACCTGCGAGCCTGCAGCGCGCTCAGCGTGCTGCTGTTCGCGGGCCTGGCCGCGCTGGTGATGGCGGCGGGCACCGAGGCGCCCTCCGCGCCGCTGCGCCTGGCGCTGATCGCGCTGCTGGCCGTGAGCGGCGTGTGCGTGTCGGCCTGGCACGGCGTGGCGTACACCGAGCTGGCCACGCTGGCCGGCGCGGCGCGCGCCGGCACCGCGCTGGGCATGGCGAACACCAGCGTGTTCCTCGTGTGCTTCGTCACGCCCTTCTCGATTCCGCACCTGCTGGCGCTGCAGGGCTGGCCGGTCGTGTGGCTGGCGGCCAGTGCGTGTGCGCTGGTGGCCATGCCGCTGCTCGTGCCGCGCCGCAACGCCGGTCCCGGCGCCTGCACGGCAGAGCTCGCTCAGAAGGTCGCGAAGACGGCGTTGAGCCGGTCGACGTAGGCGCGCTTGGCGGCCGCGTCGATGAAGCTGCCCTCGAAGCTGTTGGCCGCGAGCTGCCAGGCCTGCTGCACGCCCAAGCCGGTCGCGGCGAAGGTCTGCGTGAAGTTCTGGTTCATGTAGCCGCCGAAGTAGGCCGGATCGTCCGAGTTGACGGTGGCGACCAGCCCCGCGTCGAGCAGCGCGCCCAGGTTGTGCTGCGACAGGTCGGGAAACACGCACAGCTTGAGGTTCGACAGCGGGCACACGGTGAGCGGAATGCGGTCCTGCGCCAGCCGCTTCATCAGCGCCGGGTCTTTCGCGCTTTGCACGCCGTGGTCGACGCGCTCGACCTTCAGCACGTCGAGCGCGCTCCACACGTAGGCCGGCGGGCCTTCTTCGCCCGCGTGCGCGACCAGATGGAAGCCCAGCTCGCGGCAGCGCGCGAACACGCGCGCGAACTTCTCGGGCGGGTGGCCGACCTCGCTCGAGTCGAGCCCCACGCCGATGAACTTGTCGCGGTACGGCAGCGCCTGCTCCAGCGTCTCGAAGGCCTCTTCCTCGCTCAGGTGGCGCAGGAAGCACAGGATGAGCGAGGCGCTCACGCCCAGCTTCGGCAGCGCATCGACGCAGGCGCGGTGCAGGCCGTTGACCACCGTTTCCATGGCCACGCCGCGCGCCGTATGGGTCTGCGGGTCGAAGAACATCTCGGTGTGCACCACCTGGTCGGCCGCGGCGCGCTCCAGGTAGGCCCAGGCCATGTCGTAGAAGTCCTGCTCTTTCAGCAGCACGCTGGCGCCGGCGTAGTAGATGTCGAGAAAGGTCTGCAGGTTGGTGAAGGCATAGGCCTTGCGCAGCTCTTCGACGCTGGCATACGGAATCGAGACACCGTTTCGCTGCGCGAGCGCAAAGATCAGCTCGGGCTCGAGCGAGCCTTCGATGTGCATGTGCAGCTCGGCCTTGGGCATGGCGCGCAACAACTCGGGCAGGCGTTCGGCGGGGATGCGCTGCGCGAAGCTGGGGTCGAAGAGGGGGCGGCTGGAATCGGTCATGGGGCGTGGGAAATCGACGTTGTGATCGCGCACAGCATAAGGGCAGACACCCTGCGCGGCATTCCCGAAAACGTATACGCTGCCAGCCCCATTTCCCCCAAACTGATCTGGGTCAAATCGGGCCATGGCGGATGCGCTAGGCTTGGACCCCGGCAGGCCCGGCATCGGGCGTGTTCCCTCCAATCCGCGCGCAGCGTGCATTCGTGCCCTGGCGCCGTCCTTGATCGACTCGCATGACCCTACAAAACGCCTTCACCCGCGAAGACCTGCTGCGCTGCAGCCGCGGCGAACTGTTCGGCCCCGGCAACGCCCAGCTGCCCGCCCCGAACATGCTGATGGTGGACCGCATCACCCACATCAGCGCCGAGGGCGGTACCTACGGCAAGGGCGAACTCACGGCCGAACTCGACATCACGCCCGACCTGTGGTTTTTCGCCTGCCACTTCGAAGGCGACCCGGTCATGCCGGGCTGCCTGGGCCTGGACGCCATGTGGCAACTGGTCGGTTTCTTCCTCGGCTGGCAGGGCCTGCCGGGCCGCGGCCGGGCCCTGGGCTCGGGCGAAGTGAAGTTCACGGGCCAGGTCCTGCCGACCGCCAAGCTCGTCACCTACAGCATCCAGATCAAGCGCGTGCTCAAGGGCAAGCTGAACCTGGCCATCGCCGACGGCTCGGTGAGCGTCGACGGCCGCCAGATCTACACCGCCGAGGGCCTGCGGGTCGGCGTGTTCACTTCCACCGACAACTTCTGAGGGTTTCGCCATGCGCCGCGTCGTCATCACCGGTCTGGGCATCGTTTCGTGCCTGGGCAACGACAAGGAGACCGTCTCCGCCAACCTGCGCGCCAGCCGCCCCGGCATCCGGTTCCAGCCGGCCTACGCCGACATGGGCCTGCGCAGCCAGGTGGCCGGCTCCATCGACCTTCCCCTCGAAGACCTCATCGACCGCAAGCTCTATCGCTTTGTCGGCCACGCCGCGGCCTACGCCTACCTGGCCATGAAGGACGCCATCGCCGATGCCGGCCTGACCGAGGAGCAGGTGTCGAACCCGCGCACCGGCCTCATCGCCGGCTCGGGCGGCGCCTCCACGCTGAACCAGATGGAAGCGCTCGACCTGCTGCGCGAAAAGGGCGTCAAGCGCGTGGGCCCCTACCGCGTGACGCGCACCATGAGCAGCACCGTGTCGGCCTGCCTGGCCACGCCCTTCAAGATCAAGGGCCTGAACTACTCCATCGCCTCGGCCTGCGCCACCAGCGCGCACTGCATCGGCAACGCCATGGAGCAGATCCAGATGGGCAAGCAGGACATCGTGTTCGCCGGCGGCGGCGAGGAAGAGCACTGGACCCAGTCGTTCCTGTTCGACGCCATGGGCGCGCTGTCCACCAAGTACAACGACAGCCCCGAGAAGGCCTCGCGTGCCTACGACGCCGAGCGCGACGGCTTCGTCATCGCCGGCGGCGGCGGCATGGTCGTGGTCGAGTCGCTCGACCACGCACTGGCGCGCGGCGCAAAAATCTACGCCGAGATCGTCGGCTATGGCGCCACCTCCGACGGCTACGACATGGTCGCGCCCAGCGGCGAAGGCGCCGTGCGCTGCATGCAGATGGCGCTGTCGACCGTCGACACGCCCATCGACTACCTGAACACCCACGGCACCTCGACGCCCGTCGGCGACGTCATGGAAATGAAGGGCGTGCGCGAAGTCTTCGGCGACAAGGCGCCGGCCATCAGCTCCACCAAGAGCCTGTCGGGCCACTCGCTGGGCGCCGCCGGCGTGCACGAGGCGATCTACTGCCTGCTGATGATGGAAGGCAACTTCATGGCCGGCTCGGCCAACATCGAGGCGCTCGACCCCGAAGTGGCCGACATGCCGATCCTCACCGCGACGCGCGAGAACGCCACCGTCGACACCGTGATGAGCAACAGCTTCGGCTTCGGCGGCACCAACGCCACGCTGGTGCTCAAGCGCTGGCAAGGCGCGTAGCCCGGCCACCTGCCGGCCCCGTCGCGCCCGCGACGACGAGCCCGCAGGCGCTTCGCTAGACTGGGTTTCCCGTTCTTCCATCCATCCACCGCGCGAGGAGACCCATGGCGATCGACACCCTTTCCACCTGGCACCGGCTCGTCAAGACACGCGACGTGGCGGGGCTCGACGCCCTGCTGGCCGACGACGCCGTCTTCCTCTCGCCCGTGGTGCACCGGCCGCAGGTCGGCAAGGCCATCACGAAGCAGTACCTCGCCGCGGCCTTCCAGGTCTTCTTCAACGAGAGCTTCCGCTACGTGCGCGAACTCCAGGGCCCGACCGATGCCGTGCTCGAGTTCGAACTCGAGCTGGACGGCATCGCCATCAACGGCGTGGACATGATGAAGTGGAACGCCGAAGGCAAGATCACCGAGTTCAAGGTGATGCTGCGGCCGTTGAAGGCGGTGAACCTGATCCATCAGAAGATGGCGGCGCAGCTGCAGGCGGCTGCGCAGTAAGCCGACTCAGGGGCAGGCCAGTTCCGTCTTGGCCACGGCACACAGCCGGGCCTTCTCGGCCGCGGGCAACGTGAGCCCCGGAATCAGCCCGTCCAGTCGCAGCACCGCCGGGTAGAGGCGCGTGTCCTGCGGGTTCTTGCGGTAGGCCCGCAGCACCAGCTGCTGGCCTTCCTTGCCGCAATGCTGGCGCTGTTGGCGCGCCACTTCCTTGTCATGCGCCGACCCGTCGCCGTTGAATTCGCCGGCAAAATGAAAGCACATTTCCGCGTCGTCCACGGCCTTGCGCAGGCGCTGCTCTTCCTTCGAGAACGTCGGCGGTGCGGCGAACGACATCGACACGGCCAGCAGTGCCGCGCTTGCCGCCATGACCCCTTGCAGCTTCATGGTGTGAATCCCTTTCCTGAATGAAAAAAGGGCCGTCCGCAGACGACCCTTCTCGTGGCAATCGCCGAAGCGATCGACCAATGATTACTTCTTGTCGCCGCCCGGCACCTTGCCTTCCACGCCCTTGACGTAGAAGTTCACGCCCGACAGGAACTTGTCGTCGGCGACCGCGTCCTTGGCGATCAGCTCCTTGCCGTCCTGGCCAACGATCGGGCCCTTCCAGATCGAGAAGCTGCCGTCCTTCAGGCCCTTCTTGATTTCCTCGACCTTGGCCTTGGCTTCGGCGGGCACGTCTTCGGCGATCGAGACGATGTCGATCGCGCCTTCCTTCACGCCCCACCAGGTCTGGCCGGTGGCCCACTTGCCGTCCAGCGCGTCCTGCGTGGTCTTGATGTAGTACGGCGCCCAGTTGATGATGGCCGAGCCCAGGTGGGCCTTCGGGCCGTAGGCGGTCATGTCGGAGTCCCAGCCGAAGGCGCGCTTGCCCTTCTCTTGCGCGGTCTTGAGCACGGCCGGCGAGTCGGTGTTCTGGAACAGCACGTCGGCGCCGCCGTTGATGAGGGCGGTGGCGGCTTCGGTTTCCTTGGGCGGGCTGAACCACTCGTTCACCCACACGACCTTGGTCGTGATCTTCGGGTTCACCGACTGCGCGCCCAGCGTGAAGCTGTTGATGTTGCGCAGCACTTCAGGAATCGGCACCGAGCCGACCACGCCCAGCGTGTTGCTCTTGGTCATGGAGCCGGCGATCACGCCGGCCATGTACGCGCCTTCGTAGGTGCGGCTGTCGTAGGTGCGCATGTTCTCGGCGGTCTTATAGCCGGTGGCATGCTCGAACTTCACGTCCTTGCTGTCGTTGGCGACCTTGAGCATGGGTTCCATGTAGCCGAAGGTGGTGCCGAAGATCAGCTTGTTGCCCTGGCCCACGAAGTCGCGGAACACGCGCTCGGCGTCGGCCGACTCGGGCACGCTTTCGACGAAGGTGGTCTTGATCTTGTCGCCGAATTCCTTCTCGAG
Organism: Variovorax boronicumulans NBRC 103145; assembly: GCF_001591345.1. Lineage (GTDB taxonomy): Bacteria > Pseudomonadota > Gammaproteobacteria > Burkholderiales > Burkholderiaceae_C > Variovorax > Variovorax boronicumulans. The sequence continues at coordinate 11,772 of NZ_BCUS01000063.1, read as the reverse complement.
CGCCTTGCGGGCGTTGTCGTGCGCGAAGGACCAGCCGCCGTCGCCCACGGGACCGACATAGGCGAATGCGATGTTCAGCGGGGCCGCCGGTGCGGGGGCCGGGGCGGCCGCGGGGGCCGGCGCCGGCGATGCTGCGGGGGCGGCCGCCTCTTCCTTCTTGCCGCAGCCGATGAGGGCCGCCGAAGCCACCGCGGTGAGGGCGGCGAGCTTGAGAAGGGAACGCTTGTTCAGATCATTCATTGTCGAAATCCTCGGAAGAAAAGGACGGGTTGGCAAAAAAACGAGAACGCGATTATGAGCCGGGGTAGAACGGTTTCCCCATCGATGCCGGCATGTTGATGCGGATGAAGGCGGGGTTGCGCGAGATCAGCGCCAGCACCACGATCGGCGCGATGTACTGGGCCATGCTGAGGAACTGCGAGGGCACGTCGACGCCGCTGCTTTGCAGGTGGAAGCCCAGCATCGAGACGCCGCCGAACAGGTAGGCGCCGAGCAGCACGCGGACCGGACGCCAGGTGGCGAAGGTGGTGAGCGCCAGCGCGATCCAGCCGCGGCCGGCGACCATGCCCTCGACCCACAGCGGCGTGTACACGGTCGACAGGTACGCACCCGCCAGCCCGCACAGCGCGCCGCCCGCGATCACCGCCAGGAAGCGGATACGCCGCACCGGGTAGCCCAGCGCATGCGCCGACTCGGGCGACTCGCCCACCGAGCGCAGCACGAGGCCGGCGCGGGTGCGGTACAGGAACCAGATGAGCCCGATGGTCAGCAGCACGGCCACGTACACCATCGGGTGGTGCCGGAACAGCGCCGGGCCGGCCAGCGGGATGTCGGCCAGCACGGGAATGGCGAAGGGCGTGCTCTCGGGCAGCTTGGCCTGCACGAAGCTGATGCCCGCGAAGGCCGAGAAGCCGACGCCGAACAGGCTCAGCGCCAGCCCCGTGGCGTACTGGTTGGTGTTGAGCCAGATCACGAGCACGCCGAAGAAGGCCGCGAGCAGCGCGCCGGCCGCCATGCCGGCCAGAAAGCCGAGCCAGGGGTTGTGCGTGATGACCACCGTCGCGAAGCCCGCGATGGCGGCGCACAGCATCATGCCCTCGGCGCCGAGGTTGACGACGCCGGCCTTCTCGTTGATCAACAGGCCCAGCGCCGCGATGGCGAGCACGGTGCCCGCGCTCAGGGTCGAGCCCAGCAGGAGTGCGTAGCTTTCCATGGTTCAGAGCCCTCCTTCGGTGGCACGCGCGGTCGGCGCAACGGGCGCGGTCGGCGCGGTGATCGGCGTGCTGACCTGCAGCGAGCTTGTGGTCAGCGTCGCGGCCTTGGCGCCGGCCTTGCGGCGGATGCGGTAGGCGATGAGCGTGTCGCAGGCCAGGAGCGTGAACAGCAGCAGGCCCTGGAACACCCCGGTGAGCGACTTGGGCAGGCCCAGGCGCGACTGCGCGAGCTCGCCGCCGATGTAGAACATGCTCATCAGGATCGCCGAGAAGATCATGCCCACCGGATGCAGCCGCCCGACGAAGGCCACGATGATGGCCGCGAAGCCGTAGCCCGCCGGCACGTACGGCGTGAGTTGGCCGATGGGGCCCGCCACTTCGAGCGCACCGGCCAGGCCGGCCGCGCCGCCCGAGGTGAGCAGCGCGATCCACACCGCGCGGCGTGCCGAGAAGCCGGCATAGCGCGCCGCCGCGGGCGCCAGCCCGCCGACCTGCTGCGCGAAGCCCGCGCGCGTGCGGAACAAGAACACCCACAGCGCGCCCGCGCCGACCAGCGCGATGATCAGCCCGATCGACACGCGCGAACCCTTCATGAGCCGCGGGATCTGCGTCACCGCCTCGAAGGTCTTGGTCTGCGGAAAGTTGTAGCCCTGCGGATCTTTCCAGGGGCCGAAGACCAGGTAGCTCAGCATCAGCGTGGCCACGTAGACCAGCATCAGGCTCACGAGGATTTCGTTGGCGTTGAACTTGTCGCGCAGGAACGCGACGATGCCCGCCCACACCATGCCCCCCAGGATGCCCGCCAGCAGAATGGCCACGACGATCCAGCTGCCGGTGCTCTTGTCGGCCAGGAGCGCCACGCCGCCCGCCGCGATGGCGCCGCAGACGAACTGCCCTTCGGCGCCGATGTTCCAGACGTTGGAGCGAAAGCACACGGCCAGGCCGAGCGCAATGATGAGCAGCGGCGTGGCCTTGACCATCAGCTCGCCGATGGCGTAGCCGCTCTTGATCGGCTCGTAGAAGAACACCTGCAGGCCCTTGACCGGGTCCTTGCCGAGCGCGGCGAACAGCGCCACGCCGATGAGCACGGTGATCAAGAGCGCCAGGATCGGCGAGCCGTAGCTCCAGAAGCGCGACAGCTCCGGGCGGGGTTCAAGCTTGAGCATGCGCGCCCTCCTTCTTGTTGTTGTTCTGGTGGGGCTGCGCCTGCGGCCACAGGCCGCTCATCCATTCGCCGATCTGCGGCAGCGTGGCCGCCGCGCGGTCGATCGAGGGCGACAGCCGCCCCTTGGCGATCACGTGCAGCCGGTCGCAGATGTTGAACAGCTCGTCCAGCTCCTCGCTGATCACGAGCACGGCGCAGCCGGCGTCGCGCAGCGCCAGGATCTCGGCGTGGATGAGCGCGGCCGCGCCCACGTCCACGCCCCAGGTCGGCTGCGAGACGATGAAGAGCTTGGGGTTGGCGTCGATCTCGCGGCCGACGATGAACTTCTGCAGGTTGCCGCCCGACAGCGAGCGCGCCGCCGCGCCCGGGCCGCCGGCCTTCACCTTGAAGCGATCGATGATGGAACGCGCCTGCTTGTCGAGCTCGGCGGTGCGGATCCAGCCGCCCTTGCCCACCGCGTTGCTGCGCGTGAGCAGCAGGTTGTGCGCCAGGCCCAGCGTGGGCACGGCGCCGCGCCCCAGCCGTTCCTCGGGCACGAAATGCAGGCCCAGCGCACGCCGCGCGCGCGGGCGCAGCCGGCCGGCCGGATGGTCGAACACGCGCACCATGGCGGGCTCGGCGCGCACGTCCTCGCCCGAGAGCGTGTACAGCAGTTCCTTCTGGCCGTTGCCCGAGACACCGGCGATGCCGACGACCTCGCCCGCGCGCACGTCGAAGGAGATGCCGTCCAGGTCGACGCCGAACTGGTCCTCGCGCGCCAGCTTCAGACCCTGCACGCGCAGCGCCACGGCGCCGGCATGCAGCGGGCGGTGCTGCAGCGGCGGCGGCTCGCTGCCGATCATGAGGCGCGAGAGCGATTCGGTGCTCTCGTTGCGCGGGTTGCACACGCCCGTGACCTTGCCGCCGCGCAGCACGGTGCAGGCGGTGCACAGCTCCTGGATCTCGTGCAGCTTGTGGCTGATGTACAGGATGCTGCAGCCTTCCGAGGCCAGCTTGTTCAGCACGCCGAACAGGCGGATCACGGCCTGCGGCGTGAGCACCGAGGTCGGCTCGTCCAGGATCAGCAGCTTGGGGTTGGTGAGCAGCGCGCGGATGATCTCCACCCGCTGCATCTCGCCCACCGACAGCGTGTGCACGGGGCGCGAGGGGTCGATGTCCAGCCCGTATTCGCTGGCCTTGGCCGTGATGCTGCGGGCCACCTCGGCCAGCGCGAGCGACTTGTCCAGGCCCAGCCAGACGTTCTCGGCCACGGTGAGCGTGTCGAACAGGCTGAAGTGCTGGAACACCATGCTGATGCCCAGCGCGCGCGCCTGCTGCGGGTTGCGCAGGTTGACCGCCTGGCCGTCGAAGGTGACGGTGCCTTCGTCGGGCTTGACCGAGCCGTAGATGATCTTCATCAGGGTCGATTTGCCCGCGCCGTTTTCTCCGAGCACGGCATGGATTTCGCCGGGCTGCACGGCCAGGGAGATGTCGCTGTTGGCCACCACCGCGGGATACCGCTTGGTGATGTGCGCCAGCTGGAGTCTGGGGGTTGTCATGCCGGGTTTCGTGGGTTTGTCTCGTTCAACATCAACAAGCGGGGACAGCTATAAGTTTAATAGCGTCCCCGCGACCATCGGCGCCCGACGGCGCGTCCTTCAGTGTCCGCCGATGTAGGCGAACTTGAACAGGAAGATCGCCGCGATCACCCACACCATCGCATGCACTTCCCGTGCCCGGCCGGTGCACAGCTTGAGCACCGCGTAGGTGATGAAGCCGAAGGCCAGGCCGTTGGCGATCGAGTAGGTGAAGGGCATGGCCAGCGCCGTGACGGCCGCCGGGATCACCTCGGTGGTGTCTTCCCAGTCGAGCTCGACCAGGTCGCGCAGCATCAGGCAGCCCACGAAGAGCAGCGCCGGTGCGGTGGCGTAGGCCGGCACCGAGCCCGCCAGCGGCGAGATCATCAGGCAGGCCAGGAACAGCACCGCCACCACCACGGCCGTGAGGCCGGTGCGGCCACCGGCTTGCACGCCGGCTGCGCTTTCCACGTAGGCCGTGGTGCTCGACGTGCCCAGCAGCGAGCCCGCGAAGATCGCGCCGCTGTCGGCCAGCAGCGCCTTGTTCATGCGTTCCATCTTGCCCGGCACCAGCAGGCCCGCGCGCTTGGCCACACCCATCAGCGTGCCGGTGGCGTCGAACATCTCGACCAGGAAGAACACCAGCACCACGTTCAGGATGCCGCCCTTGAGCGCGCTCAGGATGTCCAGCTGCATGAAGGTCGGCGCGATGGACGGCGGTGCGTCGAACACGCCGTGGAACTTGTTGCCGCCGAAGAAGAACGACAGCACCGTCACCGTGAGGATGCCGATCAGGATGGCGCCGCGCACCTTGAGCCGGTCGAGCGCCACGATCATGAGGAAGCCGATGGTCGCCAGGATCACGGGCGCCGAGTGCAGGTCGCCCAGCGTGACGAAGGTGGCCGGCGAAGCCGCGACCACGCCCGCGCTCTTGAGCGCGATGAGCGCCAGGAACATGCCGATGCCCACGGTGATCGCCGTTCGCAGCGACTGCGGTATGCCCGCGATGAACAGCTCCCGCAACCCGGTGACCGTCACGATCAGGAACAGGCAGCCCGAGATGAACACCGCGCCCAGCGCGGTCTGCCACGTGTAGCCCATGCCGAGCACGACCACGTAGGCGAAGTAGGCGTTCAGGCCCATGCCCGGCGCCATGGCGATCGGGTAGTTGGCGTACAGGCCCATGATCAGCGTGCCGATGGCCGCGATCAGGCAGGTGGCGACGAAGACGGCGCCCTTGGGCATGCCCGCGTCCCCGAGGATCGACGGGTTCACGAAGATGATGTAGGCCATCGTCAGGAAGGTGGTCAGCCCTGCGATGACTTCGGTGCGCACGGTGGTGTTGTGCTCGGTCAGCTTGAAAAAGCGTTCCAGCAGACCGGCGTTGGCCGGTGCGGTGGCCGCACGCAACGGCGCCGCCTCGGTGGCCCCGGCGGCCCGGGGAGTGGTGGCCTTGGGCACCTCTTCATACCTGTTCATTTCGCTTGTCTCCAGCTGTTGTATGTGGCGGTTCGTTCATCGTTGCCTCGGTCGCGACGCCGGCGCGACGGAGGGCTCAGGGAGGATCGGAAAGCGGCTCAGCCGGCAGGGTTCGGGCAGTGGCAGCCGGCGCGGCATCGAAGCCGGGGCGCAGCGACGCCGCCACGCCCTTGATGCATTCGCGCAGCCAGCGCGCGGAACTCGACGAATGCGTGCGTTCGTGCCAGAGCTGGTAGTACATGAGGCGCGGCAGCGCGGCCGGGCACTCGAGGATCTTCACGGGCAGCCGTGCGGCGAAGCGCTCGCAGTACTGGCGCCCGGTGGTGAGCACCAGCAGGCTCGAGGCCACCATGTCCGGAATGAGGCTGAAGTGCGCGCAGCGCGCCGTGATGTTGCGCTGCCGCCCCAGCTCGTCGAGCATCTGGTCGATGATGCCGCGCCCTCCCGGGTGCATGGGCGTGGGCGCGATGTGCTCGGCCGCCAGCCAGGTCTCCAGGTCCCACCCGCGCCGCACGGCCGGATGGTCCTGGTTGACCAGCGACACCACCTCGTCGCCGAAGAGGCGCGCCATGTGCAGGTCTTCCGGCGGCTTGAGCCAGTTGCCGATCACCAGGTCGACCTGCCCGAGCGCGAGGTGCCCGTGGTAGTCCGAATCGGGCGAGAGCGCATGGATCTCGATCTGGCACAGCGGCGCCTCGCGCTTGACCTGTGCCACCAACATCGGCAGGAACAGCGGGTCCATGTAGTCGCTGGCCGCGATGCGGAACGTGGTGGCCGCCGACTGCGGCTCGAAGCCGCGCGCATCCGAGAACAGCATCTCGGCCGCCCGCAGGATGCTGGCCGCGGGCTCGATCATGCGCAGCCCCGCGTCGGTGGGCACCATGCCCGAGCCCGAGCGCACCAGCAGCGGGTCGCCCGACAGCTCGCGCAGGCGCTTCAGCGCGGCCGAGACGGCCGGCTGGTACATGCCCAGGCGGATGGCGGCGCGCGAGACGCTGCGGTCGGTCAGCACGGTATGAAGCACCCGAATCAGATGAAGGTCGATCTTGTCGAAAAGCGCCTGGTCTCTCATGGCTGTTCACACCTTTCTTGTCTGTGCGAACAGTTATACAGCGCAGCATTTGGAGAACGGAAGGACGCTCGGACCGTGCGAGCACGGCCGGTGCTCATTCGCCAGAGGCTGCCTGCACCGCGGTCAGGGCGCGGAGGATGGATTCGCTCGTGGCCGGCGCCTTCAGCGGCGGATCGACCCGGTGCCCGCCCGCGGCCGACACGGCATCGCGGATGGCGAAGAACACCGAGAACGGCAGCAACAGCGGCGGTTCGCCCACGGCCTTGCTGCGGTGAATCGAGTCTTCGAAGTTCTGGCCCTCGAACAGGCGCACGTTGAACACCGGCGGGCAGTCGTTGGCCGTCGGGATCTTGTAGGTGCTGGGCGCGTGCGTGGTGAGCTTGCCGCTTTGCGGATGCCACACCAGCTCCTCGGTGGTGAGCCAGCCCATGCCCTGGATGAAGGCGCCCTCGACCTGGCCGATGTCCACGGCCGGGTTCAGCGACTTGCCCGCGTCGTGCAGGATGTCGGCGCGCAAGAGCTTCCATTCGCCGGTGAGCGTGTCGACCACCACCTCGCTCACCGCCGCGCCGTAGGCGTAGTAGTAGAACGGGCGACCCTGCATCTTGTCCTTGTCCCAGCTCAGGCCGGGCGTGGCGTAGAAGCCGTCGGACCACAGCTGCTTGCGGTCGAGGTACGCCTCGCCCACCACGGTGCTGAAGGCCAGCGTGCGGCCGTTCACTTCGACCTGGTCGTTGGCAAAGCGCACGTCGGCGGCGTTGCCGCCATGGCGCTCGGCGGCGCAGGCGGCCAGGCGTTCGCGGATCTGGCGGGCGGCGTCCTGTGCGGCCTTGCCGTTCAGGTCGGCGCCGGTCGAGGCGGCCGTGGCCGAGGTGTTGGCCACTTTCGTCGTGTCGGTCGCGGTGACGCGCACGCGCTCGAAGCTCACGCCCAGCTCGTGCGCCACCACCTGCGCCACCTTGGTGTTCAGGCCCTGGCCCATCTCGGTGCCGCCGTGGTTCACGAGGATCGAGCCGTCGGTGTACACATGCACCAGCGCGCCGGCCTGGTTGAAGTGCTTCACGTTGAACGAGATGCCGAACTTCAGCGGCGCCAGCGCCAGCCCGCGCTTGAGCACCGGGCTCTTCGCGTTGAAGGCGGCGATCTCTTCGCGGCGCAGGCGGTAGTCGCTGGTTTCTTCCAGCTCGGCCACGAGTTCGTGGACGATGTTGTCGGTCACGGTCTGGCGGTACGGCGTGACGTTGTTCTCGCCCTTGCCGTAGAAGTTGACGCGCCGCACGTCGAGCGGGTCGCGCTTCAGTTCGCGCGCCACCGAGTCCATGATGTTCTCGATGGCGATGGCGCCCTGCGGGCCGCCGAAGCCGCGGAACGCGGTGTTGCTCTGCGTGTTGGTCTTGCCCGAGAAGCCGTGCATGCTCACGTTGGGCAGCCAGTAGGCGTTGTCGAAGTGGCACAGCGCGCGCGTCATCACCGGGCCCGACAGGTCGGCCGAGTGGCCGGCGCGCGACACCATCGTGATCTCGGCGCCGAGGATGCGGCCCTCGTCGTCGTAGCCCACCTCGTACTCGTACCAGAAGCAGTGGCGACGGCCGGTGATCATGAAGTCGTCGTCGCGGTCCAGCCGCAGCTTCACGGGGCGCTGCAGCTGGCGCGCCGCGATGGCCGCCACGCAGGCGAACAGCGCCGACTGCGATTCCTTGCCGCCGAAGCCGCCGCCCATGCGCCGGCATTCCACATGCACTTCGTTCGAGGCCAGGTGCAGCGCGTGCGCCACCAGGTGCTGCATTTCGCTCGGGTGCTGCGTCGAGCAGTGGATGTGCAGCGTGCCGCCCTCCTTCGGGATGGCGTAGCTGATCTGGCCTTCGAGGTAGAACTGCTCCTGCCCGCCGACGTCGAGCGTGGCGGTGTGGCGGTGCGGCGCCTTCGCGATGGCGGCGCGCACGGCGGCTTCGTCGCCTTCGTTGGCGGCCCCGCCGCTGCGCACGATGTGCATCGGCGGCACCACGTACTGGCCGCGCGCATGCGCGTCCTGCGGCGTGATGACGGGCGGCTGCGCCTCGAGGGTGATCGCGTCCTTGGCCTTCGCGGCGGCGCGGCGCGCGGCATCGCGCGTTTCGGCGATCACGGCGAACACGGGCTGGCCGAGGTAGCGGATCTCGCCGCCGTCGTTCACGGGCAGCAGGATCGGGTCGTCGTGAATGATCGAGCCGCAGTCGTTGGTGCCGGGGATGTCGTCGGCGGTGAGCACCGTGACCACGCCGGGCATGGCGCGGATGGCGTCGAGCGACAGCGCCGTCACGCGGCCGTTGGCCACCGGCGACAGGCCCAGCGCGCAGTGCAGCGTGCCGGCGAGCTCGGGAATGTCGTCGATGTAGGTGGCTTCGCCGGCCACGTGCAGGTGCGCCGACTCGTGCGGGCGGCTGATGCCCACGCGCATGCCGCGGCCGTGGGCCAGCGCTTCGGCGCCCACGTTGATGCGGGCGGCGGTGTTCTTCAGGTAGTCGGCAAAGGCCTCGGCGGGCTGCAGCAGGCGGGCGTCGATGGGTTTGTTCATGGTCAGAGTCCTTCCGCCGCAACCTTGGCAACGACATGGGGCATCACGCTCCAGACGCTGGTTTCTTCGATGGACAGCGCGTCCTGCGTGCGGGTTTCGAGCCACAGGCGCTGGATCAGGTTCTGCGCCACCTGCAGGCGGTAGTCGGCCGAGGCCCGCATGTCGGAGAGCGGCTTGAAGTCTTGCGCCAGCGCCAGCTTGGCGGTGGCCACGCTGGCCTGCGTCCAGGGCTTGCCCACGAGCGCGGCTTCGGCGTTGGCGGCGCGCTTGACGGTGGCGGCCATGCCGCCGAAGGCCAGGCGCACGGCCTTCACCGTGTCGCTGCCGGCTTCCAGTTCGATGGCGAAGCCAGCGCACAGCGCCGAGATGTCGCAGTCGAAGCGCTTGCTGATCTTGTAGGCGCGCACCTGGCGGCGCAGGGCGGCCAGCGGCACCGCCAGGCCCTGCACGAACTCGCCGGGCTGCAGCTCGTTCTTCATGTAATCGAGATAGAACGAGGGCAGCGGCATGCGGCGCACCACATCACCGCGGCGCAGTTCGATCTCGGTGTCGAGCGACATCAGCACCGGCGGCGAGTCGCCGATGGGCGAGCCGTTGGCGACGTTGCCGCCCATGGTGCCGGCGTGGCGGATCGGCGGCGAGGCAAAGCGCAGCCACACGTCGGCCAGGCTGGGCACGCGCTCGACCAGCGCGCCGAAGGCGGCTTCGAGCGAGGCGCCGGCGCCGATGTACAGCTCGTCGGCGCGCTCTTCCACGGTCTTCATCTCGGCCACGTCGCCGACATAGATGATGTCGCCGAGGTCGCGGAACTGCTTGTTGACCCACAGGCCGACGTCGGTCGAGCCGGCCAGCAGCTGGGCGCGCGGCTTCTGCACGCGCAGCGCGGCGAGCTGAGCGATGGTCTTGGGAGCGTGGAAATGGTCGATGCGGGCGCCCAGCGGGGCGGCGTAGTCCAGGCCGTCGTTCTTCAGCGCGGTGAGCGCGGCCACCACGGGCGCGGTGTCCAGGCGCACGGCCGGCAGGTCGAACATGCGCTGGCCGGCGTCGAGGATCGGGCGGTAGCCGGTGCAGCGGCACAGGTTGCCCGACAGGTCGTCGGCCAGCTGCTGGCGCGTGGGCTGCGTGCCCTCGGCCTGGTGGTGTTCGTAGGTGGCCCACAGCGACATCACGAAGCCCGGCGTGCAGAAGCCGCACTGCGAGCCGTGGCAGTCGACCATGGCCTGCTGCACGGGGTGTAGCGGGTGGACGGCGTGCTTGGCGGGGGCGTCGGCCTTGGGCTTGCACTGCGACGCGCACTGTCCCTTGAGGTCTTCGACCGTGAACAGCGCCTTGCCATGCAGCGTGGGCAGAAACTGGATGCAGGCGTTGACGGTCTGCAGCTGCAGGCCGTCGACCGCGCCGGGCGCGTGGGCGTCGGTGGCCAGCTCGCCGATGACGACGGTGCAGGCGCCGCAGTCGCCTTCGTTGCAGCCTTCCTTGGTGCCGGTGCAGCGCGCGTCTTCGCGCAGCCAGTCGAGCACCGAGCGGGTGGGATGGACCCCGCTGACGTCGACGATCTTTCCGCGATGGAAGAAGCGGATCGGTTGAATCGGTGTACTGCTGCTCTCGGTGCTCATGCTTTTTCAGGCTCGTGGGCGGCCCGTCATGGGCCAGTCATGGACGTTAGCGGCTTGCGTGGGGTCTTGCATACGGGCACGCCCATAACGCGTATGTGAGGGTCGGTATGCCACGTCCGGGGAAACCCTTGGATTGACGCTGCAATTCCCGGGCCACGCCGGAAACCGGGGGTTTTCAGCCTGTTTCAGCTGTGTGCGATCGCGGTCCAGGCGGTGGCGAGCAGCGTCACGCCGGCCACAAAAAGCAGCCCGGCGACCAGCCATTGCAAGGTGCGCGGCTGCAGCTTGTTGGGCAGGCGATGGTGCAGCCGCGTGGCGGCGTAGACCACGGGCATGGCGCAGCCGGCCAGCAGCGCCGAGTGCCACGAGAAGTGGCCCGTGGGCACCACGATGACGAGCCGCACGAGCGAGTTGAAGGCGAACATCAGCAGCAGCGCGCGGCGCACGAGTTCGCGGTCCAGCGGCTGGCGGTACATGTGGAAGACGATGGGCGGGCCGGAGGCGGAAAACAGCCCGCCCAGCACGCCCGAGAGCCCGCCGATGAGGGCGAAGCTGGTGCGGCCCGACACGGCCGGCAGCGGTTTGCCCTGCAGCAACAGCAGCACGGCGCAGATCAGGATCGACACGCCCAGCAAGCCCCGCAGCCACGACACGGCGCTGCCGCTGAGCCACACGAGCAGCATGAGCCCGACGATGACGCCGACGGTGCTGCCGTTGAGCGCGGGCTTCATCAGCTGCCAGGGCACGGGGCCGGGGCGCGCGCGGAAGTAGGTCCAGGCGTTGATGAGGCTCAGCACGGTCGCGGCATTGGCCGCGTCGTTCACGCTGGCGATGTCGAACACCGACACGAGGCCCAGCAGGATGAGGCTGAACGCAAAGCCCGTGAGGTTCTGCGCGTAGGTGGCCAGGCCCACGCAGGCCATGAAGATCAGGACCGGGACGGCCCCGGAAAGAATCGCTTGCACCGGGAGGCTGTCAGCGCGCGCCGAGGCTGGCAGGACGTTGAAGGAAGGCGGGGGACAGGGGATGCGGGACGGACATTCGGACGGGGATCGGGGAACGGGGGCGCGAGGCGGGGAACGCTTGAGAATAACGCGTGTGTCCGGGGTACGTGCC
>NZ_BCUS01000062.1 GCF_001591345.1 Variovorax boronicumulans NBRC 103145 | reverse complement strand
CCACGGCGAGCCCTTCGCGGGCGACGCCGGCCGCCTGCTCGACAACATGCTGCGCGCGCTGAAGCTGCACGACGGCCGCACGCCCGTGCACCTGATGCGCACGCACCGCGGCGTGGCCGCCGGCCAGCCCGGCAGCCCGCAGCCGATCGACGCCGACTTCGACGCCCACGCGGCGGCGCTGGCGCCGTGCGTCGTGCTGGCGATGGGCCCGCTGGCCGCGCAGAGCCTGATGCAAAGCCGCGATCCGCTGGGCAAGCTGCGCGGTCGCGCCGTGCCGCTGGCGTCGGCCAACGGCGTGCCGGTGGTGGCCACCTACCACCCCGCCTACCTGCTGCGCAACCCGGCCGACAAGGCCCGCGCCTGGGCCGACCTGTGCCTGGCCGCGGAGCAGGTCACCCCTTCGGCCTGAGGCCGGCGGGCGGGGTCCGTAAAATCGGGCCCCATGACTTTCCTCGACAAGCTGGCCGCTGCACAGCAAACCAACGGTTCGTTGCTCTGCGTGGGCCTCGACCCGGAGCCAGCCAAATTCCCGGGGGCGTACAAGGGCGACGCCAGCCGCATCTATGACTTCTGCGCGCGCATCGTCGACGCGACGGCCGACCTGGTCATCGCCTTCAAGCCCCAGATCGCCTACTTCGCGGCCCACCGCGCCGAAGACCAGCTCGAACGCCTGATGGAGCACATGCGCCGCAACGCGCCCCATGTGCCCACCATCCTGGACGCCAAGCGCGGCGACATCGGCTCCACCGCCGAGCAGTACGCGCTCGAAGCCTTCGAGCGCTACGGCGCCGACGCCGTGACCCTGTCGCCCTTCATGGGCTTCGACTCGGTCGCGCCGTATCTCCAGTACGAAGGCAAGGGCGCCTTCCTGCTGTGCCGCACCAGCAACCCCGGCGGTTCCGACCTGCAGGGCCAGCGCCTGGCCAGCGTCGAGGGCCAGCCCTTCCTGTACGAGCACGTCGCCCGCCTGGCGCAGGGCCCGTGGAACCTCAACGGCCAGCTCGGCCTCGTGGTGGGCGCGACCTACCCGGCCGAGATCGAGCGCGTGCGCGAACTCGCGCCGACGGTGCCGCTCCTGATCCCGGGCGTCGGTGCCCAGGGCGGCGACGCGGTCGCCACCGTGCGCGCCGGCTGGCGCGCCGACGCGCCGATCATCGTGAACTCGTCGCGGGCGATCATCTACGCCTCGTCGGGCGAAGACTTCGCCGACGCGGCGAAGAACGCGGCGCGCACCACGCGCGACGCATTGGAAGCAGCGAAGCCCTGACGGGCCTTCAGTTCCGCCGCAGGCGGGTGAAGAGTTCGAATTCCCAGTTGCGCATGCCCAGCAGCAGGGTGTAGCCCTCGCGGTCCTTGGCCGACAGCTTCTGGTCGGTCTGGTGCTGCTGCGCAAAGTCTTGCGCCACGCGCTGCAGCCGCTCCATGAAGGCGGGCGCCAGCGACCGGCTGATCGAGCCGTGCACCAGCAGCAGGCCCTCGGCCGGGCCGTCGAAACCGCCCTTGTAGTAGTCGAGCACCACGTTCTCGCGGAAGAACTCCATCACCGGGCCGTGCGGGCGCCAGCGGAAGGTCTTCGCGAGCTTCAGGCGGTACCGGTTGAGCGGGCGCAGCTCGATGATGCCGATGCGGTCCAGCTGCGCCAGGCAGCCGATGCACTCGGCCTCGGTGATCCGGTACGACGACACGATCTGCTCCAGCGTCCACTGGCTCAGCACGCTGATCGCCACCAGCAGCAGCTTCTTGTCCTTGACCACGGCCTTTTCCTGCTCGTGGGTCAGCTCCTTCAGCAGCGGCTGGGCGTCGGCCACGCGCCGCGCCAGCTCGGCGAAATCGATCTTCAGGGCGCGGCAGATCGCATCGACGCGCGACAGCGGCATGTCGCTCTTGGCCAGCATGCGCTTGACGCTGGACTCCGCCATGTCCAGCGACCGGGCCAGGTCGGCATACGTCATGCGGGCGCTTTTGAGTTCGTTCTTGAGGGCCTGGACCAGGTCGACGGTGGTGCTCATGAAGGGAGGGTACGGGTTGAAGGTATAGAAAAAGGATACCGAAGGGAGTGAAATAGTGCCTCGTATCGATTCTCGATGCCTGGGGGAGGGCTGGCAACTAGATTCCACCCGCCAGCCACCACCCCACCGAGGAACGCCATGCTTCTGCCCACCCTGACACGCCGCGAACGCGGACTGTTGTTCACCTTCGCGCTGCTCTTGCTGATCGCCTTCTTCGGCCCGGCGCTGCCGGCCGCCGACGTGGCGATCGCCTCCGTGTTCGCCGACAACCGGCCGCTGTTTCATCTGCCCAACGCGATGGACGTGCTGAGCAACCTGCCGTTCCTGGCCATCGGCTGCTTGGGGCTGTACCGGCTCAACCGCATCGACCGCTCGCACCAGGAGGCGCTGGCCGGGTTCCCGCTGGCGCCGCCCGCCAACGACCCGCCCGACAACACGCTGGACTGCGCCTGGCTGTTCTTCGCCGGCCTGATCGCCACCGCCGCCGGCTCGGCCTTCTATCACCTGCTGCCCGACGCGCCCCGCCTGGCCGCCGACCGCGCCGGCATGGCCGTGGCCTTCGCGGGCCTGATCGGCATCGCCGTCTGCGAGCGCGTCAGCCAGCGCGCCGGCTGGCCGGCCGCCTGGTTCGTGCTCACGGCCGGCCTGCTGGCGGCCGAGGTCTGCCAGGAAACCGGCAATGTGCTGCCGTGGGCGCTGGTGCAGTTCGGCGGCATGGCGGTGGTGCTCACGCTGGCGCTGGCCACGCCGATGCGCGGCGCCGTCGGGCTCAAGCTGGGCTGGGTGATCGCGTTCTATGTGGTGGCCAAGGCCTTCGAACTGGGCGATCACGCCATCTACGAAGCCACCGGCCACCTCGTGTCGGGCCACACCCTCAAGCACCTGGTGGCGTCGCTGGCCGGCCTGCCTGTGCTGATGGCGCTGTACCGCCTTGAAAAGGGCTGGCGCGCGACGCTGCTGCGGCACAATCCCGACCCAGCCGCCATCGCGGCATGACGCGGCTTGGCCACGGAACGCCCGTGGCGCAGCGGTAGAAGACAAAGAGGAGATTGCATCGCATGACAACCCCCGCCGCCGCCGCGCCCGCGCCCGTGGTGCATGAGCCCAACGCCCACGCGAACCAGTTCGCCCTGCTCGGCCAGCGGCGCTTCGCGCCCTTCTTCTGGACCCAGTTCGCGGGGGCCGCGAACGACAACCTCTTCAAGTTCGCCTTCACCGTCATGGTGACCTACCAGCTGCAACTGAGCTGGATGCCGCCGGCCATGGCGGGGCTGGTGATCGGTGCGCTGTTCATCCTGCCCTTCCTGCTGTTCTCGGCCACGGCCGGGCAGCTGACCGACAAGTTCGACAAGACGAAGATGATCCGCTTCGTCAAGAACCTCGAGATCGCGATCATGGTGATCGCCGCCTGGGGCTTCGTGCGCGCCGACGCGGTGGTGCTGCTGGGCTGCGTGTTCCTCATGGGGCTGCATTCCACGCTGTTCGGGCCGGTCAAGTTCGCCTACCTGCCACAGGTGCTCGATTCGCGCGAGCTCACGGGCGGCAACGGCATGGTTGAGATGGGCACCTTCGTCGCCATCCTGCTGGGCCAGGTGGCGGGCGGGCTGCTGGTGGCGATGCCGCAGATCGGCCACACCACGGTGGCCGTGGCCTGCCTGCTGCTGGCGCTGGTGGGGCGCGGCGTGGCGCAGGCCATTCCGCCCGCGCCGGCCACCGATCCCAGCCTAGTCATCAACTGGAACCCCTTCAGCGAAACCTGGCGCAACCTGATGCTGGCGCGCGAGAACATCGTGGTGTTCCGCTCGCTGCTGGGCATCTCGTGGATGTGGTTCTTCGGCGCGGTGTTCCTGAGCCAGTTCCCCAGCTTCGCGAAGGAAGTGCTGCACGGCGACGAGCAGGTGGCCTCGCTGCTCTTGGTGGTGTTCTCGGTGGGCATCGGCGTGGGCTCGCTGCTGTGCGAGACGCTGAGCCGCCGGCAGGTCGAGATCGGCCTGGTGCCGCTGGGCGCCATCGGCATGAGCGTGTTCGCCATCGACCTGTACTTTGCCTCGCGCGCGCTGCCCCCGGTGACGGGCATGGGCCTGGGCGCCTTCATGCAGCAGCCGGCGCACTGGCGCGTGATGGCCGACCTGGGGCTGCTGTCGCTCTTCGCGGGCCTGTACAGCGTGCCGATGTACGCGCTGATCCAGCTGCGCAGCCAGCCCACGCACCGCGCGCGGATCATCGCGGCGAACAACATCCTGAACGCGCTTTTCATGATCGGCAGCTCGGTGCTGGCGGGTGCGCTGCTGGGCGCGGGCTTCACCATCCCGCAGATCTTCCTGTTCACCGGCATCGCCAACGCGGTGGTGGCGTTCTACATCTTCATGCTGGTGCCCGAGTACCTGCTGCGCTTCGTGGCCTGGGTGCTGTCGCGCTTCGTGTACCGCTTCGACATCAAGGACGACCAGCACATTCCCACCGAGGGCGCCGCCGTGCTGGTGTGCAACCACGTGAGCTTCATCGACGCGGTGCTGCTGATGGCCGCGAGCCCGCGCCCCATCCGCTTCATCATGGACCACCGCATCTTCAAGGTGCCGGTGCTCGGCTGGCTGTTCAAGCTGGCCAAGGCCATCCCGATCGCGCCGCAGAAGGAAGACCCGGCCGCGTACGAGGCGGCCTTTGCCAAGGCCATCGGCGTGCTGCGCGCGGGCGACCTGCTGGGCATCTTCCCCGAAGGTGCGATCACGCGCGACGGCGAGCTGCAGCCCTTCAAGGGCGGCGTGATGAAGATCCTCGAGGGCGCGCGCGCCGAAGGCATCGAACCGCCCGTGGTCCCGATGGCGCTGACCAACCTCTGGGGCTCGTACTTCAGCCGCATCGAGCTGCGCGGCGGCCAGCAGGTCGCCATGGCCAAGCCTTTCCGTCGCGGCTTCTTCAGCCGCGTGGGCCTGCGCGTCGGCCACCCCGTGGCGCCGCAGGAAGTGCAGCCCGAGACGCTGCGCCAGCGCGTGGCCGGCCTGCTGGCCTCCTGAGGCGTGCGCCCCAAAGTATCTCTTCGGGATACTGCGGGACGCCAGGATCGCAACTGGTTGAAGTATTCGAGCCCCGCGGCGTGAAGGCGAACCATCATTCGCTCACCTTCACTGCGCCGCGAGGCCTTCATGCAACCCCTCCCATCCTCCACCGTTTCGATCACCCAGCGCGGCCTGCCGGCTTCGCGCAGGACCGCCCTGGCGCGCTCGATGGCCGCCCTGGCCTTTGCCGCCTGCGCCGCGTTCGCGGGTGTCGCGACGCCGCTGCCCGCACGGGCCCAGAGCGAGGCCTCGGCCGCGCTGTCGCTGCTGCCCGTGGCCTCGGTGGTCGGTGCTGCGTCGGTCGTCGGTGCCTCGGCCACTGCGGTGGTCGCCGTGCCCGCGGCGCTGTCGGTGGGCGGCTCGGTGCTCACCGTGATCGCGGTCGAGGCCTCGGTCGACGGCACCGTCTACCTGCTCGAACGCGCCTCGGACGGCGCCCGCGCCAGCGTCAAGGTGATGGGGCGCGCCACCCGTGGCGTGTCGGCGGCCGCCGGCACGGCCGTGGTCGTCAGCGTGATCGGCACGGGCGTCGTGCTCTCGGCTGCTGGCGAGGTGCTGGCCTTCGTGCCCAACGCGGTCGGCCGCGCACTGCTTCACAACGAAAGACTGTCGTGAAACCCGCCTTGCGCCCCGCGCTGCTGCTGGCGTTCGCCATCGCTGCGGTGCTGCCGCTGCAGGCGAACGCCGGCCGCTCGTGCGAACAGGTCAGGCCGACGCCGGCGCTGATCGTCAAGGGCATGCAGCTGGCCGAGCGCACCTCGCAGCAGCTCGATGCGAGTGGCGCGCGCGTGGTCATCCTGGCGCGCGCCGGGCAGGACCTGAGCAAGTACGGCTTGCGCTACTCGCACCTGGGCATCGCCTACAAGACCGACGAAGGCCCGTGGCGTGTGGTGCACAAGCTCAACCACTGCGGCACCGCGGTGGCCGCGGTCTACCGGCAGGGGCTGGGCGAGTTCTTCCTCGACGACCTGTGGCGCTACGAGGCCGCCTGGTCCGTGCCCACGCCGGCGGTGCAGGCGCAGCTGATGGCCGCGCTGCGCGAGCCCGATGCGCGCCTCGTGCGCCTGAACGTGGCGCCCTACAGCATCGTGAGTTACGCCTGGGGCCAGAAGTACCAGCAGTCGAACCAGTGGGCCATCGAGACCCTGGCCGCCGCGATGGAGCCCGCCACCATCGGCACCCGCGCGCAGGCGCAGGCCTGGCTGCAGTTCAAGGGCTACGAGCCCACCACGCTGAACCTCGGCCCGCTGACCCGCCTGGGTGGGCGCGTGGGCTCGGCCAACATCGCTTTCGACGATCATCCGAACGAGAAGCGGTTTTCGGACCGCATCGAGACCGTGACCGTCGACTCGGTGTTCGCCTGGCTGCCGCGTGCGGGCTTAGGCGCGGCGCCGGTCACACTCAAGCTCTGAGAAGGTGTGAACGAACCCGCCATGTCCGCTCATCCCGCCCAGACACGCCCCCTCGGCGTTGCAAATGCTCGCCATAGCCCGAGCTATGGCTGCGCTTTGCGCCTTGAGGGGACGTGCCTGGGCGGGCTGCTCGGCCACGCCGGATTCATTCACACCTTCTGAGCGAAGCGACGCAACGAAGAAAAGAAAGAAGGAAAGACCATGAGCAAATCCCTGCGCCTGTCCGAGAAGTGGTTCCGCCGCGGCCTGTGGCTGGTGGCGTTCGTGTTCGCGAGCTTCCTGATCGGGCTGGGCAGCACGATCGTGGGCGACCTGCCGCAGGTCGAGCGCGTGCGCGTGCTCGACGACTTCATCGACAAGCCCGCGGCCGAGCCGCTGCGCGCCACCATCAAGGCCTCGGAGGCCGCCGAGCTGCAGGCCGCGCGCGACCTCGACCAGGCACAGCTGCAGCTCAACACGGCGCAGCAGGCCAGCGCCAACGCGCGCGAGACCTTCGGCAACTGGATCGCCACGCGCCGCGCCACCGCGCAGCCCGACCAGGACACCGAGCTCATCGCGCGCACCAAGGCGCTCGACGCCTTCAAGCAGAAGGAAGACGCGGCGCAGCGCAAGGCCGACGCGCAGCGCCAGATCGCGCTCGATGCGCGCCAGGCCGAGCAGCGTGCGCGCGCGGCATTGGGCGTGCTGGAGCACGACGCACAGCAGCGCCTGGACGCCGAGTACCGCCGCGTCGAACTGCGCGTGTTCGGCTACCGGCTCGCGCTGACCCTGCCGCTGCTGCTGGTGGCCGGCTGGCTGTTCGTGAAGAAGCGCAAGAGCACCTACTGGCCCTTCGTGTGGGGCTTCATCTTCTTTGCGCTGTTTGCCTTCTTCGTCGAGCTGGTGCCCTACCTGCCGAGCTACGGCGGCTACGTGCGCTACGTGGTGGGCATCGTGCTCACCGTGCTGGTGGGGCGCTACGCCATCGTGGCGCTCAACCGCTACCTGGCGCGACAGAAGCTCGCCGAGCAGCAGCCCGACCAGGTGCGCCGCGAAGAGCTCAGCTACGACACCGCGCTGGCCCGCCTGGCCAAGAGCGTGTGCCCCGGCTGCGAGCGGCCGGTCGACCTGAAGAACAACGAGATCGACTTCTGCCCGCACTGCGGCATCGGCCTGTTCGACCACTGCGGCCACTGCAGCACGCGCAAGAGCGCGTTCTCCAAGTTCTGCCACGCCTGCGGAACCTCGGCCACTGTGCAGGCACCGCATACACCTGTGACCGGCACTGCGCAATCGGTCACGCCGGGCGCACCGGTTCAGCCGGCCACGTAGCGAAAGCGCCGCACGGTCGTGCTACAACCCCGGGCTGCGTCACGCAACGCCGTGCCGCGGGTTTTCCCATTCACATTGACGGAGCACACCCATGAGCATTTTCGGCAAGATTTTTTCCAAGATTTTCCCGTCGGCCAACGCCGCTGAAGTCGTCGCCGCACCGCCGGCGGCTGCACCCGGCGCACCGGCCGCTGCCGCACCGCCGCCTGCGATCCCGCTGGGCGACGTGCCCGCCGTCCTGGACGCGATGCCGGGTGCCGCCGGCCTGAACTGGCGCACCTCGATCGTCGATCTGCTCAAGTTGCTGGGCCTGGACAGCAGCCTCGCCGCGCGCAAGGAACTGGCCAGCGAAATCCTCTACAGCAACGGCGAACCGGGTTCGGCCGAATGGAACATCGGCCTGCACAAGCAGGTGATGACTCGCATCGCCGCCAATGGCGGCACGCTGCCGGCCGAACTGCGCGACTGATCGTCCCGCCACCCACGCAGCAAAAAGCCCGGCATGCCGGGCTTTTTGCTTGGGGCGACCGTTGAAGCGCTTCAGGTCCAGCCTGCGTCCACCACGTAGTCCTGCGCGGTGCACATGCGCGAATCGTCGGCCGCGAGGAACAGTGCCATCGCGGCGATGTCTTCCGCCATCACGCGGCCCGGCAGGCATTGCGCCGCATCGATCTCCGCGGCGGATTCGGGCTTCACCCACAGCTTGATCTGCCGCTCGGTCATCACCCAGCCCGGCATGATCGTGTTGACCCGGATGTTCTGCTTGCCCAGGTCGCGCGCCAGCGAGCGCGTGAGGCCGATCACGCCCGCCTTGCAGGCCTGGTAGACCGGGTAGCCGCGGCCCTTCATGAGCCAGCTGATCGAGCCGAAGTTGACGATCGAGCCGCCGCCCAACGCGCGCATGTCCTCGGCCACGGCCTGCGCGGCAAAGAACTGGTGCTTGATGTTCACGGCCACGAGGCGGTCGAAGTCCTCGCTGGTCACGTCGGCCATCTCGTGGCGGCGGTCGTTGGCCGCGTTGTTCAGCAGCACCGACACCGGCCCGAAGCGCTGGCGCACCGCGTCGATGGCGGCGGCGAGCGCGGCCGTGTCGGTCACGTCGCAGGGCACGAACAGCGCGGGGTGCGCGCCCTGCAGCTGCGCGGCGAGCGCATCGCCGGCCGCGGTGTCGAGGTCGCAGAAGCCGACCTTCGCGCCTTGGGCATGAAAAGCCCGCACCAGCGATTCGCCGATGCCGCTGGCGCCGCCCGAGATGAACACGGTGCGGCCGGCCAGCGAGGGGTAGCGGGCGGTATAGGCCGTGGGTGGGGAGGCGTTGGTCATGAGGGGGAGGACAACCGCAGTGAAGACAGGGCAAGCGTACCGGATGACGGCGTCTCTGGTGCCGGCCGGGCCTCCACCCGGCGTATGGCTTCCGGCTTGTGGGCAGGGCGCCGTGGCAGGCATACGCTTCGGCCCATGAGCTCCTTCAACCGCCGCTTCGTCCTCTGTCTTGCGCTTCTTCCGGCCGCCTTCGCGGCGCGGCACGTCCGCGCACAGGCGCAGGCACCAGCGCCCGTGCTGCTCTTCAAGGTGGTCTCGCCGCGCGACGACATCGTGGTGGGCATCGAGGCGGCCCAGCTGGGCGCCGGCACGGCACCGCCCGTGCAGCGGCTGGCCGCCATGCTGGCCGAGAAGGGCCAGCTCACGCTCTGGCAGTACGCCTCGCACAAGGACGCGAGCGGAGCCCTGGTGCAGGCGCCGCTCAGGCAGATCGTGGTCTTCAGGAACGAGCTGCTGCGCATCGAACCCTACGCGACGCCGCTGGCCATCAGGCCGCCGGGCGCCGCAAAGTCCTAGACGCCGCGTGCGCGGTCGGCCTTGAACTGCGCGCGGAACGCCGTGAAGGTGCCCGCGTCGAGCGCCGCGCGGATCTCCGTCATCAGGTTCAGGTAGTAGTGCAGGTTGTGGATGGTGCACAGCATCGGGCCGAGCATTTCGCCGCAGCGGTCCAGGTGGTGCAGGTAGGCGCGGCTGAAGCCTTCGCGCCCGCCGTCGTTCCAGCTCACGCCCGAGGTGCCCGCGCAGGCGTGGCAGGTGCAGCTCGGGTCGACCGGCTGCGGGTCGCTCTTGTGGCGCGCGTTGCGCATCTTCAGGTCGCCGAAGCGCGTGAACATCGTGCCGTTGCGCGCATTGCGCGTGGGCATCACGCAGTCGAACATGTCGACGCCGTCGGCCACGCCCTGCACCAGGTCCTCGGGCGTGCCCACGCCCATCAGGTAGCGCGGCTTGTTCGCGGGCAGCCGGTGCGGCGTGTGGCCCATGATGTGCAGCATCTCTTCCTTGGGCTCGCCCACGCTCACGCCGCCGATGGCGTAGCCGGGGAAGTCCATGTCGACCAGCGCCGCCAGCGACTCTTCGCGCAGGTTCTCGAACATGCCGCCCTGCACGATGCCGAACAGCGCGTTCGGGTTCGAAAGGCGCGTGAACTCCGCCTGGCAGCGCTTGGCCCAGCGCAGGCTCAGCTCCATCGAGACGCGCGCCTCGGCCTCGGTCGTGATGTGCCCTTTGGTGTCGTAGGGCGTGCACTCGTCGAACTGCATCACGATGTCGCTGTTCAGGATGGTCTGGATCTGCATCGAGACCTCGGGCGTGAGGAACAGTTTGTCGCCGTTGACGGGCGACGCGAACTTCACGCCCTCTTCGCTGATCTTGCGCATCGCGCCCAGCGACCACACCTGGAAGCCGCCCGAGTCGGTGAGGATGGGCTTGTCCCATTTCTCGAACTGGTGCAGCCCGCCGAAGCTCGCCATCACGTCCAGCCCCGGGCGCATCCACAGGTGGAAGGTGTTGCCCAGGATGATCTGCGCGCCCATCTCTTCGAGGCTGCGCGGCATCACGCCCTTGACGGTGCCGTAGGTGCCCACCGGCATGAAGATCGGCGTCTGGACCTTGCCGTGGTTGAGCGTGAGCGTGGCGCGGCGCGCGTGGCTGTCGGGGTCGGTCTTGAGGAGTTCGAAGTTCAGCATGATGTCGTTCAGTCCTGGGTGCGTGCGAGCAGCATGGCATCGCCGTAGCTGAAGAAGCGGTAGCCGTTGGCGATGGCGTGGGCATACAGCGCCATCACGCGCTCGTAGCCCGCGAAGGCCGAGACCAGCATCATCAGCGTGCTCTTGGGCAAATGGAAGTTGGTCACCAGCACGTCGACATGCGCGAAGGCGAAGCCCGGCGTGATGAAGATGCGCGTGTCGCCCGTGGCCTCGCCGCTTTTTGCCCACGACTCGAGCGTGCGCACGGTGGTCGTGCCCACGGCAACCACGCGCCCGCCGCGTGCCTTGCATTCGGCAATGGCGCGCTGCGTGGCCTCGGGCACTTCGTAGCGCTCGGCGTGCATCGTGTGTTCGGCGATGTTCTCGGTCTTCACCGGCTGGAAGGTGCCGGCGCCCACGTGCAGCGTGACGTTGGCGCGCTGCACGCCGCGCGCTTCGAGTTCGGCCAGCAGGCCTTCGTCGAAGTGCAATGCGGCCGTGGGCGCGGCCACGGCGCCGGGCACGCGCGCGAACACGGTCTGGTAGCGGCTCTCGTCGTCGGCCGAATCGGTGTGCGTGATGTAGGGCGGCAGTGGCACGTGGCCGCAGCGCTGCATCAGCGCGTACGGGTCTTCGCCGGCGTCGCTCTCGAAGCCGAAGCGGAACAGCGCGCCGTCTTCCTCGGGCCAGCGGCCCAGCAGCGTGGCGCGAAAGCCGCCCACCATCTCGAGCGTGGTGCCCACGGGCGGCTTCTTGCTGACCTTCATGTGCGCCACGACCTCGTGGCCCTGCAGCACGCGCTCGACCAGCAGCTCGAGCTTGCCGCCGGTCGGCTTCTCGCCGAACAGGCGCGCCTTGACCACGCGCGTGTCGTTGAAGACCAGCAGGTCGCTCGCGCGCAGCAGCGAGGGCAGTTCCTTGAAGATGCGGTCGGCCGGGGCGGGGCCTGTGCCGTCGAGCAGACGGGAGGCGGTGCGTTCGGTGGCCGGGTGTTGTGCCACCAGCTCGGGCGGCAGATGGAAATCGAAATCGGAAAGCGTGAAGGCGCGCATGGTGCTTGAGGGCCGGACGGGCCCGTGCCAAGGAGGCATGGGAAGAGAAAAAGGCGGAGAGCGGCGATTGTCCCATGGCCCGGAATCACGGGCGCCGCCGGGGGTTGCCGAGGCAGAATCGACGCATGGTCGATTCTTCCGTCGCGCGCGTCACGCCGTCCCCAGCCCCTCCTTCCGAAGGCGAGCTCTTCAAGAAGATCCTGGGCGGCGCCTGGATGGGGCTGCACCCCGACATCCGCCGGCGCTTCGACAAGAACCCCCTGCCGGGCAAGGCGCTGCACTACCTGGGCGCACTCAGCGAGCTGCGCTGCTCGCGCTTCGGCAAGCTGCTGGGGCACCTCACGCAGCCGATGATCCAGGGTGCGCTGATCCCCTACAGCGACAGCCACTTCCCGGTCGAGATCCAGGTCTACGCCCGGCCCGACGACCCGGCCATCTACAAGCAGCGCATCTACCGCTTGCACGGCCGCAAGCCGATCCAGTTCACCAGCTTCATGCGCGAGAGCGAACGCGGCGAGGTGCTGGAGTACGTGGGCATGGGGCTGGGCATGAAGCTGGTGCTGAGCGTGGAAGCCAACGGCAGCCTGCATTTCCAGAGCGACGGCTATTTCTGGGAGGTGTTCGGCTGGCGCATCCCGCTGCCGGGCCTGTTCACGCCGGGCAAGACCTTCCTGTGGCACCACAACGAGACGCCCGAGCGCTTCAACATCCGCATCGAGATCCGCCACTGCCTCATGGGCACCACCTTCACGCAGGTCGGCGTGTTCGAGGAAGTGCCGGAGCCGCAGGCGGTGTCCGCATGATCGACACGCACCTGCTGGCCCTGCAGCTCATGGCGGCGCAAGGCGCGCTGGGCGCCTTCGACACGCTCTACCACCACGAAGGCACCGAGGCGCTGCCGCGCCGCGGCACGGCGGGGCGCGAGCTGGCGATCCACGCCACGCGCTCGTCGATCTACTGCGCGCTGTTTCTCGGGCTGTCGGCGTGGGCCTGGCATGGCGCGTGGGCGTGGGTGCTGCTCGTGGTGTTCGGCATCGAGATCGTGCTCACGCTGTGGGACTTCGTGGTCGAAGACGGCAGCCGCCTGCTGCCGCCCACCGAGCGCGTGACGCACACGGTGCTGGCCATCAACGCCGGCGCGTTCATCGCGCTGCTGGCGATGAGCGCGGTCGGCTGGGCAGCGCAACCGACGGCGATGGTGTGGCAGCCGCACGGCTGGCTCAGCGCCTTCCTGGCGTTGTGCGGCGTGGGTGTCGGTATCTCGGGCCTGCGCGACGGCTTCGCGGCGCGCGCGCTGTTCAAGCAGCAGAAGCAGGCGCAGGTGCGCGCCGTCGAGGCCCCGGTGCACTTCGGCACGAAGCCGCAGCAAGTGCTGGTGACGGGCGGCACCGGCTTCATCGGCCAGATCCTCGTGCGCCACCTGCTGGCCGACGACCATGCGGTGACGGTGTGGACGCGCGACGCGCGCGGTGCCGCCTGGGGCTTCGGTGGCGCGGTGCGCTGCGTGCAGTCGCTCGACCAGATTCCCGCCGCGGACGCCATCGACGTGGTCGTCAACCTCGCGGGCGCGCGCATCCTCGGCCAGCGCTGGAGCGCGCGGCGCCAGCAGCAGCTGCTGCGAAGCCGCGAAGGCCTGACGCAGCAGCTCGTCGCATGGATCGCCGCGCGTCCAAGCAAGCCACGGCTGCTGCTCTCGGGCTCGGCCATCGGCTACTACGGCGTGCAGCCGCAGGGCGACGCCACCGAGCTCACCGAAGACGCGCCGCCGCAGAGCATCTTCATGTCGACGCTGTGCCAGCGCTGGGAGCAGGCGGCGCACGCGGCCGTGGCGCACGGCGTTCGCGTGGCCTGCCTGCGCTTCGGCTTCGTGCTGGGCCACCAGGGCTCGCTGCCGCAGCTGCTGATGCCGGTGCAACTGGGCATGGGCGGGCGCCTGGGCAGCGGGCGGCAGTGGCTGTCGTGGGTGCATGTGCATGACCTGATCCGCGCCATCGCGCATGTGTGGACGATGACGGAGTCCGCCACCGACCCTGTCGCCGCGCAGGCCTTCAACGTCACCGCACCGGGTGCAGTGAGCCAGGAGGCCTTCACCCGCGTCGCCGCCGGCGTGCTGCACCGCCCCTGCTGGATGCCCACGCCCGCCGCGCCCGTGAAGCTGCTGCTCGGCGAGCAGGCCGACCTGCTGCTCGAAGGCCAGCGCGTGGTGCCGGTGCAGCTGCTGCGCACCGGCTTCCAGTTCATGTTCCCCGATGCCCGCAGCGCCTTGACGGACCTTTGCCGTCCACGCTAGAAGCCTTGTCCGTGCCCGCCAAGAAAGAACCGACTCCCCCCGCCGCGCCGGCGCAACCGCCCGGCACCGGCCTGAGCCTCGTGCAGCGCGCGCTGCGCAAGCTCGGCCTCGTGCGCGACATCGACTTCGCGCTCTACCTGCCGATGCGCTACGAGGACGAGACCCGCATCGTGCGCCTGGCCGACACGCGCGACGGCGACATGGCGCAGGTCGAGGGCGTGGTCACCGAGTGCGAGGTGGTGTTCCGCCCGCGCCGCCAGCTCATCGCCACCATCGACGACGGCAGCGACACCTGCCAGCTGCGTTTCTTCAACTTCTATCCGTCGCAGCAAAAGCAGTTGGCGGTGGGCGCGAAGGTGCGCGTGCGCGGCGAGATGCGCGGCGGCTTCGTGGGGCGCCAGATCATGCACCCGACCGTCAAGGCGGCCGGCACGGCGCTGCCCAACGCGCTCACGCCGGTGTACTCGACCGTGGCCGGGCTCGCGCAGCCGGTGCTGCGGCGCGAGGTGCGCTCGGGCCTGGCGCGCGCGCTGCTCGACGAGACCATTCCAGTGCAGATCGGCCTGCGCGGCGCGTGGGACCTGCGCAGCGCGCTGAGCTTCCTGCACTACCCGACGCCCGACGTGTCGATCGCCGCGCTCGAAGACCACAGCCACCCGGCGTGGCAGCGCATCAAGGCCGAGGAGCTGCTGGCGCAGCAGCTCTCGCAGCTGCAGGCGCGGCTGGAGCGCGCGGCGCAGCGTGCGCCGGTGCTGCCTGCGTCCACTGACGCGGCGGCGAGCTCGCTGCATGCGCAGTTGCTCGCCGTGCTGCCCTTCGGCCTCACCGGCGCGCAGCAGCGCGTGGGCGAGGAGATCACGGCCGACCTGCACCGCCAGATTCCGATGCACCGCCTGCTGCAGGGCGACGTGGGCTCGGGCAAGACCGTGGTCGCGGCGCTGGCCGCGGCGCGCTGCATCGACGCGGGTTTCCAGTGCGCGCTCATGGCACCCACCGAAATCCTCGCGGCCCAGCACTTCGGCAAGCTGGTCGGCTGGCTCGATCCGCTGCTGGCCGAGCGCGGCCTGCGCGTGGCCTGGCTCACGGGCAGCCAGAAGAAGAAGGAACGCGACGAGATGTCGGCCGCCGTCGAGAGCGGCGAGGCCGCGCTGGTCATCGGCACGCACGCGGTCATCTCGGAGAAGGTGCGCTTCAAGAACCTGGCGCTGGCCATCATCGACGAGCAGCACCGCTTCGGCGTCGCGCAGCGCCTTGCATTGCGCGGCAAGGCCGGTGGTCATCTGGAACCGCACCTGCTGATGATGAGCGCCACGCCCATCCCGCGCACGCTCGCGATGAGCTACTACGCCGACCTCGATGTGTCGACGCTCGACGAGCTGCCGCCGGGCCGCACGCCCATCGTCACCAAGCTGGTGGCCGACCACCGGCGCGACGAGGTCATCGACCGCATCCAGGCGCAGATTTCACAAGGCCGGCAGGTCTACTGGGTCTGCCCGCTGATCGAAGAGAGCGAGGCGGTCGACCTGCGCAACGCCACCGAGACGCGCGACGAACTCGCCGGCACGCTGGGCGAACACATCAATGTCGGCCTGCTGCATTCGCGCATGCCCACGGCCGAGAAACAGGCGGTGATGGCCGCCTTCACCGCGAACGAGATCCAGGTGCTGGTGAGCACGACGGTGATCGAAGTGGGCGTCGATGTGCCCAACGCCTCGCTGATGGTGATCGAGCATGCCGAGCGCTTCGGCCTGTCGCAGCTGCACCAACTGCGCGGGCGCGTGGGGCGCGGCGCGGCGGCCTCGGCCTGCGTGCTGCTCTATGCGCCGGGCGACAGCGGCCGCGTCGGCGAGGCGGCGCGCGCGCGGCTCAAGGCGATGGCCGAGACCGGCGACGGTTTCGAGATCGCGCGGCGCGACCTCGAGATTCGCGGCCCCGGCGAGTTCCTCGGCGCGCGCCAGTCGGGCGCGCCGCTGCTGCGCTTTGCCGACCTCGCGACCGACACGCTGCTGCTCGACTGGGCGCGCGAGCTCGCGCCGGTGATGCTGCAGAAGCACCCCGAGCTGGCGCAACGCCACATCGATCGCTGGCTCGGCACCAAGGCCGAATACCTCAAGGCTTGAGCAGGTCGAGCAGCCGGTCGAGCCCGCCCTCGTCGATCGCCAGCATGGCCGCCTCGCGCACCATCGGCTTGGCGTGGTAGGCCACCGACAGCCCCGCCGCGCGCATCATCGGCAGGTCGTTCGCGCCGTCGCCCACGGCGATGGCCCGGGCCGGCGATATGTCCATCGCGCGGCAGCATTCGAGCAGCTTGTCCTTCTTGGCCTCGCCGTCGCAGATGTCGCCCCAGGGCTGGGGCAGCATGCGCCCGGTGAGCCGGCCGTCTTCGATCTCCAGCACGTTGGAGCGCGTGTCGTCCAGCTGCAGCCGCTCGCGCAGCCGGTCGGTGAAGAAGGTGAAGCCGCCGCTCAGCAACACGACGCGCAGGCCTGCTTGCTTGCACGCGGCGATCAGCGTCTCGGCGCCGGGGTTCAGGTGCAGGCGCTGGTCGTACACGGCCTGCAGCGCCGACAGCGGCACGCCGCGCAGCAGGGCCACGCGCCGGCGCAGGCTGTCCTTGTAGTCGGTGATCTCGCCGCGCATCGTGGCCTCGGTGATGGCCGCGACCTCGGGGCCGCAGCCCGCGATGTCGGCGATCTCGTCGACCGTCTCGATGTCGATCAGCGTCGAGTCCATGTCGAAGGCGATCAGCTTGAAGTCCGACAGCCGCAGGGGAGGAAGAGTGAGCGTGGTGGTCATGGGGTGGGGCTTCCCGCGTTCCAGTGCTGCGTGCCGAGCCAGTCGACGAACTGCCGTGCCAGCGCGGCCACCGGCCCTTCGGTGCGGTACAGCGCGTAGACGCCCGAGGCGGGCAGGCGCGGTTCGGGAAACACCAGGCGCAGCCGGTCGGCGCGGATGTCTTCCTCGAGCAGGCACCAGGGCGCCAGCGCGAGCCCCAGGTCGTTCATGGCGGCCTGCATGCAAAGAAACTGGTGGTCGAACACGGGGCCGGGCAGCTGGGGCGGCACGCGCACGCCGGCCAACTCGAACCAGCGCGGCCAGTTCTCCACTTCGCCGGCGGCCTGCAGCAACGGGTGGCCCAGGCAGTCGGCCATGCTGGCGATGCGGTGGCGCTCGATGAAGCGCGGCGACGCCACGGCCACGAGGTGGTCGTCCAGGCAGCGCACGCAGGTGTGGTCGGGGCGCTGCATGGGAATGCGGCGGATCAGCACGTCGCTGCCGGCCTCGGCCTGGTCGAAGAACTGCCGGCCCAGGGTCGACAGCTGCACGTCGGTCTGCGGCGCCAGGGCCTGGAAGCCGGCCAGCCGCGGGATGAGCCACTTCATCGCCAGCGAGGGCGTGGTGCACACGCGCAGGCTGGCGCGCTGGTGGGGCGACTTCAGCGCGGCCGTGGCGCTGGCGATGCGGTCCAGGCTGGCCTGCACCTCGGCGAAGTAGTCGCGCGCATGGGGCAGCAGCGTCGCGCCGCGGGCCTCGCGCGCGAACAGCGGCTGGCCCAGGTAGTCCTCCAGCAGGCGGATCTGCTGGCTGACGGCGCTGTGCGTGATGCTGAGTTCGTCGGCGGCCGCGGTGAAGTTGGCATGGCGCGCCGCCGCTTCGAAAGCGCGCAGCGCTTTCAAAGGGGGGAGGCGTCGGGTCACCACATGCGTACCTTGGCGAGCGGGCTTGTCTTCCTCATGTTCTTTTCGTGTTCGGTTGCGTGCCGCCCGGGGTCGGAGGCCGGCGCGCATCGTAGACCGGGAAGCCTGCAGAAAAACTAACCGGCCGCCTTAAAAAATACGGCTGGTGGCACGCGGGGGGCACACCTAGCATCGCGCTTCCTTCCACCCTGAACAAGAGACATGGCTTCCATCACCATCGACAACGTCGTGAAGCAGTTCGCCAACCAGACGGTGCTGCAGAACCTGTCGCTGCATGTGCCCGATGGCGCCTTCTACACCCTGCTGGGCCCCAGCGGCTGCGGCAAGACGACCCTGCTGCGCTGCATCGCGGGCTTCAACGAACCCGACGGCGGGCGCATTCTTTTCGACAAGGACGACGTGACGCGCGTGTCCACCCACCACCGCGACATCGGCATGGTGTTCCAGGACTACGCGCTGTTCCCCGACAAGACGGCCTTCGACAACGTGGCCTACGGCCTGCGCGCGCGCAAGGTGCCCAAGGCCGAAATCGCCCGGCGCGTCAATGAGGCGCTGGACAAGGTGAGCCTGCTCGCACTGGCCGACCGCTACCCCGCGCAGATGAGCGGCGGCCAGCGCCAGCGCGTGGCGCTGGCGCGCGCGCTGGTGATCCGCCCGCGCGTGCTGCTGATGGACGAGCCGCTGTCCAACCTCGACGCCAAGATGCGCCTGCAGATGCGCGACGTGATCCTCGATCTGGTGCGCGAAGCCGGCATCACCACCGTGTTCGTCACGCACGACCAGGAAGAGGCGCTGGCCATGTCCGACCGCATCGCCATCATGGACCGCGGCAGCATCGCGCAGCTGGGCACGCCCGAAGAGCTGTACGGCACGCCGGTGAACGCCTACGTGGCGGACTTCATCGGCTCGGCCAACGTGATTCCCGTGCCGGCCGAGTCCGCCGGCGGGGCCGCGTCGCACGTGCGCTACCAGCTGTGCGGCCAGCAACTGGACGGCAAGCAGGGCGGCGCCGCGCTGGGCGCGCAGGGCATCCTCATCGCGCGCCCCGAGGCGCTGTCGCTGATGGCGCCCGCGCCCCACGTGCCCAACGCCATCGCGGGCGAGGTGCTGCGCCGCCAGTACCTGGGCTTCAAGACCGCCTACCGCATCCGGCTGCACGACCAGTCGGAGATCCGCGTCGAGCTGCACGCCGGCAACATGGTGGCCGACTTCCAGGCCGGCGATGCGGTGCAGGTGCTGGTGCCGGCCGACAGCCGCGTCGTCGCTGCCTGAACGGACACGCACGCCATGAAAATCAACTGGTGGCCCTGGGGTTTCCTGACCCTGCTCAGCCTCGTGCTGCTGCTGTTCTTCGTGTTCTATCCGCTGGGCACGCTGTTCGTGAACAGCGTGCGCGACGAGTCGGGCGCGTTCTCGCTGTCCGGCTTCATCACCTTGCTGCAGGACAGCGAATACCTGCTCGCGTTCCGCAACACGCTGGTGCTCGGCGTGTCGGTCACGGCCTGCACCGTGGCCGTGGGCGTGCCCTTCGCGTACATGGTGGCGCGCTACGACTTCCCGCTGAAGAACCTGGTGGCGGTGCTGCCGATCATGACCATCGTGATCCCCGAGATCATCGTCGGCCAGTCGTGGCTGCTGCTGCTGGGCAACAACGGGCTGGTGACCAACCTGCTCGCGGGCGCGGGCATCACGCTGCCGACCTTCTACGGCTGGACCGGCATGGTGTTCTCCATGACGCTGGTCTACTACACCTACATCTACCTGGGCGTGCTGGCCGCGCTGCGCGGCTTCGACGGCCAGCTCGAAGAAGCCGGCCTGAGCCTGGGCACCTCGCCGCTGGTGACCAAGCTGCGCGTGCTGGTGCCGGTGATCCTGCCCGCGGTGCTGGTCAATGCGCTGGTGGTGTTCACGCTGGTGGTGGGCAACTTCGCGCTGTCGGTGGTGCTGGGCAGCAGCGTGCCGCTGCTGTCGGTCATGACGTACAACGCCTTCGTCGGCGAGATGGGCGGCAGCCCCACGCTGCAAAGCGCGATGTCGGTGGTGTCCATCGGCATCGTGGCCATCGTGCTGTTCTTCCAGAAGCGCGTGGTCGAACGCAAGATCTACACGATGACGCAGGGCCGCGCGCCCGCCGTGGTGCGCGTGCGCTCGGGCGCGGCGGTGTTCTACACGCTCAGCGTGGGCGTGATCATCGTGCTGTCGATGCTGCCGCTGCTCATCGTCTTCGTGGGCGCCTTCACCGAGACCAGCGGGCCCGTGATGCGCTGGGGCCAGTGGTCGCTGTCGAGCCTGGAGCGCGCGCTGCGCGGCGCGCCCGAGCCGATCATCAACTCGCTGAAGTTCGCCTCGATGGCCACCGTGGTGGGCGTGGCCTTCGCGGTGCTCGTGAGCTACCTGACGATCAAGAAGCGCAACCCCTTCACGCAGCTGCTGGACTACATCGTGGTGCTGCCGCTGACCATCTCGGGCACGGTGCTGGGCATTGCGCTGGTGCAGACCTTCAACACCGGCTGGCTGGTGCTGGCGGGCACCTCGGGGATCATGGTGCTGTGCTACACGGTGCGCCGCCTGCCGTTTGCGGTGCGCAATGCGTCGTCGACGCTGTTCAACATCTCGGACTCCATCGAAGAGGCCTCGATCAGCCTGGGCGTGTCGCCGCTGAAGACCTTCTTCAAGGTGCTGCTGCCGGCCATGAAGGCCTCGATCATCTCGGCCGCCATCCTGATGTGGGTGACCACGATCTCGGAGCTGTCGGCCTCCATCGTGGTCTACACGGGCGGCCTGGAGACCATGCCCATCGCCATCTTCCGCCAGGTCGACGGCGGGCGCCTGGGCCTGGCCTCGGCCTACGGCGCGGCGCTGGTCAGCGTGATCCTGCTGCCCATCGTGGTGGCGATCAAGGTGTTCCGCATCAACCTCTTCTCCAGCAAATGACCCACCCATTCACTTCAACCTGCGAGGTTTTCATGTCCTTCAAGTCCCTGGCGAAATGCGCGTTCGCGACCCTGGCCTTCACGGCGGGCGTCGCGGGTGCGCAGACGGTGGTGCTCTATTCGTCCAACAACACCGAGACCGTCGAGACCGCGCTGGCCGTGGTCAAGAAGAAGACGCCCGGGCTCACCGTGCAGCAGGTCACGGGCGGCACCGGCACGCTGATGAAGCGCATCCAGGCCGAGGCCAAGAACCCGCGCGGCGACGTGCTGTGGAGCGGCGGCTTCGGCACGCTGGGCGCCTACAAGGACCAGATGGCGCCCTACAAGTCGCCCGACCTCGCGGCCGTGCCCGCGGCCTTCCGCGGCCCGAACGACCTGTGGGTCGGCACCAACGTGCACGTGATGGTGATGATGGTCAACGAGCGCCAGCTCAAGGGCATGCCCGCGCCCAAGACCTGGTCGGACCTGATGCGCCCCGAGTGGAAGGGCAAGTTCGCCATCACCGACCCGAGCAAGAGCGCCACGGCCTACATGCTGGTGTATGGCCTGCTCAAGCAGTTCGGCCGCGACGGCCTGGGCAAGCTGGCGGCCAACGCGGTCGTCACCGCCTCGTCGGGCAGCACCTACAAGGGCGTGGCCGCCGGCGAGTACCCGGTGGGCCTGACCATCGAGTACGCGGCGCAGGAGTACGTGGCGGGCGGCCAGAAGGAGATCAAGCTGGTCTATCCCACCGAAGGCAGCTACCTGGCGCCCGAAGGCATGTTCATCGTGAAGGGCGCGAAGAACATGGACGCCGCCGTCGCGCTCTACAACGGCCTGCTGAGCAAGGAGACGCAGCAGGAGCTGCTGGTGAAGAACTTCCGCCGTCCGGTGCGCAGCGACATCGCAGTGTCCAAGCTCACCTCGCTGCCCGACCTGAGCGCCATCAAGATCTTCCCGCTCGACCAGGAAGCGGCCTCGGCGGAGTACGAGCAGCTCGTGGCGCTGTGGAACCTGGCGGTGAAGGCGCGGTGACGGGTACGGCGAAGGCGCCTTCGACGCCGGTCAGCGCCTTCGATCTGTTCAAGATCGGCATCGGCCCTTCGAGCTCGCACACGGTCGGGCCGATGATCGCGGCGCGGCAGTTCGCCTGCCTGCTGCAATCGCGGGGCCTGCTGCCGCAGGTGACCGCGCTGGTGACGCAGCTGTACGGCTCGCTGAGTGCCACCGGCCGCGGCCACGGCACCGACCGCGCCGTGCTGCTCGGGCTCGCAGGCCACCGGCCGGACCGGATCGACCCCGACACCATCGAGCCCGCCATCGCGGCCATCCGACGCGAGCGGCGCCTGCACCTGCTCGGCACGCACGCCGTGGCCTTCGACGAGAAGGAGCACCTGCTCTTCCTGCGCAAGAGCCTGCCCCGGCACCCGAACGGCCTGCGCTTCATCGCGCTCGACGCGCAGGGCCAGACCTTGGCTGAGGCGGATTACTTTTCGGTCGGCGGCGGCTTCGTCGTCGATGCGCAGGGCGAGAGCGTGCGCAACGAAGCCGGCGTGCAGCGCCCGGCACCGGCCGCGCTGCCCTTCGCCTTCGACACCGGCGCGGAGCTGCTCGCGCAATGCCGCGCGCAGGGCCTGTCGATCGCCGCGCTGATGATGGCCAACGAAACGCAGTGGCGGCCGCAGGCCGAGGTGCGATCGGAACTGCTGCAGGTGTGGGACGCGATGGCCGGCGCCGTGCGCCGCGGCTGCGCGAGCACCGGCACCCTGCCCGGGCGCATGCAGGTGCGGCGGCGCGCGGCCGACCTGTTCGGGCAGCTGCAGGGCAGCGGCACCGCGCAGGCCGCGCCCGACCCGCTCGCGGCGATGGACTGGGTCAACCTGTACGCCATGGCCGTCAACGAAGAGAACGCGGCCGGCGGGCGCGTGGTCACCGCGCCCACCAACGGCGCGGCGGGCGTGATCCCGGCAGTGCTGCATTACCACCAGCGCTTCTTTCCCGGCGCGGGCGACGAGGCCGTGGTCGAGTTCCTGCTCACCGCGGCCGCTATCGGCATCCTCTACAAGAAGAACGGCTCGCTCTCGGGCGCCGAGGTCGGCTGCCAGGGCGAGGTCGGCGTCGCCTGCTCGATGGCGGCGGGTGCGCTCGCCGCGGTGATGGGCGGCACGCCCGGCCAGGTCGAGAACGCCGCGGAGATCGGCATGGAGCACAACCTGGGCATGACCTGCGACCCGGTCAGCGGGCTGGTTCAGATCCCGTGCATCGAGCGCAACGCGATGGGCGCGGTGAAGGCCATCAACGCGGCGCGCATGGCACTGCGCGGCGACGGCTCGCACTTCGTGTCGCTGGACAAGGTCATCCAGACCATGATGCAGACCGGCGCGGACATGAAGACCAAGTACAAGGAAACCTCGCGCGGCGGCCTCGCCGTGAACATCGTCGAGTGCTGACCGCCGCGCGGCCGGGCACTCAAGCAGGCCGGCGCGTGAACGCGAGGATCAGCCCGAAGCCGACCATCATGCTGCCGCTCACGCGGTTGAACCAGCGCATCGCGCGGCTGCCGTTGGCCAGGCGACGCATGCGCGCGCCGAGCAGCGCATACAGCGCGATCGCGACCAGCTCGAACACCAGGAAGGTCACGCCCAGCAGCACGTAGCTCGACGCATACGCGCCGGGCACCACGAACTGCGGGAAGAAGGCGGTGAACACCAGGATCGCCTTCGGGTTGCCGGCCGCCACCGTGAACTCCTGGCGCACCAGCGCGCGCATCGACGGCGGTGCGGCCTCGTGCGCCTGCACCTGCGCGGGCGGCGCCGGCGCGCGCAGCAGCCGGACGCCGATCCACACGAGGTACGCGGCGCCGATGTACTTGATGACGTCGAAGGCCAGCTCCGACGCCACCAGCACCGCGCCCATGCCCAGGCCCGCGATGGCGATCATGACCGCGAAGGCCACGAGCCGGCCGCTCGCCGCGATGACCGCCGGCGACACGCCGTGCTTCGCGCCATTGGTGACCGACAGCAGGTTGTTGGGGCCGAACGCCATGTTGATGGCGAAGCAGGCGGGCAGGAACAGCAGGTAGGCGGACAGGGTCATGGCGCATCCGGCGGTGGGGGTGGCGGGGTGACCATTATTTCAGCACCTCGCCCGCGCAGGTGCGTTGATGCGGAGCCCGGGGCGACCTATTCCACGTCCGTCATCTGCCGCGCGTAGACGGCGAGCACGATGCGCTCGGAGTGGATCAGGTAGTCGTTCAGCGCCGCCGAGCCCTCGGCGAACTTGCCGGCCTCGATGAGCTCGAGGAGCTTCGTGTTCATGTCCACGTAGGGCGCGTGCAGGAACTCCGGGTCTTTCAGCAGCCCGAAGGCCAGCCGCAGCTCGACCAGGATGTGGGCGAACAGCACGTTCAGCCGCTCGCTGTCGGCCAGCTCGACGATGCCCTTGTGGAACTCCATGTTGGCCGTGCCCACGCCCAGCCAGTCGCCGGCGTCGCGGCATTTCAATGCCATCTCGACCGCCTCGCGCATGTGCTTCTTGGCGGGGTGGCGCGGGTAGGCCTGCGCCAGCGCCTGGCACTCGATGAGCCGGCGCACGCGGTAGATGTCGATGATCGACGCGATGCTCGGCACCGCCACGAACACGCCGCGGTTCGGTGCGTGCTTGAGCAGGCCTTCCTTGGTCAGCGTGCGGAACACCTCGCGCAGGGTGTTGCGCGAAATCTCCAGGCTGTCGGCCAGCGCGGCCTCCGACAGCCGCTGCCCCGGCGAGAACTCGCCCTTCACGATCTTCTGGCGGATCAGCTCGGCCACGCGGTCGTTGAGCGTGAGCGCGCCGGCGGCCGGCGAGATGGGGGAAGCGGGGGAATCCAGTCGGGTCATGCCGGTCGGTCGGAGGGGAAAAGAGAGGGGCGCAGCGAGCCTGCGTTGTAACAGACGGCCCCCGTGCCGCGCCGCGCCCGTGCACCGAAACGCGCCCGTTTCAGGGTTTCCATGGGGGTATTCAGGCACTGTTGTTGGGCACACTACATGAAATTGTTCAACAACTTGTTTGAAATGAGTGATTCATAAGAAATGAATTGCTCATTCATTGGCATGAGGTTTGCATCAATCGACCGCACCGGTGCCCCTGCACCGGTGTTTTGCATTGCAACGAAAGACCAACCATGACACCTGAAGTCCCCCTGTGGCCGCTGATCGGCGTGGCCGTGATCATTGCGGGGTTCATCCTGCGCTTCAATCCGATGCTGGTGG
Source organism: Variovorax boronicumulans NBRC 103145 (assembly GCF_001591345.1). Taxonomy (GTDB): domain Bacteria; phylum Pseudomonadota; class Gammaproteobacteria; order Burkholderiales; family Burkholderiaceae_C; genus Variovorax; species Variovorax boronicumulans. Next base: position 11,440 of record NZ_BCUS01000062.1, on the reverse strand, counting down.
TGATCGTCACGGCCATCGTCACGGCGTTCGCCGCCGGCTTCGGCCCGATGGCGATCCTCACGGCCATCGGCACCGGCTTCATCAAGACGCGCAACCTGCCGCTGATCATTCTTCTGCCGCTGGCAGTGATCGGCCTGCTGGAGCGCCACGGCCTGCGCCAGCACGCACAGAACTGGATCAGCCGCATCAAGTCGGCCACCGCCGGCCGCCTGCTGATCGTCTACCTCGCGGCGCGCGAACTCACGGCGGCCATGGGCCTGACCAGCCTGGGCGGCCATCCGCAGATGGTGCGTCCGCTGCTCGCGCCGATGGCCGAAGGCGCCACCGAGACACGCTACGGCAAGCTGCCCGACCGCATCCGCCACAAGCTGCGCGCCTATGCCGCGGCCACCGACAACGTGGGCCTGTTCTTCGGCGAAGACATCTTCGTGGCCTTCGGCGCCATCGTGCTCATGACCACCTTCCTGCACGAAGCCGGCATCGACGTGGAGCCGCTGCACATCGCGATGTGGGGCATTCCCACGGCCATTGCCGCTTTCATCATCCACGCCTGGCGCCTGCGCCGGCTCGACCAGGCGCTGGCCCGTGAGTTGGGCGGCGCTGCAGAGGCCGACGTGCCCGCCACCGCCGTGCCCGCCAAGGAAGGACGCTGAGCATCATGATTCTCTCGATCCAGCACCTGTACCTCCTGGTCGGCTTCATCCTTGCCGTCACGGCCGTGATGACGCTGGCCGACCGCCAGCACCCCAAGCGCTACACCAGCGCGCTCTTCTGGGGCATCTATGCACTGGTCTTCCTGGTCGGCGACAAGCTGCCGCCTGCGCTCGTGGGCGCCGGTGCGATCGGCATGGCCGTCATTGCCGGCCTGCGCGGCGTCGGCGCGGGCAAGCACCGCGAACCCACCCCTGAGCAGTACCAGGCCAGCGCCACGCGCCTGGGCAACAAGCTGTTCATTCCGGCCCTGGCGATTCCGCTGGTCACCGTGATCGGCACCGTGGGCATGAGCCACATCAAGCTCGGCGGCACGCTGCTGCTCGACCCCAAGAACACCACGCTGGTGAGCCTGGGCATCGGCTGCGTGGTGGCGTTGGCGCTGGCCTGCTGGCTGACGCGCGAGACGCCCGTGCAGGGCATGCGCGAGTCGCGCCGCCTGACCGACGCGCTCGGCTGGGCCGTGGTGCTGCCGCAGATGCTCGGCATGCTGGGCCTGGTGTTCTCCGACGCCGGCGTGGGCAAGGCGGTGGCGCACATCACCACCAGCTACATCAACATGGACATCCGCTTCGTCGCCGTCGCGGTGTACGTGCTGGGCATGGCCCTGTTCACCATCATCATGGGCAACGGCTTCGCGGCCTTTCCGGTGATGACGGGCGGCGTCGGCGTGCCGGTGCTGGTGGGCGTGTACCACGGCGACCCGGCCGTGATGGCGGCCATCGGCATGTTCTCGGGCTACTGCGGCACGCTCATGACGCCGATGGCGGCCAACTTCAACATCGTGCCCGCGGCCCTGCTGGAGCTGCCCGACAAGAACGCGGTGATCAAGGTGCAGATACCCACCGCGGCCGCGCTGCTGGTGGTCAACATCTTCCTGCTGTACTTCCTGATGTTCCGCTGAGGCACCGCGCATGACCACAGCCACCGATGCCAAGGCACGCCGCGTGCTGCTCGCGGGCTTCGAGCCCTTCGAGAACGACCCGGTCAACCCCGCGTGGGAGATCGCCCGCGCGCTCGATGGCTGGACCTGCGAAGGCGCCGTGGTGCAGGCGGTGCAGCTGCCCTGCGTGTTCGGCCGCGCCATCGACACGCTCGATGCTGCATTGATCGGTCCGCCACTGCAGCTGGTGCTGTGCATCGGCGCGGCGGGCGGGCGCACCGAGATCTCGATGGAGCGCGCCGCGCTGAACATCGACGACGCGCGCATTCCCGACAACGCCGGCCAGCAGCCCATCGACCTGCCCGTGGTCAGGGACGGCCCGGCGGCCTACTTCTCGACGCTGCCGATCAAGGCCATGGTGCGCGACATGCGCGCGGCGGGCCTGCCCGCGGCCGTGTCGAACAGCGCCGGCACCTTCGTGTGCAACCACATCTTCTACGCGCTCATGCACCGGCTCGCGACGCGCCCGGCGCTGGCGCACACGCGCGGCGGCTTCGTCCACGTGCCCTACCTGCCCGAGCAGGCCGCCTCGAAACCCGGCGTGGCGAGCATGGCGCTGGCCGCGCAGGTCGAGGCCTTCCGCGTGGCGATCCGCACCGCGCTCACCGTGCGCCACGACGTGCGCGAAACCGCCGGCCGGCTGCATTGATTCCTGAGGCGTGCCGTGCACGCCGGAGAACCCCGATGAACATCGACTTGAACAGTGACCTCGGCGAAAGCCTCGGCGTCTGGCGCATGGGCGACGACGCCGCCATGCTCGACATCGTCAGCAGCGCCAACGTGGCCTGCGGCTTCCACGCCGGCGACCCCGCGGGCATCCTGCGCACGCTGCGCCAGGCGAAGGAACGCGGCGTGGCCGTGGGCGCCCACGTGGCCTACCGCGACCTCGTCGGCTTCGGCCGCCGCAACATGGACGTCGACAGCGCCGACCTGCGCGCCGACGTGATCTACCAGATCGGCGCCCTGAAGGGCCTGGCCGCCGCGGCCGGCACCGAGGTGCGCTACGTGAAGCCGCACGGCGCGCTGTACAACACCATCGCGCACGACGAGCGCCAGGCGCGCGACGTGATCGCCGCCCTGCGCGAGATCGACGCCAGCCTGGTCCTCGTCGCGCTCGCGGGCTCGCCGCTCGTGGGCTGGGCCGAGGCCCAGGGCCTGCGCGTGGTGGCCGAGGCTTTTGCCGACCGCGCCTACACCCCGCAGGGCACGCTGGTGTCGCGCCGCGAACCCGGCGCCGTGCTGCACGACGCGAACGACGTGGCCGAGCGCATGCTGCGGCTGGCCCACGAAGGCACCGTCACCGCCATCGACGGCAGCGTGGTGCGCATCCGCGCCGATTCGATCTGCGTGCACGGCGACAGCCCCGGCGCGGTCGAGATGGCGCGCCGCGTGCGCGAGCGGCTCGTGCAGGCCGGCGTGACGATCCGCCCCTTCGCCGAGGCCACCACCGCATGACGACCTCGATGCGCTTTCTTCGCGTCAATCTGAATGCCGTGCTGGTCGAGCTCGACGACCTGGCGCAGACCCTCGCGCTGCTGGCCTCGCTGCGCGCCGAGCCTGTCGCCGGCATCGACGAGCTGGTGCCCGCCGCGCGCACCATCCTCATCACCTTCCGCCCCGCCGTGCTGTCGGCGGCTGCGCTGGCACACGCCGTGCGCCAGCGAACGCTCGACGCCCGCGAGACGCGCATCGACAAGCGCATCGAGATCCCCGTGCGCTACGACGGCGAAGACATCGCCGAAGTGGCCGGCCTGCTCGGCATCACGCCCGACGAGCTGGTGCGCCGCCACACCGGCAGCGACTACACCGTCGCCTTCACCGGCTTCGCGCCCGGCTTCGCCTACCTGAGCGGCGGCCACCCCAGCCTGAACGTGCCGCGCCGCGCGGTGCCGCGCACCCGCATCCCGGCCGGCGCGGTCGGCCTCGCGGGCAGCTTCAGCGGCGTGTACCCGCAGGCCAGCCCCGGCGGCTGGCAGATCATCGGCGTGACCGACACGCCCATGTGGGACCTGTCGCGCGAAACGCCGGCGCTGCTGCAGCCGGGCGATGCGGTGCGCTTTGTCGATGCCTCGTCGTTGAAGGTGGCGTTGCCGGTGGTCGAGCCCGTGGTCGCAGCGCCCGCGCCCGTGGCCGTTGATGGCGACAGCGCGTTCGAAGTTCGCGCCGCTGGCTTGCAAGCGCTGTGGCAGGACGGCGGTCGCCATGGCCAGGCGCGGCAGGGCGTGTCCGCCTCCGGTGCGATGGACCAGCGCTCGCTGCAGGCGGCGAACCGGTTGGTCGGCAATGCGTCGGACGTGGCCTGCCTGGAGCTCGCCTACGGCGGCTTCCAGTTCGTCTGCCGCGGCAACGCAGTGATCGCCGTCACCGGCGCCGACGGCCCGCTCATGCTGACCCGTGCCGACGGCGCGCAATGGCCGCTGCCGCGTTACCAGCCGGTCGCACTGGCCGACGGCGACACCGTCACTGTCGGCGAGCCCGTCGCCGGCATCCGCAGCTACCTGGCCGTGCGCGCCGGCTTTGCCGTGACGCCCGTGCTCGGCAGCTGCGCGACCGACACGCTGGCCCGCATCGGCCCGCCGGCTGTGGTCGCGGGCGATGTGCTGCCTGTGCGCAGCGTCGCCACCGGCGCAGTCGTCGGTGCCAACGAAGCACCGCCGACCGACCTGCCCACCTTGCAGGATGAAGTCGTGCTCGACATCGTGCTCGGCCCGCGCACCGACTGGTTCACCGCCGACGCCGTCGAGCGCCTGTGCAGCCAGCCGTGGTCGGTGACACCGCAGTCGAACCGCGTCGGCATCCGCCTGAACGGCGAAGAGCCTCTGGTGCGCGCCAACAGCGCCGAGCTGCCCAGCGAAGGCACGGCGCGCGGTTCGATCCAGGTGCCGCCCAGCGGCCAGCCCGTGCTGTTCCTGGCCGACCACCCGCTCACCGGCGGCTACCCCGTGATCGCGTCGGTCGCCACCCACCACCTGGACCGTGCGGGGCAGATCCCCGTGAACGCCCGCGTCCGCTTCCAACCGATGGACGGCTACGGCCCCATCGAACTTTGAGATCGAGAGTCCTGCGATGAAAAAAGTCCTGATTGCCAACCGCGGCGAAATCGCCGTGCGCATCGCACGCGCCTGCGCCGACCACGGCGTGCAGTCGGTCGCCGTCTACGCCGATCCCGACCTGAATGCGCTGCACGTGCGCCGCGCCGACGAGGCCTACGGCCTGGACGGCCACCGCCCGGCCGACACCTACTTGAACATTCCCAAGCTGCTGGCCATCGCCAAGCGCAGCGGCGCCGATGCCGTGCATCCTGGCTACGGCTTCCTTTCCGAAAGCGCGGCCTTCGCGCAGGCCGTGATCGACGCCGGCCTGACGTGGATCGGCCCTTCGCCCTCGGCCATCGCCACGTTGGGCGACAAGGTGCAGGCCCGCAAGCTCGCCCTGAAGGTCGGCGCGCCGCTCGTCGCGGGCACGGCCGACCCGGTCAGCCACGCGGGTGAGGTGCTCGCCTTTGCCGAACAGCACGGCCTGCCGATCGCCATCAAGGCGGCCTTCGGCGGCGGCGGGCGCGGCATCAAGGTCGCGTGGCGGCTCGACGAAGTCGAAGGCCTCTACGAATCGGCCGTGCGCGAAGCCATCACCGCCTTCGGCCGTGGCGAGTGCTACGTCGAGCAGTTCCTCGACCGCCCGCGCCACGTCGAGGCCCAGGTCATCGCCGACACGCACGGCAACGTCGTCGTGCTCGGCACGCGCGACTGCTCGCTGCAGCGGCGCAACCAGAAACTGGTCGAAGAAGCGCCCGCGCCCTTCCTGAGCGACGCACAGCGCGAGCGCATCCACCAGTCGGCACGCGACATCTGCGCGGCCGCCGGCTACACCGGCGCCGGCACCGTCGAGTTCATGCTGAGCGCGAGCGGCGCGATCTCTTTTCTCGAGGTCAACACGCGCCTGCAGGTCGAGCACCCCGTGACCGAGGAGACCACCGGCATCGACCTCGTCATCGAACAGCTGCGCATCGCCGAAGGCCTGCCGCTGTCCGTCAAGGAAACGCCCGCACCGCGCGGCCATTCCTTCGAATTCCGCATCAACGCCGAAGACGTGGGCCGCGGCTTCCTGCCGACACCCGGCCCCGTCCACGTGTTCGACGCCCCCTCGGGCCCGGGCGTGCGCGTCGACACCGGCGTGGACGCCGGCTCGCAGGTGCCCGGCACCTTCGATTCGCTGATGGCCAAGCTCATCGTCACCGGCGCCACGCGCGCCCAGGCCATCGCACGCGCACGCCGCGCGCTCAAGGAATTCCGCATCGAAGGCCTGGCCACGGTGCTGCCGTTTCACCGCGCGGTGATGGCGCACCCCGACTTCGTGTCGGAAGATGCCTTCAAGGTCCACACGCGCTGGATCGAAACCGACTTTGCGAACGACGAAGCGGCAGGCATGCGGCCCGATCCGCTGCCGGATGCCTCGCTGCACCGCACCGCCATCGAGGTCGACGGGCGACGCATGTCGCTGGGGCTGCCGGCGGAGTTGCTGCGCGGGTTGGCGTCGGCGGGTGGCGGGGGTGCTGCTGCGCCTGGCGTTGTTGCGAACGCACCGGCGGCCGATGCCGCTGCTGTGGCTGCGCCGGTGTCGGGCACGCTGCAAGGCTGGAAAGTCGCGGACGGCGACGAGGTCGCCGAAGGCGCCGTGATCGCGGTGATGGAGGCGATGAAGATGGAGATGCAGGTGGTCGCGCACCGCGCGGGGCGCATCGTCTTCGCCGCTGCGGCCGGTGGCTATGTGGCGGCCGGGACGGCGATCGCGCGCATTGGGTGAATGAGGGCGGCCGTCAAGGCTTGAGGAACAGGGCGACGAGTCCTGAAACGATGCAGGGTGTGAACGTCACGGCGGCCATGTAAGTCTCGAGACGTGCGCCTGCATCGCGTGCATCGACAAGCACATAGCGCGCACCGAGGTAGAGCAACGCGGTGCCAGCCAGAACGAGCACGAACAGCCAGGCCTTCTTCAAGCGAGGAGCCCAAGACGGACGGGGGCGTGCGCGATGGCCGATCAGGAAGAGCGTGCAGACCACCGACGGCAGGGTGCCGACGACCAGGATGAGGGCGATCGGATTCATTTGGATCCGGCGTCACCGAACAGTCGAGTCCGAGGTGAGTCTTTGGTGTCGGAGATGACCCCTCGAGCAGGGTCGTCGACAAAGAAGCGCACGTTGAGTGTGCTGTCCGGGGATATAGGGCTCAACGCATGCCGCTGAATATGTCCCCGATACCCTTGGTGCTCATGATCTGCCGCATCCCTTCTGCATCCATGGGCGGTGGCTCCTTGGGTGGTTGCGCCGAAATGTAGGAGTCCAGACGCTCCTTGTTGGTCAACGCCACACCGTTTCGGTACAGCGTGCGCCAGCGCAGGTAGCCCCAGATCGAGCTGGGCTCGCGAGAGCCGGTTTCGGTTGGAAGGGTCTTGTCCTTGCGGTAAGCCGTCAGATCGGCGAGTTCCTGCTTAGTGAGAGCGGGTGGTGGTGGATAGATCGTGGGGGCGTACACCGGTCGCCCTCTGCGTGCAGCCTCTTGCGCTGTGTCGAGAATTGCACGGTTCCTGCGCTCTCCTTCCTTGTTGGCTGCATCCTTGGCCTCGAGTTGGGCCATGCGTTCTGTTTGCTTCGCACGCCAGGTCGATTCATTGGTTTCGCCCGTCGGCTTGAACCAGGCGCGCGAGTCGTGGGCATAGTCGTCCAGCAAACGAACGACAGCCGAGGGCAGTGGGTCGGGACTGTTCCAGTGCCGCCGAACGTCTTTCCACTGCCGTACTTTTTCGCCCCATATCCAGTCCGCGAGGTATGTTGAGACGGCACTGTGCCTCAAGAGCGTGCCGAGCAAGGTTTCCTCATACACAGGATTGTTCTCGTCCTTCTTGACGGCCTTCCACTCGTCTCGAAGCTCGGCGTTGGCAAGCGTCAAGTCGGTGTAGTCCTGCCCGTACTTGAACTGTTTGGCGCGTTTGAGGAAGTCCTGTGCCTCAAGGGCTTCAGCGCCGGTCGGGCCTAGGCGAAGCCGACGCCAGCGTACGTAGAGCCCGTAGTGGGTCTGCATGGCGGCCGGGGTACTGATGCCATCGCCGAGCAGCGGCTTGACGGCCGCTACATAGGCATTGAAGGCTTCGCGCAGCGCAGGCGCGACCTTGAAGGCGTCGCGCATTTCCTGTGTCACGCCTGGCGCATGGGGATTCAGCGGCACGCCGGCTGCGACAGCCTCGCGGAACATGTGGCACAGCGGCGCTTGCGAAAGCTTTGCACTGTCGTTTGGTGCGAGAGCGGAGCCCGTTGCGCACCCGCGACCCTGCTCTCCCGGCGGATAGCCGCCACCCACATCCGAATGCACGCCTGGGTAGACCACTTCGATGCCGTCGCCGCCCGCCAGATCCAGCGGAAACGAGCCACGCACCTCATGTCCCGACACGAGATGCACGCAGCGTTTCACATAGGCTGGGACGGCAAGATCCTTTGGACGTCCCCAGCCGTCGTGCCCGTCCCGGATCAACGCGCTTTGTGCCAACCCCACTGAGGCGACTGTGTCGAAGATCCCGAGAAAAACGACCTCGACCTTGATTCCGGCGAGTGTGAAATCGGGGTCCACCGCATCGCGCAGCCAGTTGCAAAAAGCGCGCGCTTCAGCCGCACCACGCGAGAAGCCAAAAACCGAAATGCACAACTTCTCCAGCTTGGGCTTGCGCTGGACCAGACCGCTCAGCTTGCTCCACAGTTGTTGACGGCGCTCTCGAAGGACGTCGCCGCGCGCCTTGTCCCGTACAGACGTGACTGTCGTATCAAGAATGTTCCCCAGCTTGTCGGTCAGCCCCACTTCACGAAGCATCTGGACTTCACTCTTTCCAAGATTGCGAATGGCTGCGGGCGACATATTGATGTCGGCCGACATCACCTTGACTGTGGCGATGTCACTGGTGCCGAGTGAGGCGCTGAAGTTTCCGGTGAAGAAGTGCCGATACAGCGAGTCGTGCAATTGCAATAGTGCCCAGTTGATGCGCGCTTCACCGCCCCAACCTGCTCCCAAGCCTGCATTGGCGGCAGCACCCAGTCCGCTGTCACCGACTTCCTTCAGAAACGGAGTGCCTACCCCCGCAGCGTAGATGCGGGCGTGTTCGGCAGGATTCGCGTCAAACACGTCATAGAGCCGAGCCACATTGCTCTGGCTCTTGCTCGGTGTGTCGCGCAAGCGATTGTTGTTGGTGCCATCGAAGAAGAAGCCGTAGTGCAGCTCCTTGCTACAGGGGAGATTGGCCGTCGAGGATTGTTGTGCGAGGCAGAGCGCTTTTTGCACCCTGGTCAGGGCCAACGGGTCTTCTCCAATGGATTCAAGTGCTTTGCTTGTTGTCATCGCGTGGGCCTTTTTTCAGGCTCCTTTGGCGGAGGAGTGACTGCGACAGAAGCTGGAGGGGGCGAAGGCTGCAGTGCAATCGGCAAGGTTTCCCATGCTTCGGGGACGCGCTCTCCCGGATAAAACTGGTCGCGGCATGTCGGACGAATCAGACAGTACTGCCGTGGATTGATGAGCTCCGGATCGGGAAATTGGGGGTGGCCTGGTCCGTACTGCGACGCAAAGACCTTGATCTGATCGTTCGGCAAGAACGCGACCCATAAAGAACCACCGGGAAAGTCGCTGTACTGCGGAACATCCACTACTGTGGTGTAGAGACCCTTGGGGTCCTTGGCATACAGCAGATCGTTTCGCCACTTCACAGTGACCTTCAGGCCGGTATGCCAGACGCGGGGAAGCCCGATGCTGGTGGCGACGCTATGGCCACCCGCAAATGTGCCGACATTGCCAGCCCACTGGTCGTTCACATAGAAAACGCCAATAGGAACGCCGGAGTAGTTCAGCCCTTCCACCTGCAATCCGATCTCTTTCTCTTCGGCACCTGCTGGTGTCGCGTCTTTGGCATCGCATCCAATCAGCAAGGTGCTGACCAGCAAGATAGCCAACGACGTGAGTAGCAACGATTTCAATGCGCGGAGTCTCCGCCAAAGTACCGCTCCTTGCTGCAGGGAGAGGCGGCAGGGGCTATGGCCGGCAAGAAAGAGCACCTTGTGTGCTCCGGTCAGTGCCAGGGAATCTTCGCCAATGGATTCCAAGAGCTTGCTTGTCGTCATGGCTCGAGGCTCAACTGGCTGAGTTCAGGCGATTGCCGCATCGCTTCTTGTCTTTCTTGCTCGGTCGGAGGATCGGACAATCGAAACGGTGAATAGACTTCCCAGAGTTCCGGCACGCGTGCCTGTGGGTAGTACTTGTCATGGCAAGCGGGACGAATCAGGCAATAGTCCCGTGGATTGATCAGGTCCCTGTTGGGAAATTTGAGGTGCCCCGGTCCGTAGTTGGACGCATAGATTTGAATGTGGTCATTGGGCAAGAAGGCCACCCACAAGCTGCCTTGCAGCATGTCGCCATATGGCGGGATTTCCAGCACGTGGGTGTACAGGCCTTGTGGATCCTTTGCGTACAGCACGTCGTTGCGCCACTTGATCGTGACCTTGAGGCCTGGTCGCCAGACCTTTGGAAGTCCGATGCTGGTCGCAACACTGCGACCACCTGCATACATGCCGACATTGCCAGCCCACTGGTCGTTCACATAGAAGACGCCGATGGGAACGCCAGAGTAGTTCAGCCCTTCGACCTGCAGCCCGATCTCGTTTTCCTCGGCAGCGGAAGGCGTGGCTTCCTTGGCATCGCAGCCAGTCGTCAAGGTGCCCACCAGCAAGATCGCCCACAACGCAAGAAGCAGCGATTTCAATGCGCGAATTTTCGGCATGCGTCAGGCCACCTCATCCAGGATCAGTTGTTGTTCGGAAAGCGCCGAAATCACGGCGCCATAGAGTCTTGCGTCGTGAAGTTCGGCGGTCGGGGTCAATTTTTCCAGTGCGTCTTCGATGCATGCATGCGCGACGGAGACTCGCCCGTGCAACGGGCCGAACAGATCGGGGCGCCGCACGATGTTGAAGAGCAGGGCGTCCGGCAATGCAAGGCGCTGCAGCCGCTCATGCTGGAGGTCCTCCAATTCATAGGGCTGGGTCTCTGGCGCTGCCTGGGGCGACGTGCCGGATACGGAGACGAGTTGCCCGTCGCGCCCGAGGTAGTGCCAGTGCTTCACGCCCGCGAGAAGCCGTTCGCGTTGACTGGGTGTGAACACCTCGAGCAGCGCGTGAAACGACCGGGTGTCCGCCAGCCGGAGCATCCAAGCTTTCTTGTCCGGTGTCACGGCCTCCATCTGCTGCTGAAAATGCAGCGCGAGTGACCCTGCAGGCAAGTCCGTGGCGATGATGCTCAGCATCGGCTTGCCGCTGGTCAGGCGTAGCAGTCGCTCGAGAAGTGGCAGTCGGTCATCGTCATTCGCGGGCAACTCCAGCAGCGTCGGAGCGATCGCATCGAGGCCCGGGCCGCTGTACAGGTCTGTGTAGAGGCTTACGAGTGGGTGCGCGCCAGCCGCGTGCTTCAACTGCGACGCCAGTTCTGGAGCGAACGCCATGTCCAGCAGCGCGTAGGTGCCCGAGGCAACGGGCTCCGTAGTCAGCCGCTGTTGGATCAGCATGGCTGAGCCGTGCTGTGGCGGGTCGATCCATTCGACGCTAGCCATTCTTCGCGGCCAATGCTTGGCCCGACTGCATGGCGTGGAGCAGGCATTCCACGCAAACGCTCTGCGGAAACTGCGGCAGCGGATAGCCCTGCTGCACCGGCCCAGCCAACTTCCGCTGCACCGAGTGATAAGTGATCTTCCCCGGACACTCGAAGG